>JAKQJH010000097.1 GCA_029561255.1 Bacteroidota bacterium | reverse complement strand
TATGGAAAAGAATACCAGTATTCGCACAGTTATGAGAGCAATTTCTCCCCGCAGGAATACCTGCCCAAAGAATTAGCCGGAAAAGCTTTTTATCAGCCAGGGAAAAATGCACGGGAGGAAGAACTGAGGAAGTTTTTGAAGGGACTGTGGAAGGATAAGTACGGATACTAGTTAGTAGATAGTAGTCGGTAGTTAGTAGTCAACAGCCCATTCTAAGAGGGTTAAATCTAAAATAACAAATTGTAACTCGTTTTACAAAATCTAGCTCGTAACTCGCAGCTCGTAGCTATTCTTTTTTTTATGTTATCATCCCCAATCTTATCAGTAAACAATCTTTCGATCACACGTTCAGGAAAAAAGATCCTGGAAAATATTTCATTTTCTCTTTACAACGGTGAGGCTCTGGCTATTACCGGGCCGGCTGGATGTGGCAAGACGAGCCTGGGACTGGCGCTGGCTCAGCAATTATATTACCAGGGTACGATTACCTATCATTTTCCTGATGGGAGTCCGATAGCCTGGGTGGAACAACAGCATCATTTTAAAACCCTGCAATCCACCTCGGATTTGTATTACCAGCAGCGGTTTAATTCCTATGATACGGAAGAAACCCAAACCGTGGCTGAATCATTGGGACAGCAGTTGTCGGCGGCCCGGGAACTGATAGCTGAAATGGGAATGGCCTATCTGCTGGAGGAGAAGCTCATCCAATTATCCAACGGAGAAAATAAAAAACTGCAGTTACTGAATGCCTTACTGGGGAAACCGGCGGTACTGATCATGGATCAGCCCTTTACCGGACTGGATACAGGCACCCGCCTGTGGCTCAACGAACAGATCATAAGACTGAAAGCGGCAAAAGTATTGGTAATGATGATCAGCTCGGCAGATGAAATTCCGGAGAGCGCGGATAAAGTACTCTTCCTGGAAAACGGGTATATGCAATCCATAGAAGACAAGGCCGGACTCCTCCGGAAGCCGGTTGTTGTAGAGACCAAACAGGAACCCCCTGCTGCTGAAACAATTCCTTTGTCAAAGGAACATCCTGTATTTAACAGTATTATCGATATGGAGGAAGTGACCGTCCGGTATGGCGACAAACTGATCCTGGACCGGATCAACTGGCGCGTATTACCCGGAGAGTGCTGGCTGCTAACAGGTCCGAATGGAGCGGGGAAATCAACATTATTAAGTCTGGTAAACGGGGATAACCCGCAGGCCTATGCGAATAAAATTCATTTATTTGGCCAGCGAAGAGGGAGCGGGGAAAGCATCTGGGACATCAAGAAGAAAACCGGTTTCCTGTCACCTGAACTACATGTCTACTTCAACGATTCTTCCACCGGTTTTGAAACGGTAGCTTCCGGACTTTTTGATACCATCGGACTGTTCCGGCAGGTAAGCGCTGAAGACACAGCATGGGTCATGCAATGGATGGAGGTTTGCGGGATCAGTACACACAAAAATAAACGACTGCTGGAACTCTCCACCGGTGAACAACGGATGCTGCTGCTGGCCAGGGCCCTGGTAAAAGACCCACCCTTATTAATACTGGATGAACCCTGCCAGGGACTGGACCCGGACAGAAAGCACCGGCTGCTGGAACTGATCAACCGGGTCTGTACCGTAACCGGTAAGACACTGGTATTTGTTTCGCACTATGAAGCAGACGTACCGGGATGTGTAGATAAGTTTATCAGGATTGAGCAGGGAAGACGGGTGAGTTAGAAGTACGAGGTTAGAAGTACGAAGTACGAGCGGCATTTCGTAAAACGAGTTACTATTTGTTACTTAAGATATAACCTTCTTAGAATTGGCTGTTTACTGTGGACTGTGGACTGCCAACTGTGGACTCTCTCTCTTCCCTATCTTTGTCAAAACACCTGTTAAATGACCACCTGGACTCTCAAGAAATTCGACGAACTCACGCCTCATGAACTTTATGCAATACTTCAGTTAAGAAGTGAGGTTTTTGTGGTGGAACAGAATTGCGTGTACCAGGATATGGACAATAAAGATATATCCGCCTGGCACCTGATGGGATGGGATAATGAAACGCCCGATAAAAAGTTATTGGCGCATACGCGTTTATTACCTCCGGGCCTGTCGTATCCGGAAGCATCTATTGGCCGGGTGGTAAGCTCCCCTGCTGTTCGTGGAAAAGGGATTGGCCGTGAACTGATGCAGAAATCGATTGAGACAATATATATATTATACGGAGCGGGACCGATCCGTATCGGAGCTCAGTTATATTTAAAATCCTTCTATGTATCGCTGGGTTTTCAACCTGAGGGCGAGATTTATCTTGAGGATAATATCCCCCATATCATTATGTATTTACCCTGAGTCTTCGTAAAAACACGAAGTAGAAGCGCTTTAATTCTGGTCAAAAACAAAAATAACGGCTCAAATATTAGCCCTGTATTTTACTATTCATCTACCTTAGTTCTCGAAATCCAATAGTAGAAAAACCAGAAATCTGATACCAATGAGAACAAGTTTACTCAAAGTGCGGCTGTCCGCGCTAGTCTGCTTCCTTGCAGTCTTCTCTTTTTCCTCACAGGCACAATCATTCACAACAGGTAATGGCAAAGTTGAAATCGGTCTTGGCATAGGCCCGATGTTCTTCCTTGGCGACCTGGGTGGAAGTGCAGGTGTAGGTAAAACATTTATTAAAGACCTTGATTTACCACTGACCAAACTGAACAAAGGGCTGTACGTTAACTACTACCCTACTGAATGGTTCGGTTTACGTCTTGCCGGTAACCTCGGTTATGTTTCAGGCGATGATGCACAAGCCCCTTCCAAAGGTGGTGCAGAAATGGACCGCCGGGAAAGGAATCTGAATTTCCGTTCCAAAATCAGCGAAGCCTATGTGGCTGCTGAAATTTATCCTACTTATTTCCTGGAAAAATATGATGGCTTACTTGGCAAACTCCGCCCCTATTTACTGGCGGGTGTGGGTATCTATCATTTCAATCCGGAAACCAAAGATGTGGATGGCAGCTGGGTGAAAACCGCCCCACTCCGTCTCGAAGGACAGGGATTTGCGGAATACCCCGACAGTAAACCTTACAAACTGACCCAGAAAAATGTGCTGGGAGGTTTTGGTGTAAAATATTATGTAAAAGAAAACATGTATCTCGGATTCGAGATCCTGCACCGTAAATTATTTACCGATCATGTAGATGATGTGAGTAACAACTACTATATCGATCCGATCTATTTTGATCAGTATCTCCCTGCCGCTGATGCGGTAAAAGCAAGAAGGTTATACTACAGGGGTACTTATAGCTTCCCGACCACCCGGCCCTATGAAGAATTTGCTGAAAGAGGCGATCCCAAACAAAATGACGCTTTCTTCTCCAGTATTTTCCGGCTTGGCTGGCGCCTCGGTGGCAACAGTAACCTGAAGCACCTGAAATGCCCGGTGTTTTACTGATCCGTACCGCCTAATACCGAACCACTATGAAACCCTTATTTAATGTCCGCAGCCTGGCGGGACTGGTGATCCTCACCGGCCTCCTCATTGCTGAACCGGCATTCGCCTCCGGCACCCCTTACCGTAAACCCATTACTGTAAGCAACAATCCGGAAGAAGAAGAACCGGCTAAAAAAGAAAAAGGCAAATCCCGGAATTTTACTTCCCTGAATAATTCAGCTGTCAAAATTCATCCGGCTGCCGTAAAACGTGAGATGCACGTGGTAGCCAAAGAAAATGACGGCGCCGAAGTAGACTTCTTTGTATTTGACCTGCAGGGCACCATCATCCAGCATTATAAAATGAAACCGAAGAGTCATTATAAGCTGAGTGGCCTGCGCAAAGGAAAATATACATTTAGTGTTTTCCAGGGAGATGCGGAAACCGCCTCCGGAAAATTTGAAATACGTTAAAAACGAATGCCGTCCCGAAAAGCGGCAGGGAGATTAGTAAAATCTGATACCTGGTTGAATAAACCTAATCCGTTCTCTATTGGTACTCTCATTTGTATACAATTTTATTAAATGCTCTCTGCCCTGCTTTCGGGAATTTATCAACCCTGAGCTCTTTTAATTGTCATAACTAAGAAACCCGAAAAGGTATTATCCGGATTATTTCTAATCCAGGTAACCAGGCAGGGAAATTGTCTAAATCCAGTATCCCGGCAAAACCAGGAACCCCTAAGCTGAAGATTTTTACAATCACTTCCTGCCTTTACCTTAAGGGAATCAACAAGTACGAAGTACGAGGTACGAAGTACGAGAAGCCGCTGTTTAGTGGCTTTTGTTGTTTACAGGGGGGATTAGTTGGCAGTAGGCAGTATGCAGTAGGCAGTCGGCAGTCGGCAGTCGGCAGTCGGCAATAACAGCCACTTCTAAGAAAGTCCAACCTTAAATAACGTATAGTAACTCGCTTCACGAAATCCCGTTCGTACTTCGTACTTCTAACTTCGTACTTTGTCTTCAGATTCCCCTAAAACAGGGATATGTTAACCGGTTATCAACAATTAGCTTTGTTTCATTCTCATTTATGCAGAAACTAGCTTAAATTAGTTCCATAAGCAGTAAGGCGACCCGGAGCCTGAACCGGGGGCGAATGCCGAAAAGCCATATGAGTAGGTCTTCAACCAAAAACAACCAATTATGAACTTAATTGAAAGAGCAAAAAACATTATGCTGACACCCGCTAAAGAATGGGATGTCGTAAATGGAGAAGAAGCAAATGTGCCGGGCATCATTACCGGATATGTATTACCCCTGGCAGGAGCAGCCGCAGTTGCTGCATTTATCGGATATGGCTTAATAGGTGCTAACCTTGGATTCGGCGTCCGTCTCAAGGGTATTGACTGGGGTCTGTACCACGGAATTTCTGTTCTTGCAGGTGCTTTACTGAGTGTGTTTGTAAGCGCATTTGTAATAGATGCCCTGGCTCCCAGTTTTGGTTCCGAAAAGAATTTGGGTAAATCTGTACAACTGGTGGCATATTCCTGGACCCCCGGATGGGTGGGAGGATTGCTGGCAATCATACCTTCACTCGCCATTATCGGAGGACTCGCCAGCCTTTACGGATTGTACCTGCTTTACCTGGGTTTACCTAAACTTAAGAAAACACCACAAGACAAACAAGTCAGCTACTTTGTAGTTTCATTGCTCGTCATGATTGTGGTATTTGTGGTTATAGGTTTAATCATGTCAAAGATATTTATGTCTGTATTTGGCCTAAGCTATGGATTGGGCAATGCAAGTTTTAGCTTATAATAAATAGCTGAATAAAAAAGGACCAGCAACAATGCTGGTCCTTTTTTTATAATTCCATTTTCAGGTATTGTGCGGTAAAGCTCTCCTTATTTTTCACCAGCTCCTCCGGCGTTCCTTCAAACAACACCCTTCCTCCCCCATCGCCGCCTTCCGGACCAATATCAATCACATGATCGGCCACTTTGATCACATCCATATTATGTTCAATCACCAAAACCGTGTTGCCGCGGTCCACCAGTTTATTTAATACCACCAGGAGGTGACGGATATCTTCAAAGTGCAATCCCGTGGTTGGTTCATCAAGAATATAAAAGGTT
Source organism: Bacteroidota bacterium (assembly GCA_029561255.1). Taxonomy (GTDB): domain Bacteria; phylum Bacteroidota; class Bacteroidia; order Chitinophagales; family Chitinophagaceae; genus JJ008. The sequence goes on along the minus strand of JAKQJH010000097.1, from coordinate 39,082 downwards.
TTCCCCGTATCCCGTTTGGCGAGTTCCGTGGATAATTTGACCCGTTGGGCTTCACCACCGCTGAGTGTTACGGCCGACTGTCCGAGCGTGATATATCCCAGTCCCACTTCTTCCAGCACTTTGATCTTCCTGAAGAGGTAGGGCACCGGCTGGAAAAATTCAACCGCTTCTTCCACCGTCATCGCCAGTACATCCGCAATGGATTTCCCTTTGTAGCGGATCTCGAGTGTTTCACGATTATAGCGTTTGCCATTGCATTTTTCACAATGGACATATACGTCCGGCAGGAAATTCATTTCAATCACCCGCATGCCCCCGCCTTCACACACATCACAACGGCCCACTTTTACATTAAAGGAGAACCGACCTGCATTGTATCCCCGTATTTTGGATTCCGGAAGAGAGGCAAACAAAGTCCGGATCTCGGTAAAAAATCCGCAATAGGTGGCCGGATTACTTCGCGGAGTTCGGCCAATCGGCGACTGGTCAATCTCAATTACTTTATCAATCAGTTCGAGGCCCTTGATGGATTTATACTCCAGCGGGGTCATTTTTGAGCCAAATGCATGTTTGGACAAGATGGGATATAAGGTTTCATTGATCAGGGTAGACTTACCACTTCCACTCACGCCGGTCACGCAGATAAATTTTCCCAATGGAAATTTCACATCCACTTTCCTCAGGTTATTTCCGGCGGCACCTTTCAACTCGAGGAATTTTCCCGTTCCTTGCCGACGCTCTGCCGGTATTTCAATCCGATGATGGCCGTTCAGGTAACCGGAAGTCAGGGTATCCAGTTTTAATAAATCTTTGGGATCACCCTGAGCCACGATCCGTCCGCCATGGAAACCGGCCTTGGGTCCGATATCAATCAGGTGATCCGCCGCCAGCATAATATCCTTATCGTGTTCCACCACCAGCACACTGTTTCCAATATCGCGGAGATTTTTCAATGCCTCGATCAGGCGGTGATTATCCCGTTGGTGCAATCCGATCGAAGGTTCATCTAAAATATACGTGATCCCCTGTAACTGGGAACCAATCTGGGTAGCCAGCCGTATCCGTTGTGACTCTCCCCCACTGAGCGTGCGGGAAGAACGATTGATGGTCAGATAAGTCAGTCCCACATCGAGCAAAAATTGCAACCGTTCCCTGATTTCCTTCAGCACATCCTTGGCAATAGCCTGTTGCTTGTTGTCCAGCATCAGTTCGATGCCATCAAACCAGGCCGCGAGGTTGTCGAGATTCATCTGACTCAATTCGGCAATATTGCGGCCATTGACTTTAAACCAGAGACTTTCTTTTTTCAAACGGGTGCCATTGCAGCTGTCACAGGGTTTTACAATCATATAGTCCTCTGCCCACTCCCGGATTGCTTCACTGTATGGATTGGCAAACCAGCGTTGCAGCATATTGATCACTCCTTCAAAGGGGGCATTGGGATCGAATTTGGCGTTTTCAAATTCGATGTCTTCCTGCTGCCCGTCTTCATTTCCATAGAACATGATGTTCAGCTGCTTTTGCGTCAGCTTACTTACCGGGTTCGTCAGGGAAATCTTGTTCTTTTTCGCCGCCTCCTGGGCCTGGCGGTAAACCCACGCATCGCGTTCTTCTCCCAGCGGGGCAATCCCCCCTTCACTGATACTCAGGGTGGGGTCGGTAATGATCGCATCCATATTGATATGGTGCTTTGTACCCAGTCCTTTACAGACCGGACAGGCCCCATACGGAGAGTTGAACGAAAAAGCATTGGGGGAAGGTTCTTCGTAGCTGATACCGGTATCCTCACACATCAGCAATTTGGAAAACTGGACAAATTTTGTATCGTCCACCAGCATAAACATCAGATCCTTGCCGAGTTTGAGGGTTTGTTGAACACTCTGGCTCAGCCTGGCCCTGAGTTCATCGGTTACCTGCAGCCGGTCCACTACCAGTTCAATATCATGGATCACATACCGGTCGACCTGCATTTTGGGAACCAGGTCCTTTATTTCCCCATCCACACGCACTTTCAGGAATCCTTTTTTGCGTACATCTTCAAAAAGTTCCCGGTAATGGCCCTTACGTCCCCGGACCATGGGGGCCAGCAGGGCTATCTTTTTCCCCTTATATTTTTTAAAGATATTATCGACGATTTCCTCCTCACTCCATTTCACCATCCGCTTTTTGGTATTATAGGAGTAAGCCTCCCCGATACGGGCGTAGAGCAAGCGGAGAAAATCATAGATTTCCGTCACCGTGCCTACGGTGGAGCGGGGATTTTTATTCGTGGTCTTTTGTTCAATGGAAATCACCGGAGACAGACCTGTGATCTTATCAACGTCCGGCCGTTCCATATCACCAATAAACTGCCGGGCATAAGCGCCGAAAGTTTCCATATACCGGCGTTGACCTTCCGAATAAATGGTATCAAAAGCAAGGGAGGATTTGCCACTGCCACTGATACCGGTGATCACTACCAGCTTATTCTTGGGGATGGATATATCAATATTTTTCAGGTTATGCACCCGGGCCCCATATACTTCAATGGTCTCGGGTTCCTGCACCACAGGGGTGATTTCTGGTTGTTTACTCTTTGCCATATCGGGAAACGAAGATACTGATTCAGCGGGGCTCCCTCTTTATATAGTGATGGAGATGATTGACCCTTCCGCCAGTAACTCCATCAAAAACAGGGAAAAAGAGCCAAAGTTTTTGAAGTTATCCACAAATATTTACTCTGGCACAATATTTTGAAGTAATGCCCGAGTACCAATTAAATCATTAAAAATTTCTCTTATGAAAAAGACCATTGTTATAATGGGCGGATTTGTATTGACCTTACTTTCCGTTACAGTCAGTGCCCAGCAAACCTGGGATGCAAAGAAAAATCCCACGGTAGATTCTATTTCGGCGTTGTATCGCGATAAGATCCTAACAGCCCCGGCACCCCCTACCCGTGAAGATGTATTCCCGGTGATCGGGAAATATGAGTCTGCCACCAATGTGGATGCAGCCCTTCTCAGCATTACTCTTGATGAAGTAAATAAGGGAATCGCCTGGATCGATGGATTGCCCCAGGGTCGCGTGAAAGCCATGCTCAGGAAATCACCGGCAACCTATAAAATACCCGCTCAGAAAACCGCGGAAGGAAATGACGTAGCGGAAGGCACCCTGATTTACGATAAACTGACCAATACCCTGAGTATTTGTCTGGGTAAAGAATACAATGCGGAAAACCCTGCTGCGGCATTTGTCCCGGTAGAAGAACCCGCTGTTGTTACCGTTAAAAATGCTAAATCAAAAAAACCGGTAACCCCGAAAGCCTGGATGTATACCGGCACTAAAATGTCCAAAGAGACCGCAATGAATTAAACAACTAAAGGACGGTTTTCATACACAGTAACAGAAAAGGCTGCCGCTTGTAAGAGCGGTGGCCTTTTTTGTATACGTTAAAATAATTTGGTTGCTCCCCCCCTGCATTCTACTTTAGCAGCAAATTCGCCCCATGTTTGGTTTATTCAAAAAGAAAAACAATTCTGATTCGGTAACGGTAACCGACAAAGTGGTGATCAGTGAGCCCGCCAAACTGACTGTATTGCTGGAAGCCTGGAATAATCAGCCGCAATCCGTGATCGTTTGCTGGTTTGAGGAAAGTCTCGAAAAAATCACGGCTTATATGAATGAACACAGTTCTGTAACGGTACCTGTATTACTGGTCCGTGAGGCATTGACCGCACAACGGGCCGGCAGAACACCCCTTTTCGCCGAACATTATCCCTTACATAGTAAAGAACAGGAAGCTTACCAGTCCATGCATCTTGAAAAAGCTGTTGTTTACTCCTCCTTACGTGAACCACTGTTCAGCCAGTTCGGCGGAGAAAAAATTATTAAAGTGATGGAACAGCTGGGTATGAAGGAAACAGAACTGATTGAGCACAGTATGATCAGCAGTGCCATTCGGAAGGCCCAGGAGAAGATCGAGCAAAAAACTCCATTGGATCATCTGGCCCGCTCCCAGGAAGAATGGATTGAAAAAAATTATAAGCCCTGAAACCCTTGACCACAAAGGGCTTTGAAGGAATAGCGAACAACCGTTTGCCTCTTGAATCGGTTTTTGTTTTTTAAATTACCTACCTGTTGTATATTTGCAGCAGTTCTTTAATGTACTTATCAAGAAAGGCAGAGGGTAATGGCCCGATGATGCCTTGACAACCTCTCCACTCCTTCCTTCGCATCCTTCGATAAACTCAGGATGACAATGATGCTCAGGATGACAGTGGAAAAGGTGCCAACTCCATCCCGTGCAAACGGGAAAGATAAGCCAGATATATAGCTTCTAAATAGTCTTTAAGATATTCAAAAGCTCATCTGTTTTATCGGGTGAGCTTTTTTTATACCCCATAGCTTTAGCGACGGGGTATTGCCTCCCGGTCCACCCGCTCTCCTTCTTGGTAATTACCGATTCCGGCCGGAATCAATTGTCTAACAATTTTCATCATGTTTAAAACCAGAAAGGATGAACCCGCAAACTATTCAACAAGAAAGAAACCGACAGCCGATCAACTGTCATTATTCCGAAACAAACAATCATTCGGTTATAACAGCCTTAACAAATCATTAAGCAGAAAAAAAGGAAATAATTTGGCAGGGTCCTGCATTGTCCACTAATTTTATCGGGTAAATGACGCACAGCAAAATTTCATACGCTTCTACTGGCACCCTGAACCGGTGCATTTGCTGCTGTTGTTGTATGCCGTAAGGCATACTATATTATTACCCCCGCAAAGGGCTCTGCACCCTGTTTTATTGTCCTCTTTACTTCATTGATTTTTAAAACCAAAAAATTAAACTATGTCTACACCTCATCATTTCGAAACACTCCAGCTTCATGCCGGACAACAAATTGATCCTACCACCAAATCCAGGGCGGTTCCGATCTACCAGACTACTTCCTATGGATTTAATAACGCGGAGCACGCGGCCAACTTGTTTGGACTGAAAGAATTCGGAAACATCTATACCCGCATCATGAATCCGACCACGGATGTGTTTGAACAACGCATTGCCGCGCTGGAAGGCGGAGTAGCAGCAGTAGCTACCGGTTCTGGCCAGGCTGCCCAGTTTCTGGCCCTGAACAATATCTTGCAGGCGGGTGATAATTTCATCTCCACGTCGTTCCTATACGGAGGTACCTATAATCAATTTAAAGTGGCCTTTAAACGACTGGGCATCGAAGTACGGTTTGCCAATGGAGATGATCCGGAAAGCTTTGTCAAACACATTGATAAAAACACCAAAGCGATCTATCTCGAGACGATTGGTAATCCCCGGTTGAATATTCCTGATTTTGAAAAATTTGCGGCCATTGCCAAAGAGTATGATCTGCCCCTGGTAGTAGACAATACTTTTGGAGCCGGTGGTTATTTATTCCGCCCGCTTGAACATGGCGCGAATATCGTGGTGGAATCGGCCACCAAATGGATTGGCGGACATGGTACCAGTATTGGTGGTGTGATCATTGACGGTGGTAATTATAACTGGGGCAATGGAAAATTCCCGCAATTCACAGAACCATCTGAAGGCTATCACGGACTGAAATTCTGGGACATCTTCGGGGAAGGCAATCCGTTAGGCCTGCCCAACATCGCTTTTGCCATTCGCGCCCGGGTGGAAGGGCTTCGTGATTTTGGCAGTTCCCAGAGTCCTTTTAACTCCTTCCTTTTGTTACAGGGATTAGAAACCCTGAGTCTCCGGGTACAGCGACATGTGGAAAATGCACAGGCACTGGCGGAATGGCTGGAACAACATCCGGCGGTGGAATTTGTACAATATCCCGGATTGAAAAGCAATCCTTATCATTCATTGGCTAAAAAATACCTGAAGCGCGGATTTGGTGGAGTACTCAATTTCGGTGTGAGGGGCACGAAAGAAAATGCCAGCAAGTTTATTGACGCGCTTAAACTGGTGAGTCACCTGGCTAATGTAGGTGATGCGAAAACACTCGCCATTCATCCGGCTTCCACCACCCACGAACAATTAAGTGAAGCCGACCAGGTTGCAGCCGGTGTATTGCCCAACCAGGTCAGGATCAGTGTGGGTATTGAGCATATCGAAGATATCAAAGCCGATTTTGAACAGGCTTTTGAAAAAGTATCCGCAAACGCAACACTGGCATAAAGATGACCACGACATTTCAATACAACCAGCTATTTACGTTAGAGTCCGGTGAAAGCCTGCCCGGTTTTCACCTGGCTTATACCACCCATGGCAAACTGAACGCGGCAAAGGACAATGTGGTTTGGATCTTTCATGCACTCACCGCCAACAGCAATCCGGTGGAATGGTGGCCGGGACTGGTGGGTGAAGGAAAATACCTGGATCCGGCAAAGTACTTTATCATTTGCGTGAATAAACCTGGAAGCCCGTATGGCAGTATCTCCCCGATCAGCCGGAATCCGCTGACCGGACGGCCTTACTATAACGGGTTTCCTGTCTTTACCATCCGCGATATGATCAGGACCTACCAGCACTTGAAAAACCATTTAGGTATTACTAAAGTCTTTGTAGGATTGGGTGGCAGTACCGGCGGGATGCAATTGCTGGAATGGGCGATTGAGGAACCGGATTTGTTTGAACATATTGTACCGATTGCCACCAATGCGGTGCTTTCTCCCTGGGGAATCGCTTTCAACACTTCCCAGCGGATGGCCATTGAAGCGGATCCCAGCTGGCTGGAACAAAGAGCAGACGCCGGTCAGAAAGGATTGTCGGCTGCCCGTTCTATTGCCCTGCTCTCCTATCGACATTACAATGGTTACTCCATTACACAACGAAGGGACAAAGCCTTTGTGGCCATGAGCCCCGAAACCGTATATGCTGCGGATAACTACCAGCGTTACCAGGGGATCAAACTGGTCAACCGTTTTAATGTGATCAGCTACTACCGGTTGTCGCAGAGCATGGACAGTCATGACACCGGCCGTAACCGCGGAGGGGTGAAAGCAGCGTTGGCTTCCATCAGGGCCAAAACACTGGTGATTGGTATATACTCTGATCTCTTATATCCTATCTCGGAACAGGAATTTTTGCAGCAACATATACCGGGCGCCGAACTGCTCACCATCACCAGTGAATTCGGACATGACGGATTCCTGCTTGAATACGAGAAAATTGAAAACGCCCTGGTGAAATTTATAGACGAACGAAAACTATCTCATTTAAAAATTGTGAACGAATAAAATATGGAAACACATAAACAGTTAACAATCGGATTATTCGGATTTGGTGTAGTGGGCGAAGGCTTATATAAGGTCTTACAGCAAACCCCTTCGCTCAAAGCCAGCATTAAGAAAATATGTATTAAAAATATTGAGAAGAAACGGAATGCCCCCGCCAGCCTGTTTACCACGGAACGTGATGAACTCCTGAATGACAAGGACATTAATGTAATTGTGGAAGTGATTGATGACGCGGATGCTGCTTTTCATATTGTAAGTACAGCGCTAAATAATGGAAAAGATGTGGTCAGTGCCAGCAAAAAAATGATCGCCGAACATTTAACCGCCCTGCTGGAACTACAGGAAACCACCGGCCGTTCCCTGTTGTATGAAGCAGCCGCCTGCGCTTCCATCCCGATCATCCGCAACCTGGAGGAATATTATGACAACGACCTGCTGCATTCGATCAAGGCGATTGTTAACGGATCTACCAATTTTATCCTTACCAAAATGTTTGATGAAGGATTGGATTTCAAACAGGCACTGGTACTGGCCCAGCAACTGGGCTTTGCGGAAAGCAATCCCAAACTGGATGTGGAAGGATATGATGCGGTGAACAAGTGGACCTTCCTGCTCACCCATGCTTATGGCATTACGGAGGCACCTGAACAGATCCTTTTTAATGGGATACAGAATATCCAGGCGGCTGATGCCGGGGTAGCCAAATCAAAAGGACAGGCCATCCGGCTGGTAGCCCAGGCGCAGAAATTACGGAACGGGAAAGTAGCGGCCTTTGTTTTGCCGCAGTTTATTAACCAGGATGATCACCTCGCTTTTGTGAAAAATGAATACAACGGGGTGGTTATTGAGAGTGGTTTTGCCGATAAACAATTTTTTTATGGAAAAGGGGCCGGCAGTTTTCCGACGGCCTCTGCCGTTTTAAGTGATATAGCCGCCCTGCGATACCAGTATCGGTATGAGTACAAAAAACTATACCATCATCAGCCCCATCAACTCAGCAACGATATCTTTCTCCGGGCCTATGTCAGTTTCGATGATATTAATTTAATCCCGAAAGACCGCTTTGAATGGATTGAGGAATGGCATGCCAACGAAGACCGGAAATACCTGGTAGGCGTGATCTCCTTTGATGAACTGAAAAACAATAACTGGTGGAGGGAAAACAATACTTCATTAGTGCTCACCCCCGACCCGGTCATTGAAGATCTGGAATTGAGAAAGCTGAAGAAGAAGAGCCTGGAACTGGCGGGAATCATGGAGTCTTAAAAAGGATAATGGTTTAAAGAAGGGTTTAAAAGGTTTGGAGGACTAAAGGAGAAAGATGTGGAAAGAAGAGTTTAAAAGGTTAAAAAATATTCTCTTAGAATGGGCTGTTTCCTGACAACTGACAGCTGACAACCGACAACTATAAAAAAAGAAGAGGCTACCCTTTGAGTAGCCTCTTCTTTTTTAAATTTGTTTATCCGTAGTTCCTTCCGTTGCTTGCGGAGGTTCAGGCAGCTGTGTTTCTTCTATATGCACCGGCGCGGGTTGCGGTTCATAGACAAATTCCTCTTCCTTTTTGCGACGGCCGGAAAACCATTTCCAGATGGCACCACCGGCTGCAATGATCCCAATGATTATAAACTTCAGGAATTTCAGGATACCGGCACCGGCTGCTGTTTTCAACAGCACTTTACCCGCCACCAGGCCACCCACTGTCCAGGCGGCCACGTCATCCACTTTAGAATCAAAGTCGCTGTAACGGTTCCCCTCCGTATATTCTGCCATGGAGATCACCTTATCTACATCGGATTTAACCAAATCGAGTTGTCCCATGCCGGAGACTGCACTCATGGTCATCATTCCTTTTCTTCCCAAATGAATTACTTTATAATTAAGGGTATGCTCATCCCGTCCTTCCACCCGGATATCCAGGGCCCAATGCAGTACTTTTTTCTGATCATCATAAAAAGGATGAGCAGCCCATCCTTCCGTATACATACCCTCACCACCCATGGCTTTACGTTGGGCATTTTCCTCCGCATCATCTGATTTCATTTCCTTCAGCAGATCATCATAATTAATATCCTTGGCGTCTGCATCCTTCACATAGCCAACCGGATTGTATTCGACCACATAGGCATAGGAACTGTCACTGAACGGGTCTCCGTCTTCCGGAAAGACCATACCCTGCAGGTGTTGCTGCGGCAGGTTACCCCACAGATCCTGGATCACATACCGGCTTTGTTCGAGCCCCAGGAACTTGAACCCTTTTGGTACATTCAATTTTGCCACACCTGACGGAAGGCTGATCATACCCGTTTCATACTTCAATGCTTTTTTTACTGAATCCTGGAATTTCGCATAGGCTTCCAGTTGTTTGAGCAGTAGTTTAGTTGAGTCATCTACCTCTTTGGCAAAAAGGGAACCCATGGCCATCATCAGGGCCAGGGCGGATAAGGCCAGTTTTCTCATGTTGTTTGTTTTTAGGTGGCTGACAAAATAATAAAATTATTTGAAAAAAGTATTGATGGAAGTGGGGAAGAGTCGGGAGTCAGGAGTCGGGAGTCGGGAGTCGGGAGTCAACAGCCCCTACTTAGAAAGTTTTTCTAAACTCTACTTTAAACCACTAGCTTCTCTAGTACTCTATAAACCTTCTAAACCCTTCTTTCAGTCTCTTTCTCCTTTCGGGCTTTCTAAACTCTACTTTAAACCACTAGCTTCTCTAGTACTCTATAAACCTTCTAAACTCTTCTTTCAATCCCTATCTCCTTTCAGGCTTTCTAAACCCTTCTTTCAACCTCTGTGTCCTGTAAAGCATTTATCTTTACCCATATTTACCACTATGCCCGAATTGTCATTGGTGATTACTGTTAAAAATGAAGAGGAGAATATTGCTCCCTTGTTGGCGGCTGTGCATACGGCACTCCGGGGCATGGACTATGAAGTGATCCTGGTAGATGACGGATCCACGGATCAGACAAAACAACGGATTATTGAAAGTGCTGATGACCGGACCTGGTTGGTCGAGCTCCGGAAAAATTATGGACAAAGCAATGCCATGATGGCCGGAATTGATCAGGCGAAAGGAACTTATATCGCTTTACTGGATGGTGATCTGCAAAATGATCCTTCTGATATTCCATCCATGCTGGAATTACTGAAAAAAGAGGATTGGGATGTCGTAGCCGGCAACCGGATCAACCGGCAGGATAGTATGCTCTTACGGCAGGTGCCCAGCCGGATTGCGAATGCGCTGATCCGCAGCTTTACCGGGGTGCATATTAAGGATTACGGATGTACGTTGAAATTATTCAGGCGAGAAATCGCCGCAGAATTGGGATTATATGGGGAATTACACCGCTTTATCCCGGTGCTGGCGAAAATGCAGGGGGCCCGGATTACACAGGTTAATGTGCAGCATCATGCCCGGAAGTATGGCAAAGGGAAATATGGAATGAACCGGACTTTTAAAGTACTCAGCGACCTGGTACTGATGGTCTTTCTGCGGCGGTATATGCAAAAGCCGATGCACTTATTCGGCACTATGGGTTTTATCAGTTTCGGACTGGGGCTGATCATCAACCTGTATCTGCTGGGACTGAAGCTGATGGGAAATAATATCGGGGGAAAGCCGCTGCTGATTCTCGGACTGATCCTCTTACTGGGAGGTATTCAACTGATCACGATTGGTATTGTGGCAGATATCAATATCCGGACCTATTATGAGTCCCAGAATAAGAAGACCTACAACATCCGGAAAATTTACAAAGGGAAAAACATAATTTCCTGAGGCACTTATTGAGCCCCTTTTATTTCATAAGCAGCTCACTGTTTGCATTAAACCAGTCATAAAAGGCGGTCAATCCATCTTTCAGTTTGGTTTGCGGATCATAGCCCAGTAAAGATTTGGCCTTTGACACATCAGCAAAGGTCCGGGGCACATCACCGGGTTGTTCCGGATGCATTTCTATAACCGCTTTCTTGCCGATTACATCCTCAATGGCTTCGATCAGTTCTTTCAATGAAACAGTATAATTATTACCCAGGTTGATTATTTCAAAATCACTGCCGGTATAATGAATAGCGCCGATAATGCCTTTTACGGTATCCCCGACAAATGTATAATCACGGCTGGTACTGCCATCCCCGAACATCTGGATCGGCTTTCCCTGCAGGATAAATTTGGTGAATTTGTGAATTGCGAGATCAGGCCGCTGTCCCGGACCATAAACGGTAAAAAAACGGAGTGCCAGGAAGCGGATGCCAAATAAATGACTGTAGACATGCCCCATCATTTCCCCGGCGAGTTTGGTACCGGCGTAAGGACTGATCGGCATCAGCTGCTCATCTTCCTTCCAGGGATAATGGTCATTCACCCCGTATACACTGCTGCTGGAAGCAAATACAAATTGTTTTATTTTATTTAACCGGGCAAAATCCAGCATTTGCTGTAACCCGATTACGTTTGCCTGTTGGTAAGCCAGTGGGTTTTCAATACTCGGCCTGACCCCTGCTTTGGCCGCAATATGCACGATTACATCCACGGGTTCCTTTATTAGCCCGGTCATTTCCTCCGCAGAGCAGGTGGAAATATCTGCCTGAATAAACTGGTACCCGGGAAGGGCAATAAAATCACGGATATTAAAACGTTTAATTTCCTCTTTGTAAAAGGGGTCAAAATTGTCGATACAGGTGATCCGGACCGACGGGTCGTCCTGGAATAATTTGCGGGTAAGGTTACTGCCGATAAATCCGGCTCCTCCGGTGATCAGGATATGCATGGTGGTATAATGTTGGGGCAAGATAGAAAAATAAACTGGCTAATAAAAGAGGCAAACATGCATTCTTGCCTTCCCCGTGAGTACAGGGGCTGTTTTTTCAAAAAACAACCTTTTATGCCCGGTTATACAACAATATACCTTCCCTGCTTAACGCTGCAGTTTATTCGGAAATCCCGGAAATCATGGTCAGTACTTTGCCTGCCCGGTCTATGGCTGACGACCATGCTTATTTAACAACGGACACCTTTATATTACCGCAGTTATACCCCCGGCTATCCATGATCTTTAACTGATATAAATTAGTTGCCGCCTGACTGATATCAACTGGTATCGTATTACTACCCGTTTCAACAGGAATATTTCTGGACAGAACAATTCTTCCAGACATATCGTACAAATAAATGGCCAGTGACTGCCTGTTTGGTGAAGTCAGCTGGAGGTTGAGGGTATTGGTAACGACGGGATTCGGGAAAACGCCATCCACCCGGACCTCAGAAGGAATCTGACCGTCAATTTTAATTACATTACTAAATCGGCCCTGGCCATCTATATCCAGCTGGCGAAGCCGGTAATACTGCTTGCCTGTTGAAATGCTGTTATCCGTATACAGGTAACTGAGCTGAACGTTGCTGTTGCCGCCTGTTGACTGGGATTGAATAAAATCAATTGTAGTAAAGTTATTTCCGTCCGCGGATCGTTGCAGTTCAAAACCCTGGTTGTTGATCTCGGTTACAGTTGTCCACTGCAGCTGATTCCTGCTGCCGGACCTGTAACCACTGAAATTTAATAAGGTTACAGGCAGTGTATTGCTGTTTATAAAACTATACGCCCTGCCCGATCCTGGCCAGGTCGTGTTATTATCATTTGCAGTTACAATACTTCTTGTATTTGAAGCTACGCTTACGGAAATAAAATCCGTCAGGCCATTGGTTAAAATTCCAATGGAATATCCGCCATTAAAATTATTACCGGCCCCATATACAAAATGCACCCGGTTGGTCGTTTCAAACAACCAGACCTGGAAACGTTTATCGGCCGCACCGGTATTTCCAAGGTAAGACAGATTAAACTCAACCACCAGTTTCCTGCTTCCCGCGACACCCATTACCTTATATTGCACGTTGCCATCTGCATCGGTATAATTATCATCCCAATAGGGTATAAGATAGGGGCCGGTCAGATTACCGGTTACATTATTATAATCTGTGACGGCCGACCCTCCCAATTGCATCAACCCATTTGAGGTAACGCTGAAATTAGTATAGTTTGTTCCGGCAAACCGGAAAGTGAAACCAATATTTGCCATGGCAGATACATCATCATCCAGAAAATTGTTGAGTAAATTGGTGAAACCACCTGTTTCCAGCACATTTCCGGTACTGGTGCTGAATGTATAGCTGTTTACCTGTGCCTGTGACACCTTTATTTCACCCAATAATAAGAGAACTGAAAAAACAGCTATATGGCTTAAACGGGAAGTTGATTTTACTTTAAAAAAAAGTAGAGTTGCAGACATGCACTTCAGATTTTGGATTTTAAAAATATGGCCCTTGCTCAGACGGCCTGGTACTTGTGCAAACAAAACGCATAACCGGCGGAAAAAATATATCTCAGCAACGCTAATAAATGTAATTAATGGAAACCACTTAACTGATTAAGCAAGAATACTTAAAACCATCTTGAAATAAATAATGGCATATCAAAAATATTATATTTATATCAAGCCAGAATTATACAACCTTCATGAGCCGGTCACGCAGGTTAAACCACCTTTCTGCTGTTAAGTCTTGTTTTCAATGAATCCAACTGGAGCCCCTGTCAATTACTGAGTAAGCTGGCTACAGATTTCCAAAAATTACTTATTGCCGGCACTGGCCAACAACCCCTGGTGTAGCCATACATTTAACCGTTAACCTTTGCTACTGTATTTAGAAACCGGAATATATAATTTTAAAGAAACCCCTTTGCCCGGCCGGCTGGCAAACCTGAACCGTCCCCCGATTGAACAGATCCGGTTAGTCATGTTGAACAGACCAATCCCTTTTTGTTTTTTAACCTGTTCAAGGTCAAAACCACACCCGTTGTCAGACAGATGAATTTCCAGCGCATTGACGGAATAGAGTATTTTTACTTTTATACTGCTGGCTTCGGAATACTTTTGGCTGTTATTAATAAATTCCTGAACAATACGATATAGGTTAATTGAAAAATGAGGCTCAGGATCTACAGGACGCCCCTCAGTGCAAATATGATACCGCTGGCTGTCCACCAGGTTTAAGGTGGAAATTAGTTCCTGAATGGCAGAAAGAAGGCCTTCTTCATACAGAATCAGGGGGACCAGTTGCTGGGATACATTCCGGGTCAGTCTCAACGATTCATTCACGGTAGCAAATATCCTATCGAGTATAGGCTTCTGGGAGGACAGGGGCTGGTCGGAATTCGTATCAAGTGCCTGTAGAAGCAGTTTTGAAGTTGCGAGATACTGGCAGACGCCGTCATGCAATTCGGCAGCAATCCTCTTGCGTTCATTTTCTTCTGCTTCGATTATGGAATTAAATAACTTCTGTTCTGTTTTTTTTAATTCAGTAATATCCTGTATTGTACCGGCAAAATAATTTTTTTCGCAGGACTGGTAATTATGTGATTGTCTTATAGCTTCAAAATGCTTTATCATCCCGTCTGGAGTTATATAACGGAACTGGATGGAAAAGGATTCCGAAGACTGAATGGATTTCTGGATCACTTTCTGAAGGGATTCACGATCATCCGGGTGTACATTGTTAAATAACAGATCAAAATCATAACACTTCTTTTTTCGTAACCCGAGCAGCTGATAAAAATGATCGCTCCCGGAAACTTTATTGTTCACGGTATCCCACTCATAATTACCAATATTTGCAGTACGCTGCGCCTCTTTCAGTTGATGCTGGTGTTTAAATATTTCAATCTCTGCCAACTTTTTTTCAGTAATTTCCTGAACACTTCCACTATAAATCAACGGTTCATGATTATTGTCAAACCTTATTTGGATAATGGATTTCACCCATTTTATTTTACCATTAATGAATAAACGATGTTCAAGATTGTATGGTTCGCCCTTTAAGGCTTCCGCATGTGCTTCATTTACTAAGTCCCGGTCATCCGGATGTACGGAGGACAGAAAGAGTTCATAGGATATTTGGGATTCATCACTGACTTCAAAGATCCGGCATGCTTCCTCAGACCATTCCAGGAGATTCAAACCGGTATCATAATGCCAGGATCCCACTTGGGCAAGTCGCTGGGCTTCTTTTAATTGTCCCTGGTTCCTTTCAAGTGTTTCCATTAATTTTCTGGCTGAACTGATATCCCGGAAAATACCTCTGGTCAACACCATCGTTCCATTCTCGTACCGGGAATTAATATTCCCCTCACAAAATACTCTTTCGCCATCTTTGGTAATAAAAATCACTTCGGCGGATCTTACTTCCGTTCCGCTCCTAATAGTATGGAAAATCTGGCTCCAGTGGTCCTTTCTCTCGGGGGTGATAAAGTTTATAACCGGTTTACCAACCACATTTTCGGCAGTATATCCCAACCTGTTACTCCAGCTTTTATTGACAAAAACAATTAAACCGTTTCCATCAACACTTTGTATCATATCCGAAGTACTTTCAACAATATCCCTGAATTTTTCCTCACTTTGTTTTATAGCCTCCTCCTGCTCCTTTTGCTTGCTGATCAGGTTGCGGATGGAAAGAAATTGAGTTATTTCCTTTTTTTCATTGAATACCGGCGTAATAACGGTATCGACCCAGTAGTAGGTGCCATCTTTGGCTCTATTCCTGACTTCACCTCTCCAGGATTTCCCCGTCCGGACCGTTTTCCACATGTTTGAAAAGAAATCAGCCGGGTGGTAACCACTGTTTATTATACGGTGTGTCCTGCCAATCAGTTCGTGCCGGGTATAACCTGAATAATATATAAAATTTTCGTTTACATAAATAATCCGGCCTTCTAAATCGGTTAACGATACAATTGCACTTTCGTTTAAAGCAAACTGGTATGCTTTTAGTGTCTTAACAATTTCAGTAATTTTCTTTTTTCCCGACACATCATACAGATACCCTTTCAATTCAAGGGTGCCATTTTCATCTTTTTTTGTCAGGATCGCAATATCCTGTATCCAACGTGTTATACCGTTTTTGTCAATCAGCCTGTATTGGATAGACAGTTCATTATTCCTTGCGGAAATGGAATTGTATGCGTTGAAGACCCGTTCCCTGTCACCAGGATGCATGATATTGAACAAGACATTATTACTGGAGCACCATTCCTCCGGAGTAAAGCCTGTCAGACTGAAAATTTTTTCAGAAACAGATAATATACTAAAAGTTGAATTTCTGATCTGACACGTATACTGAACATATGGTGTTGGAAACTGAGGTATTTTTCCAGGCTCAGGTGAGTTAATCATTTCGGATTTTAAAATAGTGGTGGTTGTTTCATTTGAACTGTAATTTTAGCAAATTCAGTTCAACAAAAGCAATTTTTCTTCAAGCATTATTGTCATTATTTTGTTTTAAATGTAAATCCACTGATTTAAATCAATTCTTTTTATCATGTAAATAGATTTATGTATTACTTACACATTTATCGCTCGGCTAAAAATGGTTAATTCTAACCATAGATTACTATTATTTGTCATCAGACAATACTGCATGTAGTTTTTAAACTACATACAGCTTTCCAACTATAACGCATATGTTTTCTTTGTCCGAACAAGCAGCAATACTGCTTCATCGTTTTCCGGGCAGCAGGAAAAAAAATCAAAAGGTATTCAGCGGTTTGTGCTCACGCATACAGCATCATATAATCGCAGCGGCAGAAACCGGGTTCTTTTTGCCTGATCAGGCTTTGTCTTTTTTTTAACCCGGTTTAGGAATTAATTGAACGGTTCAGATAATTCTCAATCCATCATTTATTGAAAGATTCTCTTACTCAGTTCGAAACTTACTGGATGTCAACAGAAGCATAACGGAGAATTAACCACAGGAAATTAATTAAAGTTCTTCCTCTATGTACACATTTTATGATGTAACAATCCTGCTCATTAATACCTATGTTTTGTGTAATAGCGGACTTATATGCAGACAGAAAGGATAGTTGAAAGTCGCTCACCGGCTAATTCACCTGCCGGCAGAGTCACTGGAAAGTAAATACAGACCTATATGCATAAAAAAACCGTAAATCAATGATTTACGGCATTTTTTAAACTAGAGAACTAGTTATACTGTCGGGAGGACAGGATTCGAACCTGCGACCCCCTGGTCCCAAACCAGGTATTCTACCGGGCTGAACTACCTCCCGCACACCCCGTATTTCAGGGGAGTGCAAATATACAGGCTTCCGGGTTAAAAGCCGGAGATTTCTTTATGGAATCAAAAAGAAAAAAAAAGGCTGTTTCAACTGTCTTTCAGTAGGTTAAACCAGCCCTTGCATTGGCGCATACTGAAAAACTGATGAAACAGCTGTAATTAATTAATCCCGGGTGTCTGAACTTATCTTACCAGGCTCAATGGCGAAGACAGGGAATACGTAACAAAACGATCCAGTTTGCCGGTTGCCACATCATTCTGGTACACCGTAAACTCTACCCTGAAATTTTTGCCGGCCAGTTCGGGTATTTCTTTGTAAGGCAATACCAGCTGGAGGTCTTTTTTAGCCAGTTTATTATACGTCTTCTTCGTATTGGGCAGCAGGTTCATTTTAAGATAGGTACCACTGAATCCACCCCAGTTAAACTTCAGGCTTTTGGTGGCAATATAATATTGTCCATCCTCGGTGGTTAACCGGGCCACATAATAGGCATTTGCCAGTTTTGCACCGGTTCTGACATTAAAATAGGGTGTGATGATCAGGGCCTTCTTTACGTCGTCCTTTTTAACTTCCAGTTTTACAAAATTTGAAACAGTCACTTTGGGCACTGCCAGTGCCGATATTTTTTTATCTTTTGGATAGATGGCAGCGATGATTTTCTTATCGCCATCTGACATTTCATAATTTTCATCTACCGAATACCCATCCACCGTCTGCCAGGCAGGAATGGAATAGTGCATGATTGATTTGGGGTCATACGCGGTACCATTAGTGAAAAACTGTTCACTGATCTCCAGTACATTGAAATCTGTTTTCGCCTTATCCCAGTCATACTGCTCATAATACTTGTATACCGTATCCTTGTTCCATTTTATCGCACCGGGATAGCTTTGTTCATGTAATAAACCCAGTGCATGACCGAATTCATGCATCGTGGTGCCTTTGGCCACTTTCTCAGCAAACCGGGGCAACGGAGATGGGAAATCGATTACATCATTATAGAACTGGGGATAGGTATAGCTTTTCATGTCTTTTCCTTTTGCCACCAGGAACTTATAAAAAGGCCCGCCGGTTTTTAAATCATTCAGGAAAAAATCATGATCCAGGAAATCACTGGTATCGAGGTTCATGGTTTGACGGGCTTGCGCACGCTGATCATTGTCAATACCCACGGCGGAATTATGTCCGAGTTTATCACGCCGGCTGCCCAGACGGATACGGATATTGGTGGTGGGGGTATTATCCGGTACAAAATTCAATTTGATATTGGCAAATTTCTCCCACTCCTTTGCATACCGGGTAATGCGCTCCCGGATGGCCGGGCTACCCGTGTTGTTCATGAATTTAACAAGGAGTACAGCGCCGTTTTCCCAGGTTTTATAATTGTCCGACACCGATCTTCCGGTAGTCGTATCGGCCATACCCGGCAACATTTCATCCCCCACCAGTGTGGTACAGGGGGATTTGGCTGGCTTTTTATCACCTAAGGCTTTTATCTGCGCATTAACCTGGGTGCCGGCTATCGCAGCGAATAAGATTAAAACAACGTATTTTTTCATTTCAATTTCAGTTTATAAGATAAATGTAATATTTACTTAATTCATACGGCATACCCTACCAAGGGTATTTTACCGCCAGTCCCCATATAGCACAAAGGCGCCCCAGTAATTGGGATGGACAAACCGGGGGTCTTTACTGAGCCTTACCTGCGCCTGTCTTAAAGCCTCTGCTTTCCCCATGCCGGGCAGGTTTTCATAAAAATATTGCATCAGCAGACTCGTGGGTTCATCGGCCACTTTCCACAGGCTGGCCACCACCGTTTTCACATTACTGATGAGAAATGAATTAGCCGGTGAAATACTCCAGCCCTTTACCAATTCCTTGCTCACTGCTGTCTGACATGCAGATAAAATAACCATGCTGCAATCGGTAATGCCCAGCCGCTGAATCTCCCGCATGGTTAATTTCCCGTTATTGCCCTGGGTGCTGTCTTTATCCGGCAACAATTTCAGGTACGACATCGAATAATCAGAGGAATAATTCAGTACTCCATGCGTGGCAAAGTGAATATACTTCTTGGTAACCAGGCTTTGTTTAGCCATGCTTTCCGTAGCTCTTGTATCCGTATACACGGTGGAATCCGAACCCAGCATTTTCCCGATCGTCTTTACCTCACTGATATTAAACCTAAGCGTGGCATCGGGCACCCCAAATGCCGCAAAAGAATAATTATTCTGCGCCACGGGCAGTTGCATGCTGTCGGAGAAGACTGACATTTTATTAGTATAAAAAATGGTATGATCCTCGATGAGGAAACGAAAAGCTGTTCCGGCTTGTTTTCTACCAAGACACTGAAATGGCAGGTTACTGAATACCCCGGTAGGAATGATGCAAAGCTTTTCTTTTCCTTTGATTTTATCGGCCACCGATTGAATCAGCACCTGATACAAATCACCGGAGAGATCGGTAAAAGCCGCCGTGCTGGCTGTTTTGTCCTCATCCACCGGATCAGAGCGCAGGGACAAAGGACCGGTACCCGTCTGCTTGCCGGTATTCTTGATCGCTTCGATAAAGCGGCTGATGCGGGGAGCCAGGTCCACCGTCATGGTATCCACGGCGAGCTTTTCATTAGTCAGGGTAAAAATCATCAGCGTCTTATCGTTCAGCAGGTACAGGGCCACGGCTACATCCGCAGGCAGTTTTGATTTATACTTATTGAATTCATCCGCATTTGATTTACTGAAATAGGTACCCAGGTCCGGGTACAGCTCCACCACATCTGATAAAAAGTTGTTGTAATCCGCTTCGAGTATTTCTATTTTCTTCAGCGTTTCCTGCCGGGCTACCCCTTCCTGCTTTTCCAGAGTTCCTTCCAATGCCTTTTTTGATTCCTGGAGGGAAAATAATTTCTTCAACGCCTCATTTTTTTCGGCATCACTGGAATTCGTAGTCAGCGATCCGGACAATTCACGGATACCGGCTATATTACTCCGATTGGCATAGGACCATGCCTGATTAATATCTCCCAGGTTATAATACGAGAAAGTTATCTTATTAAATAAATCCGATTTACGGGGATCATTATTAAATATCTTTTTGGCCGCCTCTCCGCCAAACAGTTTATCCGTCAGCGTTTCCAGCAACCCGACGGCCTCCTTGAAATAAACCACCGCGGTGTCATATTGCTTTGCTTCGTATGAAAACAGTCCCGATTCATAAAATGCTTCCCAGCCGCCAGCCAGTTTGTATTTCACAGACAGGGCCACCGCTTCACGAATACGGGCGGCTGCGGTATCCTTATTTCCTTCTTTGCGGTATATCCGGCCCAGGTTGATTAATGCCTCTAACGCTTTTTCCTTTTCTCCACTGGCTTCACCGAACAGCCAGGCTTCAGTATAATACCGGGTCGCGTCGGCTATCTTGTTTTCCTGCAGACTGAGTTTTCCGAAAACCAGTGCCATCCCGGAAGCTATCCGGTTCAATTTCATTTTACGAGTCAGGGGCAGGAACTCCATCAGCAAGGTTCTCGCTTCCTTGTATTTCTTTAACCCGATATAACACTCTGCCATATTCCCCTGTACCAGCAGGTAATCCTCATTGTTAGTCACTTTAGGCAGCATGGTCAGCGATTTCAGCAGGTATTTCATGGCCGTTGGGTAATCGCCCTGACTAATATAGACAATTCCGATATTGTTATATAGCAGACCTTGTTGCTCTTTCTGCATCTCCTCATTATAGAGACTATCCGCGTACAGGTTTGCCAGGATGGATTCCTTATTCTCCCCCATACTGCTGTATAATGTTGCCCTTGATGCATACGTACCGGCCAGGCGGATCAGGTGTCCTGAGTTTTTGAAAATGGCGATGGCGCTGTCATTGTTTGCCAGGCCACGGGCAAACTCCGCTGTTCTTGAATAAAGAAATGAACTGAACTGCAGCGTACTGCCCAACGACAGACTGTCTGAAATATCCCTGGCCACGCGGATAGCGCTGTTGAGTGCGTCCTCCGCTTTCCGGAATTCACCCATAGAAATAAATATACTGGCAATACTATTCAGGTGCCCCACTGAAACACCCCGGTCAACCGTATCGGTGATTGTCATTGCTTTCCGGTAATAAAATAAGGCACTGTCAAGTTGCGTCTCACATTCAAATTTATAGGCCGTTAGTGACAGACACTGTGCATCCGCAAAAGCCGTCTTTATTTCTTTACCCAGTGCCACACATTCGTTATAATAACGTTCTCCCAGCCGCTTGTCCTGGTTTAAATACGCCATCCTCGCCAATAACCTGCTGGAAGCAAACTGATACCCGGTATTCCCATCGTCAATGCTATTCCGTCTTGCTTCCTGAAAGTACTTTCTGGCTTTTACTGTATCAATACTGCTCCAGGCAATACCGAGCTTATACAATGCTTCCACCGTAGACTTATGACTAACCCCATTGGCCTTTTCAAATTCACTGGCGGCATTCTTAAAATTTTCATCATCAAGGTACACTTGCCCCCTGGCATTAAATACTTCGGCCAACCCCGTACTGTCCATCAGTTTCCTGTATAAATCAGCCGCTTTCTCATAAGCAAGAAGGGATTGCTTTTTAGATCCGCTTTCTTTATATAAATCGCCAAGTCTTGTCCATGAATAAGCCTGTCCACTCAGATTGCCACTCTTTTCCCGCAAGGCCAGTGATGCATGATGCGCAGACAAGGCGGAGTCGTATAATCCCATTTGCCAGTAACAGGAACCTGTGAGCGACATGGAATACCCCGCATTATTGAAATCATCAAGTCTTACTAATTTATTTAAAGCCATACCGGCCTGCTCCAGGCTCTGGCGATAATTTCCCTGTTTGTAGTAGCTGTAAGCGAGGTCGTTTTCAACAATCGCGCTGTTTAACACATCACTGTTATTTCTGTAAATAGTGACCGACTGCTTCAATGCAGGTACAGCATCTGCCGGTTTACCCTGATCGTTATACACCCTGCCTATAAAAGCATAATACCCGGCATTGGCCAGCTGAGCATCATAACTATTGATCCGGTTGTTAATACGGATCGCTGAATCCAGTAATTGCAGCGCTTCGTCATAACGGCCGGCATTATTCCGGATCGAGGACCGGTACTCCAGTATTTTCCGGTAATTATTATTATATACTTTCTCTCCCAGTGTTGCCCGGTGCTGGTTCAGTTTATCAACCGCATTACTCATCATCGTTTCCGTACCCTGGTACTTTGACAATTTGTAATAGCAATACCCTTTCTTGATGATGGCCTGAATTTCAATATCCCGGTCACCGGCAAGCAATGCGGCTTTAATCGCTTTATCACACCAGGTAACTGACTCCGGATACTTTTCCTGATCGAGGAAGAGCTGGGCCTTACAGAGATAAACGGTTGGCTTTGACATTGTATCGTTTACCCCCTCTGCCAAAGCAATGGAGAAATCGGATAACTGCTGGGCTTCTGTGAATTTAAGCTGATTGGATAATCCGATGGCATCAGTAGCCAGGGAGGTTGCTGTATGTTCATTCAGCACATCGGTTTTATATTCAGACAGCCTTTTCTTAAACTCGACAGGATTTTTATACACCGGAAATAGTCCTTGTTTTACTTCGCCCACACTATACGGACTGTTGCTGATCAGCCATCCGGCAAAACTTTCGCTGGCCCGGTAATTCTTCCCCATATACCCAACCGGGTAAGCTTGTGTATACATGAAAAAGGCTTCGAGGTCCTTGCGGGTTACGTCCCGTATAATCTCCAGGGGAATCCTGTTTTTAAAACGACCGGCTGTAACCTTAGCCAGCAGGGAAGCAGGTAATTCCGGACGGTCCTTCACCAGTTCATAGGTACTATGCAAACTTTTTATAATGACCCCAAAAAGCGAATCCTCCAGCTTCCGGCTATCATGATGAAAGAGGTAATCCAAGGTATACAATGGATTTTTTTCCGCATCTGTAAATATGATCCCGTTAAATGCCAGTTCAGAATAAACACCCCGGTAAGGTAATTGAGGCACCTGCATCTGCAGACTAATCATGTCGCCCCTGCCTAAGGTATCAGCCGGATTATACATCCGGATAAATGCGACCTGGATACTGTCTGTTGAATAAATGAATCCCGCACCTGTCTCCATGAAGTCTTTCTTTGGCCGAATACCAGGTATTTCATCAACCGATGACTGATACCCTTTCAGTATTTGCCGGTTCTGCAACCCGATGTTGCTTACTCCTGACAGGAACGCAATCAGTGAATCCTTATCCTGATATGTCCGGTCGATGGGCAGCCATACAACCCTGGCTTCTGTCCTTGGGATTTCCTGCGCGATGGTGAACACCACAGTGAAGATGAATAATAAGCTGAGGCCTGTTTTTTTAAGCAGTTGCATACCTGGATTATTTCCTGATCATGAAATTAACCGTAATAATGCCAATCTCTTCCATTTTAATCGCGGATACATCCGCCCTGACTGTTTCTCCCCCTTCAGGCCGGCTGAAAAGATCATCCAGCATCACCTGGAAAGACATCATATTATCCCGCTGAATCTTTTGTTCAAAGACCCCTCGCAGGTCCATCGGCTCTTTTGAAACAATGATCTTCAGGAACTCCACACCGGTGGGTGAGCCTTTGCTCACGGTCAACTTCCGTTCTACAGGATTCTTTTTCTCCATACTGTAATCGGCCGGTTCTTTCCCTTTGTATGGATAAAGCACGTCCACTTTATTATCCGGATAAATATCCAGCACGGTATAGAATAATTTATACTCACTGTTATTTACCAGTTTCAATGTATACTGGTCGCCTTCGGTGAATTCCAGGGCGGTCCTCCCCCCGTTGTTCGCCAGTATTTCCGCCGTAACCCATTGAGACAATTCACCCCCATCAGGCATTGTCCGGAGATACTTTACCTGCAAGGCATTCCTTATTCCCCGGATCAGGATAAGCTGATCGGCAGCCGCGACTGTATCTGCCGGGGTAAGAGGAGCGGACCAGACTAACTGATTGTTCCGGTCGGTAAGTTCCACCTGACGGCCAGTGGCGGTTGCTGATTGGCGAAGCTGAAAATCAGCCCGCTGATCACTGAATGAAATATAGGCATAGGGAGATAAAAGTTTACGGACCTGTTTCTCCGTTCCGGAAGGCAACTTATCCTGCTTGTCAAATTGCAACAAAGCTGACAGGTTACCGTAATTCGCTTCTGTTAATCTTAATTCGTAGGTCTCTGATTTCTTTAATAAAACGGAAGCCACCCCTACACTGCTGAAATGGCTGGTTTTCCGGATAACAGCGGTGGCAACCGGTGTTTCTTTACCAAGCGGGTAAATGGTACCTGTTACCCCAACGGACAATTGATCCATCATTCCACGATTCAACGTGAAAACGGAATCGGAAGAATTGGAAGCAGCTTCTTTCAAGCCGACCCGGATAATATTCCTCTCACGAACAGGCAAATAGCGGCCACTGAAAATTTCCTGGCTGGTATTGCCTTCTATCATCGGCAACTGATCGGGGATAATGGCCTGTATGGAAGATTTGATTTTTTCATATAAAACCGCATAATCGTGACCGGCTGTCAATTCGCTCATGGCCTTATAAAAACCGTAGGAAAGAGAACCCACTTCTTCCTTGTTTACCAGGACCTGTTTATTGATCTGGTGCGGACCCGAGCCGCTGATCACCACCATATTGGAAAGACTATCGGGCTGTATGTCCAGAAAAGTTTCTTTTTTATCGAGATCTGAAATATCGGCTGCGTTATATGGATTTTCCGGATCAGGAAAAGGAACCGGTTCTCCTCTCGAAGCCGGAAAATCATCGGCCCGGGTACCGGTACCCGAATGACAGGCATCGATCAGCACCAGCAAACTGCCGTCCTTACCGATTTTCAGTCGTATCTCCATCAATATCGGATAGAGATCATCATCCCGCAGGTGTTTTTCGCCCCGGTAGCCGGTTGGGCTGTAGGTGCCTTTCGCATCATAGGGAACCAGGGCTTCATCATACCCATCATCTTCATCTTTTCCCAGTTCTACCGTACGCTGGTCGCGGATCTGCTGCCCGTGACAACCAAAACTGAGTACGATAATATCGTTCTTCTTTGCTTTACGGGCCATGGCAGTCAGACTGGTGAGTATTCCCTGTTTGGTGGCTTTGGCATTGATCAATGTCTGAATGTTCTTATCCGCGAAGCCGTGTTTATTCAGCGCGGTCCTGAGGTATTTCAGATCCGTAACAGACGCAATCGGCCGGATCCTGCTGGCAGGGGGATACTGGCCAATGGCCACCAATAAAGCCATTTTATCCTGGGAAAGGCCGTGGAATACTGTGGTACATAAAAGGAACAGGCAGAGCAGATTCTTTTTCATACAAATAAAGATATTGTTGTACGCGGAACCGGCCATACCACGGGAAGGGTATTTTTTGAATAACATGCACAAATCCCAGCTGTTTCAAAATAATTTAGTTACAGAGAATAGAAACACTAAATTTCAATACCATTTTTTATGAATGGTTTAAGAATTTTTACTGCCATTTACAAAAAATCAGTAGGCGTATTTCCATTCATAAATATAACAAGTCCCCATTTTTGCGCCCGGATTGAATGATGCTCTTATTGCAATACGCATATCTTTAACTCCTGCAGGCGCGGTCGCCGTTACTATTTCATCTACAGTATAAATCTTAACCGATTTGTGTGTATTGATTTTAAATGAAGATTTCCCGGCATTATTTACAAAACTAATATTTGAGCCACTGGCAAACCCAATGCCTAAATCCGGCTTGTCAAAATCTGCTGAAACAGTTGCACCAGAAGTGAAATAGGAAAGCTTTTGAGCAGCAAAGGACATTGAAATTTTCAGGGATATAATTTCACCGGCGTCCATTACTTTAGGAGGCGCGCTCACGTTGCATTTAATAGTTGAATTTTCATCGCTCAGCAATGGCGGGTTATAATAGTTATCGGCTTTGCCAAGGTATTTCCATGTATAGATAAAAGCACCGGCTGAACTGTTTCCACTTACCCGGTAAACGCCGTTTTTATTTGTGTGATCCAGTTCAGTTTTACCATCATACTCAATCGTTTTCACTAATACCCATAACCCTTTACCCTGTCCTTTTGATGCTGTGGAAGAACGGGGCCCGGGTGCAGGAGAAGCTCCCGCCGGAGAGAACTCCCTGAAAGTAAAAGTCGAATTTTCCGCATCCTGGTAGGACTTTCGTAGCTGAGCCTGTAATTTTTTTGCTTTTTCAATATTCAGATCTGCTTTTTTCATCAAATCCTGCTGTTGCAAATAGAGCCTTTCGGCATAAGCAACAAATTCATTGGTGAGGGCCAAATCCCTGAATTTTTGAACCAGGTCTTTCGCACCCTGTTGCTGTCCTCCACTCATTCCCTCCGTAATGCTAATATTAAAAACAGTACCTACCAGGTCCTTCGATAAATCAAAAGGTGCTTTCCCGGGAATCAGAATCTTTATTTGTTCCTCCAGGATATCTATCTGCATCGAATTAATGAGCGACATCTTCTCTGCCAGCTGGGCTTCGCTTAGCAGTTTACGTAAGTCATTTGCTGAAACAACTTCTTCCTTAATCCTTTTGTACTCTTTTTCGCGACTCGTTTTTAAGGGAATATCTCCATCGGGAAAAGCGGCCGGCTGTCCATATTCTTTGAGTGTTTTAGCGCTTTTCACTACCATCCTTGTTCGCTCTGTATCAGTTATATCCTCTTCCGAGATGGCTTTTTTTAAATCGCTTTTTGCTTCTTTAACAAGGGATTTTTCATATTCAGAGAGTGGCTTTCTAATTGAATTTGCAGACGTACTGTTTGATTCAGCCTCATTTCCGTTTCCCTTTACCTGTGATGAGATTTGTTTCTGCAATTCACTGCCTGTAGCAACATCGGCCTTGTTTAAATTATCTTTTGTATCTGCAGATTTCGTTGCAGCGGCCGCCGTCGCTGTTTTTTGTGCTTTGGGCTGTGAACCCTGTTGTGCTGTTTGTGATGGCTGGGATTTTGTTTCAAGCCCTGCAATTCTTGTTCCGTTCCATTTGCTTGAAGGAGTAGCGTCATTGTAACTCCATTTCCCGGTAAAAGCTGTAAAATCAGCATTAAACTCAAAGATCAACTTTCCTTTACCATTGCTCTGGAACCAAAACCCGGTTAACGTATGTCCACTCAAAGTGCCTTCGACCCGGCCATTCTGATGCTTGTAAGTTCCGGTAACCTTGCTGCCATTTTGAGCAATAGTCATTTCGTTAAAATCGGTATTGTAAGTCCCTGAAGTAGTTTGTGAAAATCCAAAATAACTGGTTAACAATAAAAAGGCTATTGGAATGAGTTTTCTTTTCATTTCTATGAATTTAGAAAGTGATTGTTATTTCATGCATCTAGGGAAATTCTAAAGGCTTGGCAAATAAGAAGCCGATTAGGCAACTTTCGTTCTACAAGACAAAGAATTACTATTCCCGATGAGTATAACAACAAAATGTATACGATCTATATTTAAATAAAAAAGAAAATAACGTATGAGGGGTTTTATACTTCACCGTATTATTTTTTCGTCGAGGCATGACGTATAACGTTAAAGCATTGACGATGTGGCTGGAATTCATTGCGGTGTCTGCCGCCTGCCAATGCCCTGTAAAGCTACAACGTTTCAAATACATAGTATATGTATATAAGTAATCCTTCAGCCCGGAACCAGCGCCATGAAGTCAGGATGAGCTTCTTGAGTATTTATACGTGCATTATTGTTCCCGGAACTTGTAAGATTTGTTGTGTTTATATTTTGATTGACCGGATACCAAAGCTTTCTATCCTCACAACTGTCCAGTTTGTAAAAGTCTTGAATTGTAAAAGTTTTGGTGCCGTATTATGGAATGCGGTTAAAGTTTATGCCGGTTATGATTTAAATGGCTTTTAATGTATCGTCATTGCAAGGCAAGAATTGAGCGAATGCTTGAGAAAATAAATGATTTTGGGGTCAGGTTTGAGCGGCATGTCTGGAAATTACCGCCAGCTCCTTATTAAGCAGATTAAATAAAAAGCCCTCCGTAGCTTTAGCTTCGGAGGGCGAATCCCTCCTGCGCAATAGCCAGAGGGCTTTGATTCCTCCTTCGCTGAAGCTTCGGAGGTCGAAGACGGACTTGTCCGCCGTAGCCCTTGCGAATATCTTCTTATAAAGAAGATTAAATAAAAAGCCCTCCGAAATTTAAACTTCGGAGGGCGAACACTCCTTCGCAATAGCCGGAGGGCATGAGAGCTGAGCGAATTTATCCGCCGTAGCCCTTTGATATTGTTTCTTAGCAATAATATTCAAAAAAATGCCCTCCGTAGCTATTGCTTCGGAGGGCGAAGGAAAACAATGAAGGATAACCTTTAGGGCGAAGCCCTCCTTCGCAATAGCCGGAGGGCATGAGAGCTGAGCGGATTTATCCGCCGTAGCCCTTTTATATTGTTTCTTAGCAATAATATTCAAAAAAATGCCCTCCATAGCTATTACTTCGGAGGGCGAAGGCGGAGAGGGAGGGAAATGAACCCCTGCCCCTGACGAGCTATAAGTAGTTGATTATAAGCGAATTTGAACTATTAAAGAACTGTCCTTTTCACCCTGGTCTCTGAAATTACCAGCTACCGGTTAAATTTCAGGGTAAAAATAGTCATTCTTTTGGTATGTAAATAAGCTATTCTAATTCCTCTCCAAAAGCAAGAGACAACTACCTTTTAAAGTTATATTAATCTTTAATCCTCAGGTTCTGAACCTGAACTTCTACAGTTTTGCTATACCCTTTTTTTATGGGAAAAAGTGACCCGCCTATTAAGTAAAATTATTAGGCGGCCAAAAAGGCACTATTCTCTGAGAAACGGGAGAACTGGACAGATATGTACTACACTCAGACTGTTCAATTGACATTAAATGACCCAATTATCAAACTATGGCAATTCGTGATTTAATTAAAAGCATCCCGGAACTGGAGCAACTCGTGAATCTGATCCGTGCAGAAATACAGCAGGCCCAGCGACCGCCAGAGGAGGTGATCATTGACGATGTCAGCCTGAGGGAAATGCTAAAAGTCTCAAAAAGAACCACGGCTAATTGGCGGGAAAGAGGGTTTATTACCTTCTCAAAGCTGGGGGGTAAGATATTCTACCGCCTCTCAGATGTACTCACCCTGATTAAGCAAAATGAAATTCCTGCTGTAAGAACGACCTTAAAAATATCCTGATGAAATGTGCATTAAAATCATGTGGAAGCGAAATACCTATTAAAAGAAAAAAAACGGCCAGGTATTGTTCTGATGCCTGTTACTATGAAGCCAAGAAACTCCGGAGCTGTGCCCATTATGAACAAATAAAAAAACCAGCGGCAGAAATAAAACGTGCAGAAAATATTCTCGCCACTATGTACCAGATGGCTGCACTTAAAAAGCCGATAAACGGAAATGATCTCATAGCACTGAATTTTAATTTTGGTATCTCCACCGGTGAATACATTGATACTAAAAAAAGGCTATTCAAATTGATTGGCCTTTATGGCTATTATTTAGAACTTAATAACAATTTAATAGTATGGAAATTCAACTCCGGGAAATAAGTCTGGCTGATAGATTGCAATACCTTGAAAGCATAACAGCTAATCAGGAATCAAATAAAGTAACAAACCCCTGGACAATGGTGATTGCCTGTACTATCGGTGGATTAATTATTGGACTGGTGGTCTATTCAATACTGACTCACCGGGAAAAAGAAAAATCGCAACAAAATCCTTAATTGATCATCTTCCGCTAGCCATAAGATGTATATTTTATCTGGAAAATGGCTAAAAATGATCAGCTGCTGTTTCTTCCTGAATTCAGAAAATTCATAAACGCTTCACGCACAGGCCGCCGCCTGATGCCTTCGGGCAAAAAAATCAGGAAAACGACCATCCGGCAATATGAGATCACCTGCCGGTTAGTAGCAGCATTTGAAAAATACACCGGTGAAAGTCTTGAAATCCTGCTCTGTGCCAGGATAACTCCCCGGCAACAGGAAAAAACCAGAAAATACTGGAATAAGAAATACCATCAATTTCTGGACTTTCTCTACCAGCATCAAAAAAGCTATGATAATTATGCCGGAGCTGTGCTTAAGCACCTGAAGACCTTCCTGAGATATCTGTCGGTACATAAAGGACTTCCGGTAGGGGATTTTTACCAATCCTTTCGCGTACCCAGGGAGAGTTTTACCCCTGTTATCATTTCCCCGGAACAACTCCGGTTTCTGATCGCCGACAAGGAATTTGAGCAGTCACTTTCACCTGTACTTCACAAAACAAAAGACCTGTTTATATTTGGCTGTACGGTCGGACTACGATTTCAGGATCTTATACAACTAAAAAAGACGAACCTGAAAGTGAACGGCCCGGAGACCTCGCTGATCCTGAATACACGGAAAACCGGAACCGAGGTTTCCATTCCCCTCCCACCCTATGCCCTTACCGCATTAAGCCGTTTGAAAAAGAACAGGGCCGGATACCTTTTACCCGGAATATCCGGTACCAATTTCAATAAACAGGTTAAATTGCTGATAAAGGCGGCTGGTTGGGACTATTATCATCCAAAATACCGGCTGAAGCGGGGAGAACGGGTAGAAATCAAAACCCGGGAAGGCAAAACCTACCGCTTTTATGACCATATCACGGCACATACGATGCGGCGCACCGCAATAACCACGCTTTTAATGCTCGGCGTTGATGAGAATGCAGTAAGACGTATTTCCGGACACGCACCTGGCAGTAAGGAGTTTTACCGCTATGTAGTCATTTCACAGGATTACCTGAACAAAAAAGTCAGTGAAGCGCACAGACTACTTATATCACCAGAAACGGCTCCGATTTGACCCAAAAGACAGTACCAAAACCATCTATTTTTTGGCATTTTCTGCATAAATTTAACAGACATAGATCTTTGAAAAATAAAGCCAGTACAAGCTCTCAGCCAAATCCGGTAGTATCCGTTTGGGATGCAGATGCCTTCCAGGAAGTACCAGTCTGTCACCCTGAGCAGCGCCGAAGGGTACCGGTATGGGTTTAATGGGAAGGAGAAGGATAAAGACATCAACAGCCTGACGGCTTATGATTATGGATTCAGGATCTATAATCCAGCGATTGGAAAGTTTTTGAGTGTGGATCCTATTTCGTCTAATTTTCCATGGAATAGCCCATATTCATATGCAGAAGGAGACCCGGTCAATTATGAAGATTTAGATGGCTTGGAAAAACCTCAAACCAGAACCGCAGCCCGGCCAAGATCTACAAGACCGGTAACAAATACAACAAGAACAACTTCAAGTGGTTCTGAAATTACAATAACTGTTATAGGGCCCAATAATCCTCCTCAAGGGCATGCTTATGTAAGTACATATAGAAACGATGTACGAGGTGGTTGGGATATGGTTGGTCCAAATGGTGGCACTTCATTTGTTCCAGATACAAAACCACCACAAACACCCCCGCCTCCTTTGACAGAGCAACAAAAGAAGGAAAGACAGTTTCAAATTGCCAAAATAAAGTATCAGATACAGCAGGGGAGAGTTATGCATCAAGAAATGTTAGATCCTCAGCAAAACGATTTATTAAATCCGAATAAAATTTTTCATCCAAACGGTTTAGAAAATGTAAGCACAGATTATTCAACTTTAAGCGATGAATATTTAAAAGAAGTTGATAAAAAAATTCAAAATAAAACTGCTACGCCGCAGGAAATGTTGTATGCCAGTGAAATTCAAAAGAGGAAGACGGATGGTAGACTCAGTAATGCAAATGTGAATACTGGTACTCAGCTAAACAGCAAAACTTTGTGGAAAGGCGAAGGTAAAGAGAGAATTGATGTAGAAAATCCAAATCCTACACAAAGACCAGGTCAAATTCATTATCAAGATAATGACGGTAATAAATACATTTATGATGTAAATGAACGAAAATTTAAAAATGCACCGAAAAAAGTTAATGAGAAACTAAAAGATGAAAAAGTACAAAAAGCTATTGAAAAAGGAATAAAAATATTAGGAGGGTAAAAAATGAGTGTATTAAATACGAGGATGTTGTTAAAATGCCTTAACATTCTAAGTAAGGGTAAGGTGTTAAGCAGTGAAATGTCAGACATTTTATCGCAATGGTTTGTTGAAGTAGAAGGTTCTTATTTTTTCAAAATCTTATATGAGAAACAAAAGGGCCATCTTGATAAATCGAATTTTATTGATAAAACCGGTTTTGAATGTTTTGTAAATTCATTTCATGTTGATGATTATACAAGTAAAGAATTTTTGGAGCAAAGTCTATTGTTTGCGCAACTTGTTTTTGAAAAATGGTTGATTACTAATAAGGAGTTGATATTAAAATGTATAATTAGTGAAACTAATACTGGTGTTAATATTAGATTTCACATTCAAAGAACAAATGAGAACTGGATACTCGATAATGATTTAGAAAATTTTGAAGAAGGGGTTTTCATTATGACTAGCAAGTAGTTTGCGTGTAAATTTTCAGCTTTAAGTGTACCACTAAATTAAAACCTTAAGAGAGTGTTTCCTAATTATTTAACTCTTAATGTGATGGTTATTGAAACAAAATTTAAGTAGCAAACTCCTGTTATTTTATTATGGATTTCCATAGAAAGGCTAAAGAATTTCCTTATAATCTGCCCCATTAAAATTTGATTTGAAATTTTTAAATTTTAAGTTTTTTTGGGGGGCTTATATGACGGTTCTGTACTGTGTCAAGTTCTTTTGATACAAATACATTCAGCCTCACGAATACCGGTGCAACGGTGGTTGCCAAACCACTGTTCTACGGCAATATTGCCAGTATGCTGGTGAACCTCCCGAAACTAGGCAGGCGCAGGTGTACGGATACGGCTAATACCAGTTGAACCGTATCGTGAGCATGGACGCTTTTACGGGATTGACCAATACGACGAACGTACTGGTGCCAACGGCCAGCGACAACTACAAAGAGCGTATCACCTATGATGCCAACGGAAATATCCAGACCTATCTGCGGAACGGAGAGAAGGCCAGCAACAGCCAGCTTATGAATAACCTTAGGTACCAGTACGAGTGGGATGCTAGTGGTAATAAGATCAACAACAAGCACCGTTATGTGCTAAACCTCGTACAGGGCAATAGTTACTCCGGTGACCTAAAAACACAATCTGCGCTTACAGAGACTCAGTTTAATAATGCCAAAAGTGTCAGCCTGACGGGGGATAATTAACGGTATGATAAGATCGGGAATCTGACAAAAGACTTTACGGAAGGAATCACCAATATCACCTGGAGTGTGTATGGCAAGATACTGGGCGTGTCGAAGTCCGCAAGTACGATTACATATACCTATGACGGATCGTGCAATCGTATCAGTAAGACGTTAAACGGAGTGAGGACCTGGTATGTACGGGATGCGAGCGGAAACGTGATGGCGGTGTACGAGAGCGGAAATGCCACGGTCAATGGTGGTAATTTATCCCAAATTGAAGTACATTTATACGGCAGTTCACGGCTGGGCATGTGGACCCCGAACCATAATGTGCAATCCATACCTGCACCGGTAACTTACCCGATGACAGGGCTTGCTTCTGCCGGGGTGGTGAGAACCTACAAGCGTGGACTTAAGTTCTTTGAATTGAGCAATCATTTGGGTAATGTGCTAGTGGCGGTGACTGACCGGAAGGTGGCGATCCAGAACGGTACAACAGGCACGATCCTGACCTATGTAGCAGATGTGGTGAGTGGGGGAGACTACTATCCGTTTGGGATGCAGATGCCGGGCAGGAACTTTAGTGCTGATAAGTACAGGTATGGGTTTAACGGGAAGGAGAAGGATAAAGACATCAACAGTCTGACGGCTTATGATTATGGCTTCAGGATCTATAATCCGGCTATTGGGAAGTTTTTGAGTGTGGATCCTTTGACCAATAATTTTCCATGGTATTCTCCGTATCATGTTTCTGGTAATAATCCAATTAGAAATATTGATCTTGATGGAGGAGAGCCGTTAGATTATGTTGAGAAATGGGTTCACAGAACTATGATCATAAATGATTATAGGCGAACTGAAACTGAAGTTGAGTCGGACAATCTTTTGGGTGTCTATAGTTATGAAGGTATTTATGACGAGGGTACGAAACGACATTGGTTCATTATGCAAAAGCCTAATGATCCAACATACTATTACTGGAAACATATAGATGGTGCCGATCCTAATAGATTAATTCAATCAACCACTGGAAAACTCAATAATGGAACATGGGTGCCATTTGAAACACAGAACCAAATTCAAGCAAGAATTGGTGTAGCTGTAGCAAAAGGCATGGCAAAGTTTTGGTACCTTGCAATTGCCTCAACTATTGCAACTGGAGGTAAAGTTGTTTTATGGGTAGGTGAAGCAATTTTAGAAGACGCAGTTGGAGTTCCAATTATTAATAGTCCTGATGATTTCATTAGGCGAAAAGAAACTTCTAGTGTTAGAGAAGAGATAGTTGAAAAGGCACGTACTGTTTCAGATGATATTATTGAAGAAGGGAAAAAGTTACCAAGTGACAGGCTTAGAACAGCTCCTGATAAACCCGGAAAAGCTCCTATTGGAGAAGATGGTCATCCTGTTGAATTACATCATAGAGATCAAAGTATGAATGGGCCACTAGATGAAATGACGAGAACAGAGCATAGAGGGAAAGGAAATTATTCAAGAAATCATCCTAATACTGGTCAAGACCCATCACAAATTAATAGAAATGATTTTCGTAAGCAAAGAAAGGAGTATTGGAAAAAGGAACATGAAAGCGGACGATTTGATAACCTAGATTAGATTTTATGAAATCAGAATACTACATGCAGTTCATTTGTAAAGAAGATAACAGATTTTCTGTCGTAATTGATGATAATTCCAGTGTATGTTATGCTTATTTAATAAAAAACAATAATATAATTGGGGATGTCTGGCTTTACAATCAAGAGCCATCTCCTAAGTTTAACGAATGGGAATTTAAAAATGAAGGTCCTTTTTTGAATCCTGAATTATATGTATCAGACGAGTATCAAACTAAGCCTCTAAAAGAACATAACTCTGTGGAATTGAAGTGGGGGTTTTCGAGTACGGAATTAGTTTTTGTTGAAATTTATTTCGACAATAGATTAGTTGCAGTAATTACTCCTGAGTCAAAGCCTGGTTGGTCAATTTTTGCAAAAAAAAATGGACCATTAGCAAAAGTGTTAAACGAAAATGTGCTTAAAAGTATCAAAGGTGAATAGAGTAAGTTTATAGTGGTGCAATATTGATTTAGATTACTTTAGGAATACTATTATGTGTAATAGTTAGTATTTATCTGAACAATTGAGAATTAATTTTCAATTGTCCAAAAGGATACAGATGAAAAAGTCTGGCGGCTGACTTACTTGGTTCAGCAGTTTTGTTTATGTATGGTTATGGATTCATTAAAAGTCTAAATTGGAGTTTTACCAAAGCAATACCGCCCACTATGGAGCCGATCGTTGTTGTAGTGCTCCAACTATTGATCCAAGTCAGCTTGCGGGGTTTCCAGACCTTGGTAGGATAATACGCCTAAACAGAAGCTACGTCACTGCGTCAAACTGGCCCTCTAATTTTTTAGTTCACCATGCTGTTTTTAGCAGGATGTCTTGCTTAAGTTCATAACCATTTGGTCATTAGCCTACTTCCAATATTCGGACACATTAAACTGAAACTTCGGAAAAAAATGATCTGACGCTTGCATAGAAAATAACCATATTGTGTTGGTAGTTTAGAACAATTTTGTATCCATTAAAGCGATAACGCAAAAAATAAGTTGACAGAGATGTTTACTGCTTCCGATAGATAAGCTTAAGTTCAGGAGGCTGAATATCGGGCTTACCTGCATATCCTAAGAGTACTGATGGAATTCAAGATTTTTGTAAATTTGCACCGAATTGTTCTTTGAAAATTACTCCCGGATGTATCCGTTTGGAATGCAGATGCCGGGCAGGAACTTTAGTGCTGATAAGTACAGGTATGGGTTTAACGGGAAGGAGAAGGATAAAGACATCAACAGTCTGACGGCTTATGATTATGGCTTCAGGATCTATAATCCGGCGATTGGGAAGTTTTTGAGTGTGGATCCTTTGCAACAAAACTATCCTGAATTAACGCCATATCAGTTTGCAAGTAATAGACCAATAGAAGGAATTGATCTTGATGGGTTGG
Organism: Bacteroidota bacterium; assembly: GCA_029561255.1. GTDB lineage: Bacteria > Bacteroidota > Bacteroidia > Chitinophagales > Chitinophagaceae > JJ008. The sequence goes on along the minus strand of JAKQJH010000097.1, from coordinate 2,499 downwards.
AGTTTTTATCTGCTTCAAATAGTTATGTATTATTTTTTGTACAATATGACCCCAAAATCAAAAAAGTGACTAGTCTTACTGTACATTATGATTTGAGCAACAACAATAGGCCTTATGGGTTGGATGAGGCTTTGAAGTCAAGAACAAATTGTAGTAATTGTATAGGCGTAGATGCTGTTGTCGGAATTTTTGATTTAGTAAAAAAGTCATCTTTAGTAAAGACAACAACTGAGGCACAAGCAAGTGATGTTGAAGACCCTAACGCTGTTGGTGGTGGTGGTGTAGAAATGCCAAAAATTCCACAAAATAAAGCACAGGAAAGGCAAATAAGAAAAAGCGGGGAATTTACAACTATAGTAGGTGCAAGAAGTGCCAGAATGGGTGCTATTGGAGCAACAATTGAAATTACAACTAGAGTTCTCGAATGGAGAAAAGATGAAGCATGGAAAAAATATATGCATGATGTAAAATGGCAGTCTCAAACACATGGAGGACTTGTTTTACTACTATTAGAGTTTGGTCTTGAAAATGGCCAAATAACTGAATCATACGCTAATAATCAATCATTATCTCAAATTGCAAACTATTTAATGAGTGGAAATGAGATAACGAAATGGGTTGATAATAAGATTGTAAAAGATGAAGAGTTGACAAAAATAGCGGATTCATTACTAAATGTTTACAACGAAGCTGTGAAGAACTTAGAGCAAAATAAACTCATAAATAAAATACAAAACAGCCAAAAATCGCAAAGTGATAACACCAAAGCAAAACCAAATTTATAATTTTATTTATATTTTTTTTCTTGTTGCAAATATTCTAGCCTGCAATCAAAATGAAATTTATAATTGTGACACATTTAAAATTCAAATAGATAGTTTGAAAAATAATCAAAGTGACACATCTAAAGCCATTAGAATATTAAGCAATGTTATTGAAAATAACAAGGATTGCATTGATGCGCTTTTAACAAGGGCCGATTTATATTTTGAATTAGATAGCCTAGATAAATCAGAATCTGATTTTAATTCAGTTTTAAGAACTGACAATAAAAACATTTATGCTTTATATCAGTTAGGTATATTATCTAGTTTGAAAGAGGATTTTAAAACTGCAATTTCTTTTTTTACAGAGGCAATATCGCTTAAAGAAAAAAATGGATATATATTTAACTTCAATACTAAAAATACTGAGGTTTCTGCAAATAGATACGACATTGATTATATTGAGTTAATTTATAGACTTGCATTAGCTAATTATAATTGGAAACATTATTCAGAAGCTTATGAATTGTACACTATATGTATCGAAAAAAAGTACTACTTAAGTGAATGCCTTTTGTACAGAGGGACAATCTCCATTGGTAGCGCAAATTATAAAGAAGCTTGCGAGGATTTTAAAAAGTCCGCCTTTTTAGGTAATGAACTTGCAGCAAAATACTTAAGCAAATATTGTAAATAATTATAAATGTAAGTACCCCAAAATTCAGACAGTGGTTAAATGAAGATATTCATTTTTACTACTTTTGTATTTCCATTCTTCCGTGTCATGTTATTCAGTCCTTCATGGCGCCTTCTTAGGTTGTATTCTTCGATTCATTCATGCACTAGTTGTCTAACCTGGTTAAGATCAAAGAACAGGTATGCGTCCAGGACAGCTTCCCGGTTAAGTCTGTTAAAACGTTTGATAAATTTATTCTGTATCTATTTACATTGATGAATTAGTTCAAGCGTGTAGTGTACAAATACAGCTTGATCTCGGGCAAGGTGAATGAATTGGCATATCAGATTGGAAATTCAGACCAGTTTACCATTGTTACAGCTATGTTGCGGAGAATAAGTTGATCAAAATGGTTACTTCTCCTAATCTTGTGTTCTGGGACCAGGAAGCGAAATACTCTTATTACTGGCATGGCCCACTAGCAAGGATTACATAGATATATTTTGTAAATTACAATAGTTCTTTGAAAATCTCTGACGGAAATATCCGTTTGGGATGCAGATGCCTTCCAGGAACTACAGTACGGATAAATACCGGTATGGGTTTAATGGGAAGGAAAAGGATAAAGACATCAACAGTCTGACGGCTTATGACTATGGGTTCAGGATCTATAATACGGCGATAGGGAAGTTTTTGAGTGTGGATCCGTTGACAAAAAATTATCCATCTTGGAGTCCATATCCATTTGCCATGAATCGCCCAATTGAAGCAGTAGATTTAGATGGATTAGAAGCTGTAAGTAGTAAAGTTGCATATATTAGAATAAGTTTGGGGTTTAATCCTGAACTAAAGAAATTAACTAATATTGAAATATTCGCATATGTTTCTTATGAGAATACTCCGAATTGGATTGCAAATTGGAAAAATCGGTGATACTGACCACCTAAATTCGCTGCAAACTGACCAGTCTTTTTCAACTACACTTTTACCGGCCGACTGGGTTGTTTTGGGTGATTAAAAATAACTATTTATTCGTTTTCTTTTTTCTTTTCAAGTTTT
>JAKQJH010000089.1 GCA_029561255.1 Bacteroidota bacterium | reverse complement strand
TGCCAATATGCCAATGTGCCAATTAGCCAATGCCTTCTAATAAGATTATCTGGAAATAGTAGCTTTTGTATTCTTTCAATTTCATCGTTTTTAAATGTGAAATTTCTTAAATCCCCAAAAGTTCAAGCTTCTTTTAAAAATTAAAAAACTTCGTGCATATAAAGTTTTTTCAATACTACGGTGTCTTCCTCAATTGGCACATTGGCATATTGGCACATTATACCAGATTTTTTAAGAAATCAAGTCGCCCACATCTTCGGCTAAAGGACTAAGAAGCTGCTTCCATCATTTTCTCGACAAGCTTGTACGTCGCCGGACAATACTCTACATTCTGCTTGTGTATATGTACATAGTCCTTGAACTTCTTGCTCAGGTGCGGAAAACCGGCACAGTCATCCGGCCGGATCTCATAAATGGAACATTTGTTATCCTCCAGGTTGAGGAACTGGCAGGGTGTCCACTTATTCATCCAGTCGCGTTCGCCGCCCCGCTCCTGCTTCAGGTATTTCTTCTTGAACTCGGGGATAGTCATCTTGAAATGAGCGGAAATCCTTTTGAGGTCTTTGGGATTGTAAGTAGGCGTCATGGTCTTACAGCAGTTGGCACAGGACAAACAATCTGTTTCTTTCCATACTTCTTTTTCCAAAACAGCAATCTGTTTATCCAGACCGCGGGGGGCCTGTTTTTCCAGCTTGGAAAGAAAGCGACGCATGGCTGTTTTCCGGTGACGGGCTTTGGCTTTGAAAGACCGGAGATTGACAGGGGGTATTTTACTCATGGCCCCGAAGATAATGATTGAGTCTGTTCATCGTGCAGGGGTAAAAGAATTTTCATTCACAGCAGGTCATTAACTATTTTTGCAGGAATCAAATCAACAGACATGAAAACCCTTTTCGCGATCCTGGCCATCCTGGTAATGGCTGCTACTGTTTCCTGTAATAACACAACAACCCCCGCCCCCAAACTCTTTTGCGATACAGTCTGCCTCAAAGACACTATCAAATTCACGGGTACTCATGAAAAGCAACCCACGGTATTTATAACAGCAAAAGACTGTCGTGCTGACAGTATTATCTGGAGCTATAAAGGCATGGGTGCTGACCGTAAAACAGGAATTACCTATCTCCTGAATGCCACCGTAAATATTAATAAGGATTTTATCCGTTGCTATTTTAAAAACAGCGAAGTGGCTTATGTACTGTTTAATGACTGCCAGACCGGCCGTGGATTCCAGATCAAACTTCCCTACGACAAAAACCAGAATTTCAGTCTGAAAAGCAGCGGCATCAACAGCATAGATCCAAAATTTGTTATCGCGGAGAACCTGATGGTCAATACTGACCGCGGTAACGTATATGTAGAAGATATGAGTACCGGCAAAACCGCTATGATGACTTTTGGGGAAAAACTGGATATTGACTACGACGCAATCCATGACCATATCGACTCAGTAAATGTTACCACTGACCGGATATGGGCGAAGATCCTCACCGGCAAAGAATGGATTACCAAAGAGAAAAAGTTAACACCTGCTGACTGGAAAGATGGAAAATAAAATATAGCTCCTGAATTAAGAGGCGACAACTCTCAGTAATTTGCTGCAGGATGTCGCCTTTTATTTTTGAACAACTGTAAGTCCTGCGGACGCAGTTAAGAGGGTTATGAGATGTAAAAGAGAAAAAAGAATGCGTGACAATGGCAATGTGCTCACTAACCTCTGAAACCTTTTAAACCTCTTAAACCTCTTAAACCTCTTAACCCTTTTACCCCTCCCATGTGGCTCCCCTACAAAAAAGGCTTCAAAGCATATCTCCAGCTCGAAAAATCCCTTTCGGATCATTCGGTGGAAGCCTATTTGCGGGACCTGGAACATTTCACCAGCTACCTGCTGGAAAAAAATAAGGCCATCAATCCGGAGGCGGTGACCCTGAAAGACCTGCAGGGATTTATTAAATGGATCAGCGAGCTGGGAATGACGGGCAGCTCACAGGCACGGATGATTTCCGGGATCAAGGCCTTTTATAAATACTGCCTGCTGGAAGCTGTATGCAAAAATGACCCCACCGTATTACTGGAAGCCCCAAAACTGAAACGAACCCTGCCGGATGTGCTGAGCTTTCAGGAGATTGAAAATATGATCAACCAGATCGATCTGAGCCGTCCGGAAGGCCCCCGCAATAAGGCAATACTGGAAACTATGTACAGTTGCGGGCTCCGGGTGAGTGAAGTGGTAGGCCTTAAAATTTCGCACCTTTACCTTGACCTGGGTTTTATCCGTGTTACGGGTAAGGGTGATAAAGAAAGACTGATTCCCATCGGGACAAATGCCATTAAATATATCACGATCTATAAAAGCCAGGTCCGGGTGCATACGACACCGGTAAAAGGTCAGGAAGACTTTTTATTTCTGAATAAAAAAGGAAGCAAACTTTCCCGGATCATGATTTTTTACATCATCAAGGACCTGGCCCTGAAAGCTGGCATTAAAAAAACAGTCTCACCCCACACTTTCCGCCACTCCTTTGCCACCCACCTGGTAGAAGGCGGCGCCGATCTCCGGGCGGTACAGGAAATGCTGGGACATGCCAGTATCACCACTACGGAGATCTATACACACCTGGACCGGGAATTTTTGCGGAAGACGCTGGAGCAGTTTCATCCGGGATACAGATAAGAACAAGTACGAAGTAAGAAGTAAGAAGTACGAAGTACGCTGGCGTAATTTGAACAATTGCCTTGTGAGGGGCTGTTTCTAACACCGAACAGCTATCATCTATCTGCCAATAACAAAAAGCTACTGCACCACCACTTTCTCACTCACCCTCTTCCCGGTACGTTTATTCACCAAGGTGAGTAAATAAGTGCCCGCTATCATCGTGGGCGGCTCAATGGTTAAGACCCTGGCTTCGGCATCGATCCAGATATCCTTCAGACTTAGGATTTGTCCGTTGATAGAAGTGAAACTGACCGTATAATAACCTTCCTCCGGTTGATCAAAACTGATCGTCAATGATTGTCCCTGGCTGACCGGATTGGGATAAATATGCAGACCGGATTTTACTTCGGACTGAGGGATGGTCTCCGTTTTACAGAGCTCTCTACTGACGGCCCCCATCTTTACCATACCTATCCTGTATGTAGTGGGAAAAGAGGAAATCACTACTTCCGGCAGCAGCACTTTTGCCTCCAGCTTTACCTGTATTCCCTCCCGGATCGCTTTTTCCTTATCGATCAGTATGACCATCGGCTCATAATTGACTGAGCTGACACGAATCGATTGCCCTTGCTTTATAAAAACAGCATCCAGCAGGAACTCTCCTTTTTCATCAGCAGCTTTCGCCTTCCCATTTCCCGGATCGATACTCGCATAAGGGATCGGCTGACCGGTAGTGTCAGTCACTTTCCCTTTGATCAATCCTTCCTGGATCATAAAAATATTTTTGATCACTGAATCAATTTTTGGATTTTTATCCGGCACCCTTACCACAATGCCCATCATCACCGGCACCGGTTTTACCGGGATCCGGATCGTGTCAGGCACCGGGCGCGCTGCCGGTTTACCCATCGTACGTTGTGCCGATACCTTAGTTACGAATAAAGCCGGCAACAGGATTTGCAAAGCATAACTGAACCAGGGAAACTTTTTCTTCGGCACATCCAGTTTCCGGTCCAGTTGATCATTCATAAACCGTCCACACACTGATCCGGTGGAGGGTTTTTGAAAAAACTGCAGCAACTCCCCGTCACTCATCACCGAAAAATCCACTACCTGCTTCTGACAGGAACCACAAAATCTTCCCTGGTTCACCGGACTCATTCTGTCCCAGTTTTCATGACAGGGCTCCGATACCGACAACTGTATTGCTTTTGACATAAAAGGTGTTTTACTGAATAATTACTTTTTCAGATGCACCCACCCGCCCATTTGCATAAACCAGTTGCAAAATATACACACCCGAAGCCCAGCCCTGTTGTGTCGGCAACCGGATCAGACCTTGTTGCTGATTCCCGTTGACCGTCATAGAAAACAATTGTTTGCCATCCAGGGTCAATACCCGTACCGTACCCGCCAGAAAATATCCCTGCAGCAGTTTCAATGAGACCAGTTGCCCCCGTTGCACCGGGTTAGGATAAACGGACAACTCCCTTTTCTCCAAAAGTTTGCTTGTCTTCTCTGTTGTCTGTTCAATGATCAGTTTTACCTGCATTCCACATCCCTGCGAAACCTGTTGCTCCTGATATACATAGAGACGCCGGCAAATGCAGACATGGCCGGACGAAACGATCACATCAGGACCCAAAATAAAATCACGTTCCAACCTGACCTCTCCATTCTTTAAGTCCGATACGGATCCGGTAAATGCCTTGTATCCTGTGGCCGTTACACAGATAATGTAGAACACATCCTTTTTCAGATCTTTCCGATTTACCTGTCCGGCCGAATCTGCCACATACATCAGCGTATCCCTCCTATCGGAGGAAATAAAGGTTACGGTTGCCCCGGGTAAAACTGAGTCATCCTGTCCATCTCGAATACGGAGAAGTGCAGGACTTAAAATATATGGAAGGCAGATTGATCTATGAACAGTAACAGTTTTCCTTTTTTTCAGGTCCGACAAAGGAATATTATGAGCCTCCCTGTTTATCAGGTCAAGGGCTGTAAAATTTCGTTTCCCCAAAAAACATGATTGCGTAACAGACTGAATCAATGTATCCTTTGAGTATTGCGCATTCAGTCCATTCACTATCAAAAGCAATACGGTAAGTGTAATTATTTTTCGCATAAGCAATCTATTAAAAATGGGGGCTATCTCAGACAGCCCCCGTAAACAGAAAACGACGGACTATCTTTTTCCAACTGGAAGTATTTCCTCCTCATCCTCATCAGCCGGCTCTGGCTTTTTCCCCTTACTCAGCAAACGGGCACTCTCCACCAGGCGGACAAACTCCGCACGGTAACCTTCTTCATCATGATTTTTTGCTTTGCGGGCCAGGTTGAGCACATTATCAAAACTGGCGGCTGATTTGAACTCAGAATTGCGCAAGAGGAGACCAAACTGGGCGACTGAAGCTGCGAACCTGAAGTTTTCAGATGTTTTTGCGATTGGAACAGACTGATCCAGTACCGGATGTTCGATCAGCTTGCTGACCTCTCCATCCGGGGCTTTATAGCGGAATTTCACAGTGAGTATTTCATCCGTAACCACATTCTTCGTTGACTCTTCTTTCGGAGCCTGGTACTTCAACGGATCAACTGATCCAAAGAAAGAACTCTTCACACCCACCGGTATCACTTCGTACAAAGCTGTCACTGTATGACCACTGCCCAATTCGCCCGCATCTTTTTTATCATTATTAAAATCTTCTTTGGCCAGCATCCGGTTCTCATACCCGATGAGCCGGTACGCCTGTACCTTGGCCGGATTGAATTCGATCTGAAGTTTTACATCCTTGGCAATGGTAAATAACGTGCCTCCGAATTCATTCACCAGCACTTTCTTTGCTTCCGTTATACCATCGATATACGCATGATTGCCATTTCCCTTATCGGCCAGCTTCTGCATCTTGGCATCCTGGTAGTTGCCCATACCATATCCCAGTACTGTCAGGAACACCCCGCTTTTTCGTTCCTGTTCAATCAGGGTTTCCATATCCTGGTCACTGCTGGCTCCTACATTAAAGTCCCCATCAGTACAAAGGATCACCCGGTTATTACCGCCCTTAATAAAGTAATTACGGGCGGTTTTATACGCCAGTTTTATACCGGCACCACCAGCAGTGGAACCACCGGCTTCCAGCTTTTCAATCGCTTCCAGGATGGTTTCCTTTTCTTCCCCGGAGGTGGAAGGCAAAACCAGTCCTGCGGCACCGGCATACACCACGATCGCCACTTTGTCCTGCTCCCTTAATTGCTCCACCAGCATTTTCATAGAGGCTTTTACCAGACCCAGCCTTTCCGGTCCCTGCATTGAACCAGATACATCAATCAGGAAAACCAGGTTGGAGGCGGGCAGATTTTCCATGGGTATTTTTTTACCCTGCAACCCGATCATTACCAGTTTATGATCCTTATTCCAAGGTGCATCCGAAATTTCGGTGTTGATGGAAAACGGATCCTTGCCCGCTGGTTGCGGATATTCATACTTAAAATAGTTCACCATCTCTTCGATACGTACAGCATTAGCCGGTGGTAACTGGCCATTATTAAGAAAGCGGCGTACATTGCTGTAACCAGCCGCATCCACATCAATGGAGAAAGTGGAAAGTGGCTCATTACTTACAGATAAAAATTTATTCTCGTTGATCTTCTCATAGCTTTCCCCATCAAAATAACCATAAGGTGCCGGTGAATAATAGCCATTATTGTTTCCATTGGTGATCTGTATACCAGCCACCTTACCAGACAATGCATTATTCAGATTAACCGGAATGCCTTTACTGCTTCCTCCATCGACGATACTAGTGCTTGTAGTCATTCTCTTTTTCGTTGTATGGGTGCTGGTTACAATCACTTCCTGCATAGTACGTTGCATGCTATTAAGCACCACATCTATTACTGCATGACCGTTTATTGCAACTTCGATTTGTTCCATATCGATCGAAGAAAAAATCAGTGTTCCTTTCAGTTCATTAACACTCAGGGTATACACACCATCTTTTCCAGTGGTAGTGCCAATATGGGTTCCTTTCAGACGAATAACAGCTCCAACAACCGGATTACCTTTTTCATCTGTTACCTTACCGGTGATTGTGACATTATTAACCGGGCGAAAAGCCAGCATAAATACAAATATTGGGGCCAGCAGAAGAAGTAGTCGTTTCATATTTTAGCATTTTCATACCCAGATGCGGGTATTTTAGCCATTGCATAAATCGTTCATAAAAATTTTATTCCCTAATTTTAAGGCCTTGGCTTTCCTGAAGCAGATACCACAAGAACCTCTCTCTGATAAAGAGCTCGTTACCCGCTATAAACAAGGGGGCGATATGGCCGTGCTCGGCGAACTCTACCAACGCTATATGGAACTGGTCTACGGGGTTTGCCTCAAATACTTCAAGGAACCCGAACGGGCTAAAGACAGTGTGATGGCGATCTTTGAGGAACTGGTATCAAAATTGAAGAAGCATGAAGTGGAAAACTTCCGGGCCTGGCTGCACCAACTGGCTAAAAATCATTGTCTCATGGCCCTCCGCACCCCAAAGAACATGAAAATGGTGGAATTCAAGGGGGAACTTATGCAATCGGAGGAAAACCTGCATCTGAATGGCATATTGGAGAAGGAAGAAAACTTCCGGAAACTGGAAGACTGCCTGGGGAGCCTGGCAGCCGAGCAACGGGATTCAATCCGGCTTTTTTACCTGGAGGGCAAATCCTACAATGAGGTGGCCAGCCAGACCGGGCTGGAATGGAATAAAGTCAGGAGCCTGATCCAGAACGGAAGACGGAACCTGAAAAACTGTATGGAAACCACAGGGAACAACGAAATGGATTTTGATTAAAAAAAATTAAGAACTTTATACTGCCGGATGGCAAACGGGCATACCATAAAAAAATATTCAGCAACTGATATCGAAAAATATCAACAGGGATTGCTTTCACCAGCCGAGGCGCATGCCATGGAAAAAGCCGCCCTGGAAGACCCCTTCCTGGCCGATGCTATGGAAGGCTATGCAGAAGCAGGCCCCACGCTGCAGACAGACCTGAATGACCTGAAGAACAGACTGGCCCAACGCACGGAGGAAAAAACAAAAGTGATTCCCCTGGGAGGTGCCGGCAAGTCCTCCTTCCCCTTTATGCGGGCGGCCGTCATGATTGGGGTATTGGCAGGTGCAGGTACCCTGGCCTACCTGTTTATGTTTAAAGAAAAAGAACAGCCGATTGCCCAGGCAAAACCGGAAAAAAACAGCCCGGCTGTAGTGGCAACGGATACTGGTAAAATCAATGCCAATCCGGCTCTAACTGTTAACGATTCAACGATTCAAACCGGCAGCAACAATGCCGTATTGAATACAGAAAAACAGACAAACACCTTTTATTTTAACCAGGACAGTATACCAGCAAAAGATGAAAAGAAACTTGCTGACAAGGAGGGTTCAGACGCTGCTCTGGCCAGTGAAGAATTAGTAGTGGTCAATGACGAACTGAAAGACCTTGCAAAATCAACCCGTTGGAAAACTGCCGATCAGGAAAAAAAGAAGGCGGAATCTGCTAAAAAGGAAAACGGATCAGGCATTATCGCCATTCCGGCACCCGGTAAAACTGCACCAGCAGCGTCTGATCAGGTAAAAGCCAAGGCAGTTTCACCTGCGGTCGCCAATAAAACAGAAGAAAGCAATTTTCTTAAAACCAATATATTCCGTGGGCGGGTGACTGACGGTATGAACTTTGGTGTTCCTTTTGCCAAAGTCACCAATACCGATGACAATGTCGGAACGTATACCGATGCCCGCGGGTTCTTCAACCTTACCTCCCCCGACTCCGTGCTGCATGTACAGGTCAGGTCCATTGGTTTCGAAAACAATGCCAGCCAGTTGAGGTATAGTGTACCCAATAACCAGGTCATTCTCCAGAATGACAGCCGCAGTCTCAATGCCCTCGTGATCAATAACCAGCGTGCCAATTCCTTCCGCCGTTCTGATAATAATAACACCAGGCTGGAAGAACCCGTACCGGCTGATGGCTGGGAAAACTATGACACCTACCTTAGTAATAACCTGGTGATGCCGGAAGAATACCGGAATAAACCCAGTACCACGACTACCGCTGTCGAAGTATCTTTCGAAGTGGATGCCAAAGGGGAACCGGTGAATATCCGGGTTGAAAAGTCGCTTTGCGATAAATGCGACAAAGAAGCCATCCGTCTTATCAAAGAAGGCCCGAAATGGAAACAGAATGCCCGGAACAATCGTACCACCGTGACCATTCCGTTCAACCAACTGTTTTAATCCACAGACCATCCGGAGGTACTTATTTCCCTTACCTTCGTCAATCAAAAATCAGCTTATTATGAAAAAAGTATTTTTTACCTTACTGGCTGCTTTATGCCTGATTAACGCTGAAGCCCAGCTAAAGACCCCCGCTCCCAGTCCCACGCAAACCGTGAAACAGGACTTTGGCCTGGGCAGTATTGAACTTTCTTATTCACGCCCAGTCATGAAAGGTCGTAAAATATTCGGCGACCTGGTTCCTTTTGGAAATGTTTGGCGTACCGGTGCCAATAGTGCCACCCTGGTTACTTTCAGCGATGAAGTAACTATTGGCGGTAAAAAAGTACCTGCCGGCAAATATGGACTGCTTAGCATACCCAACAAGGACAGCTGGACCCTGATCATCTCCAAACAACTCGATGTAACCAGTCCGGCCGCCTACAAAGCCGAAAGCGATGTAGTACGTTTGGATGTGAACACTATGAAACTGGCGGAGAAAACAGAATCCTTCACCATTCAGTTTGCCAATGTAAAAGCCACCAGTTGTGAACTGCACATTATGTGGGAAAACACCGCAGTCTCCCTGCCGATCAGTACGGATGTCGATGCTAAAGTAATGACCCAGATCGATCAGCTGATGAATAAAGACACCCGTCCTTATTTCAATGCGGCCATGTACTATATGGACAATGGCAAAGACCTCAACCAGGCCCTGAGCTGGTTTGACAAAGCCGTTGAAATGAATGGGGCTGCTTTCTGGATCCATCATCAGCGTGCCAATTGCCTGGCCAAACTGGGCAAGAAAGCCGAAGCCAAAGCCGCCGCTGAAAAATCCAAAGAATTAGCCGCCGCCGCGAAAAATGATGATTATGTGAAACTGAATGAGAAACTGCTTGCGGAACTGAACAAGTAAGTTTTCGAAGAAAATTATGTTTTTAAAAAGGGCTGCTTCTTAAATGAAGGGCCCTTTTTAATTAGTCAGTAGTTAGTAGTCGGTAGTTAGTAGTCAACAGCCCCTACTAATGAAGTTTACTGGTATTTCGAGCGCAGCGAGAAATCTTGTATTTCCTTTTTATCCTTCCAATCACTTGTCATCCCGGAGTTTACCCTGAGCTTATCGAAGGGAAGGAGGGACCTTGTATTTTT
>JAKQJH010000201.1 GCA_029561255.1 Bacteroidota bacterium | reverse complement strand
ACCGCGAAGCCGACACGATCTACCAGGTACGTACAGATTCTATCCCCGGTATAAAAGACCTGCCGGATTATGTGAAGGATTATCCGAAACTGCTGGAAGAAAAAACCAGAAAATCCGCTTTACGCCCGGTAAACTTCGGATCTCTGAACTGGTCACCTAAAGGCTCGAATGCCGTTCTTGAAATCCGTTCACAGGATAATAAAGACCGGTGGCTGATGAAATTTGACCGGGATAAAGGCATTTTCAGTTTACTGGATCGTCAGCGGGATGAAGCCTGGATCGGGGGACCCGGTACCGGCGGCTTTGGCAGTGCCTCCTCCGGATGGATTGATGATCAGCTCTTCTGGTTCCGCTCAGAAGCCAGCGGCTACTCACATATCTACCTGGTAAATATCAGTACGGGTGAAAAAAGAGCGCTCACATCCGGCAGTTATGAAGTGCAGCAGGTGCAGATTTCCCGGGATAAAAAATATTTTTATATCACCACCAATGAAGTTCATCCGGGTGAGCAACATTTTTACCGGCTGACTATTGCCGATGGGAAAAAAGAGAAAATCACCACTGCTACGGGGGCGCATCAGGTGCTGGTTTCCCCGGATGAAAAATGGCTGGCTGATTTATACTCCTATTCCACAAAACCCTGGGAATTGTTCCTGAAGGAAAATAAAACCAATGGCAAAGAAGAGCAGATTACTTTTTTAGGAAAGAGCGAGGAATATAATTCCTATAACTGGAAGGATCCTGAAGTAGTATCTTTTACTGCCCGGGATGGAGCCACGGTGTATGCCCGTTTATATAAACCCGCCAATCCTCATCCCAATAAACCGGCTGTACTCTTTGTGCATGGGGCCGGTTATCTGCAAAATGCACATAAATGGTGGAGCAGTTATTTCAGGGAGTATATGTTTAATAACCTGCTTGCCGACCAGGGATATGTAGTTCTGGATATTGATTACCGGGGAAGTGCCGGATACGGCCGTGACTGGAGAACCGGTATTTATCGTCACATGGGTGGAAAAGATTTATCCGATCATGTGGATGCCGTGAACTACCTCGTCAAAAATCACGGGATCAATCCGCAACATGTAGGACTTTACGGAGGCTCATACGGAGGTTTTATTACCTTGATGGGTATGTTCAACGAACCCGGCGTTTTTGCTGCCGGAGCGGCTTTACGGCCGGTTACCGACTGGGCTAATTATAATCATGGTTACACTTCCAATATCCTGAATGAACCTTTTACCGATAGCCTGGCTTACCGGAAGAGTTCCCCTTATTACTTTGCCGAAGGACTCAAAGGAAACCTGCTGATCTGTCATGGAATGGTGGATGTAAATGTACATTATCAGGATGCGGTAAAACTCGCACAACGGCTGATCGAGCTGGGAAAAGATAACTGGGAACTGGCTTCCTATCCGATGGAAGATCATGGATTTGTGGAGCCCAGCAGCTGGACCGATGAGTATAAGCGGATATTCCGGTTATTTGAGTCTGTTTTAAAAAAATAAGCGAAAAATAAGGGGCTAAATACTTAATTTACCGCATTTTACGCACTAATTACAAAGTCACTATATTTGTAGTTCAAGATTCGGTTATGGCTAAACAAATTGAAGATTTTGACGCGAACCTGTCTGGCGAGGAAGGCAAGGCTGAAGAGACACGGGCCAGTTGGTTTAAGCGTATCAAGAAAGGAATTAACACCAAAACTTCGGAGAAAAAAGAAACCCCCGAAGGGCTTTGGGTCAAATGCCCGGAATGTAATTTTATCTGCACGATTACTGAATTAAAGGAAAATGTCTTTGTTTGTCCGAAATGTGGTTATCATCACCGGATCAACAGCCAGGAATATTTTGAAATCCTGTTTGATAATGGCGAGTTTACAGAGCTGTTTGAGAATATCCGAAGCAAGGATTTTCTTGAATTTACCGATCTCAAACCGTATAAGAAACGACTGGAAGAAATCTGGAGCAAAACGGATCTGAAAGATTCCATGCGGGTGGCGGTTGGTAAAGTTGGCGGGAATGATTTAGTGGTGGCCTGTATGGATTTTGAATTTATCGGCGGCTCACTGGGCAGTGTGATGGGGGAAAAATTTTCAAGAGCAGTTGATCATTGCATCGGTAATCAGATGCCCTATATGGTAATCAGTAAGAGTGGTGGTGCCCGGATGATGGAAAGTGCTTTTTCGCTGATGCAACTGGCAAAAACCAGTGGTAAACTTTCTCAGCTCAGCGACGCAAAGCTTCCTTATATTTCACTGCTCACTGACCCGACTTTCGGAGGTATTTCAGCCTCTTTCGGGATGCTGGGTGACCTGAATATTGCCGAGCCCGGAGCGCTGATCGGTTTTGCAGGTCCAAGGGTAATCAAGGAAACAATCAAAAAGGACCTTCCGGAAGGTTTCCAGCGGAGTGAATTCATCCTGGAACATGGTTTCCTGGACTTTATTGTACCCCGTAAGGAGTTAAAAAACAAACTGGCTTCCGTACTGGTGTTATTTAAAAATTAGTCTTAACAGAACGAATAAGCGATAAGAGGTAACTTTGCCGTCCGGCAGAAGCCTCTTATTTTATTTTTATCCATGGCAGAACTCAGAAACAGGCAGGCATATTATGACTACTTCATCGACATCAAGTATGAAGCGGGGATGGTATTACTGGGTACAGAAGTAAAATCATTACGGGGCGGCAGGGCCAGTTTTAATGACAGCTATTGCCTCGTGCACAAGGGAGAAATCTGGGTCAAATCCCTGCATATTGCGGAATATACTCATGGCACCGTCAATAATCATGATCCCCTGCGCGACCGCAAACTTTTACTTGAAAAAAGAGAAATCCGGAAAATTGAAGCCAAGCTCAAGGAAAAGGGATATACCCTGATCCCTCTCCGGATATTCTTCAACAGCAAAAGCCTGGTAAAAATGGAAATCGGGCTGGCCCGTGGTAAAAAACTGTATGATAAACGGGAGAGCATCAAACAGAAAGATGTAGAGAAGGAAATGAAAAGATACCTGAAATAACCCTGTGTAAAACTTCCTTTTTTTAAGGCATGCCTTTTGCCGATATTACAAACTATGAAGAAAGGATTTCTGATTTTTTTACTCCTTTTTACCCTCCAGGGCTCGTCTCAGACCGTCTTTGGTTACTGGTATGGATTTGCCAATGTAAAGAGTAACAGCTCCGCCAATAATTACCTGGTTGAAATGGTGTTGCAACCGGAAAAGAATTATGTAAATGGGATTATAAATTATTATTTCAAAAATACTTACCGTAGTCTGCAGATCAAAGGCAGCTATAATGCCAGTACCCGCCAGCTGATCATTTATGATGTACCGGTAGTGTATCATGGTTCATCCGGAAATTTTGAAGTGGATTGTATCATGGATATGGTCGGAATATTACGTGTATCCAAGGCCAAAACGGTAATCAACGGTATATTTTCTGCAAAACCAGAATATAAATACACCTGTTCGGATATTTCATTCAGCCTTACCCATGACGGGGACGCGAGTAAGAAAGATTCTGTCATGAAAGCCCTGAGTGAATTCAAAGAAAATTACCAGGTCTGGAAACCGGCCGAAAAAGACACCATAGTAGCGGTCAAAGTTATTCAGCGGAAAGTGGTAAATTATGTAATTGAAAGACAGTTTACCGAAAGAGAGTCAGAACTGGCCAATGAAATTGAAGTGGATTCCGATTCCCTCCGGATAGATCTCTATGATAATGGGGAAATAGACGGGGACATTGTATCCTTATTTTATAATAAAGAACTGATCCTCTTTAACCAGAAACTGACCCATAAATCCATTCATATAGATATTGTACTGGATTCTTCAAAAGCCGAAAACGAGATCACCTTATTTGCGGAAAATCTTGGATTGATTGCACCCAATACCGCGCTGATGCGTGTCCGGGACGGAAAAAAAATATATGACCTGAGGGTGTCCAGCAGCCTGGAGAAAAATGCTACAATACGGATACGGAAGAAACGAAAATGAGTAATGAATAATCAGTAATCAGTAATGAGTAAATATCGAAGAGTGAATATAAAATTAAACCCTCCGTTTCCGGAGGGTTTAATTTTATTAACCATTACCAGTAACACGATTTACTCATTACTCATTACTGATTACTCATTTCTCGTTTCTCATTAAAATAATTCCGGCTGATTGTCTTCCTCTTTCGGTTTCACCCACTCCATTTCTGTGGATTTGCTGTAATCGGCCAGTTTGGTCCCTACTGTTCTCCAGCCGGTAATTTCGGCGATTTTATTCATCTTCAGTTTTCCTTTCCGGATCTGTGCGCCCCTTCCCTGCTGCATCGCCAGGATGGGATCATCTATAGTCGTAACGGCTTCCACATAATTGCCTTCTCCTTCCTTGATAAAAGAGAACTTATTCTTCAGTGTGGTGGTTTCAATTTTAAACCGTTTCACCATAAACTGTTTCTTCTCCATATCCACATATACTGCCGTCACAATCCGCTCCGGTTTGAATTTCTCGATAAAGATCACTTTCTCTGAATCCAGTTTCTGGGTCAGTTCCTGGTCAGTGATTTCATAATTACCATCCCGGAACATCACCAGGATCTTGTCCTCCGATTCAAACACACCGAGGTAGGATCCTTTCTCATCGCTGTTCAACCGTCCAAACTGATCATCATACCAGAGTTTTTTACCGGCAATGGTGCTCCGGCCTTTTTCCTTGAACTTAACGGATTTAATGGGATACTTGGTGACCTGGTTTCCCTGGCTATTGCGTCCCTTTATCTCCAGCTCTTCAAAATAATAATCAAAATCCTTGATCCGCGCGGTACAATTGCCCAGCACAATCTTCACCACTTCGGCCTCCCCGTTCAGATTCGCGGTGAAATAATGAATTTTTGATTTTTCATGGCCCTTGGTAAGGTCATACTCTTTGTCCCGGGTTACCCCGGTCACGTTAAATCGTTTGGCATAACTCATCCCGGTCGCTCCATCCAGGTAGATCATATTATAGGTGGTGCGCTCATCATTCTTCTGAAAGACCGCCGCATGGAGAATTTCCTTCCCGATAAAGGCCTTATCGGACACTTTAACCACTTTCATAATCCCCCGTTTGGCAAACACAATGATATCATCCAGGTCAGAACACTCAAACAGGAGCTCATCTTTTTTCAAACCGGTTCCGATAAATCCTTCTGCCCGATTGACGAACAGTTTGGTATTGGCAATGGCCACGTGTTTGGCTTCGATTACTTCAAAAGCTTTGATCTCGGTTTTTCGCTCCCGCCCCTTACCATATTTCTTCAGCAGGTTTTCATAATAGGCCACCGCATAATCCACCAGGTTAGCCAGGTCATTTTTCACCTGCCTGATATCGGCTTCCAGTCCTTTGATCTGGGCGTTCAGTTCATCAATATCGAGCTTATAAATCCGGCGTACCGGTTTCTCTGTCAGCTTGATAATGTCTTCCCTGGAAATATCCCTTTTCAATAGTTTCTTAAAGGGGGTAAAAGCTTTATCAATCGACTCCAGTACTTTATCCCAGGTCTCATGTTTTTTCTCCAGTTCCTTGTAGATCTTTTCCTCAAAGAAGATTTTCTCCAGCGAAGTGTAATGCCATTTTTCCTGTAACTCGGCTAGCCGGATCTTCAATTCCTGTTCCAGCAGGTCCTTGGTTCTGTCAACTGATAGTTTCAATAACTCCTGTACGCCCAGGAACTGCGGGCGCTGCTCCACGATCACACAGGCATTCGGGGAAATGGATACTTCACAGTCCGTAAATTTATACAAGGCATCAATGGTAATATCCGGAGAAATACCGGGAGCCAGGTCCACCTGGATCTCCACTTCCGCTGCTGTATTATCCGTTACTTTTTTGATCTTTATCTTTCCCTGGTCATTGGCCTTTACAATGGATTCCATCATCTGCGTGGTGGTTACCCCGTAAGGCACACTTTTAATCGCCAGTGTTTTCTTATCTACTTCCTCGATATGGGCCCTTACTTTTACCTTCCCTCCTCTTTTTCCCTGGTTATAGTCTGCCACATCAATCATCCCGCCCGTCAGGAAATCAGGAAACAGGTCAAACTTGCGGCCGCGCAGGTATTTGACCGCGGCGTCAATCAGTTCACCAAAATTATGCGGGAGAATCTTGGTCGATAAACCCACGGCAATTCCATCGGCTCCATGAGCCAGGAGCAGGGGGAATTTCATCGGCAGGGTCACCGGTTCGTTTTTCCGTCCGTCATAACTGAGCTGCCATTCCGTGGTTTTGGCATTGAAGGCCACGTCCAGGGCAAATTTGCTCAGGCGGGCTTCAATGTAACGGGCGGCTGCTGCATCATCTCCGGTACGGACATCTCCCCAGTTTCCCTGGGTATCAATCAGCAGATCCTTTTGGCCCATATTTACCAGGGCATCCCCGATACTGGCATCCCCGTGTGGGTGATACTGCATGGCTTGTCCGATAATATTGGCTACTTTATTAAAACGACCATCATCCATTTCCTTCATCGCATGAAGAATCCGGCGTTGTACCGGTTTCAACCCATCTTCCACGGCGGGCACGGCCCTTTCCAGGATTACATAGGAGGCATACTCGAGGAACCAGGATTTGTATTGCCCATGTAAGCCGCTGTCGTTGTTCTGTACGTCTGTTATTTTATTCTTTGCTGCGCTCATAATGCTACTCGTAAAATTCAAATAAATATCGCTCGTTATACTCTATTTCAAATTCGTTTAAAAATTCCAGGTATTCTTGTTGGAATTTCTTTTTTTCATGATGGGCCGGTTGGTTCAGGATATAGGCGGTGACAATGGGGAGTAATTCTTTGTGATAGGAAAAAACGCCATAGCCTGATTGCCAGCTGAATCCAGTCCTGACAAACCCTTTTGATTTCAAAAAAGCCGTTGAACAGGATTTGATGTCCCGTACAAGATCAGCAATCAACATCAATCCGGGTTTATAGCTAATTAAAATATGTGTATGGTCAGGCATGCAATAAATGGCATAAAGCTTCTGGCCATTTTTGCTGATAATACCCGACATATACATTTGTAATTCATCCCGGAAAGATTCATGAATTCTTGCCTCCCTTCCTTGCACCGCAAATACAATCTGGAGATAAATCTGTGCATACGTATTAGCCATGAATTATAATTTAACTGTGAATATTACATAATATATCGCCCCTACAGGGCTCCCTGGCCATTTACCAATGCTGGCTAATCATATGCCACCCCTACGGGGCAAACAGCCATTTTTCGCCGGGTATATGTATATAAACGTAGTGTTCACAATTAAAAAACACCTGATCAAAGAACTGTTTTAAACAGTGCTTCATAAAATACCCATTGAAAAGAACCAGACAAATGTCATAGGTTTAATTCAACGTCGTATGTTATTTCAAACACCGTTTCATGTTATTTTTCCCGCGAAATTCTGTTCTCCCAAAACTCTAAAAACAGTTAAAGCAACCAGAATTACTGCTAAACCCACAGAGCCCCAGCGGGGCGAAATATCATATGCACAGCCCATCCAAACCCCAGCGGGGCGGCCTGTTTAAGACACCGGCACACTATCCTCCCCGGCTTCCACCACCTGCCTCGCACCTGCCAGCTTCACATCAAAATCCTTCCATGATTTTGACGGATCGCCCGTGATCTCGATTTTACCATCCGTAATCAGTTGCTTCATCCGCCACATCAGGAAAATATCTCCGGTTTTAATTTTCATCCGGTTGAGGGTATTGCTTAATACCCGCGTGGCTTTCTGCCATTCTCCGGTTATATTTTTAATGATTTCCGCGTCATAAAAACTGTCTTCTTTCCCGGCTATTTTTTTGCCCCCTTCGAGCATCCGCACCACCGCATTCTCTTCGGTTAATTTTCTCCATTCATCCGGGTCAATTTCAAATTCACTGAGTGTGATGGGACGGCATAACTTTTTTGCTTTGGTAAATTCACGGGGCTGGATTTCACTCAGCCAGGAAGGATAGAATATATGTCCTTTCTCATTGATGAAGGGCAGGTTATTCATATAAAGGATCATAATCCGTCCCTGGAATTCTTTCAATTGCGGCATCAGCCAGTAATAACCGGTCACATCATGCTGGTTTTGCCCCATCCATATCCACAATTCTTCTTCCGGATTCGCCGTCAGTTTTTCTTTGATTGCAGCAACCGTTTGCCGGTCGTCAAAACTTCCGGTTTTCTCCCCATAGGGAGAACCTTGGGATATCTGGTTCCACCAGGACAGCCGGGCAAGCCAGCCCTCTTCAGTATCGAGTTGAGTTAAAGGACCTACGGCAAAATCATCCCGGATCAGCAGGACTTCACCGGACATGGTTTCATCCAAAGTCATTACTTCCTGCATCAGGGCTACTTCACTTTCATTAAAAACGATATGGGTCATATTGGGGGATTGGGGATTAGGAATCAGGGGTTGATTGAATACAGTAATACACACAGGTGGTCAGGAAATTCCGGAAAAACGGAATAGCCTTTATCAGGCCAAGCTGTTTCTTAGGTTTCCACCCGAACTTCCATTCATAGATCGGATTAAGCAGGTAATGACGCTTATCGAGAAATCCATATCCTTGTTCCCGGCAGATGCGTTCAAACCGTTCAATGCTGATGCCGGTCTCCCGGATTTCCATCATCTCCTCCACATTTTCTTTCCGGTTTTTCAGGATGGCTTTGTAGAGAGAGCCCGGCAACAAATGGATATAAGGTAAGCGGGAGATTTTTGATTTACAAATCTGCTGATGGCCGCCGAAGGGCATATACCATGGTGGAAAACCAAAGAAGATGATGCCGCCCGGTTTCAGAAACTTTTTCATCCAGCCGATCAGTTTCGGTTGGTCATGAATATGTTCGATCACATCTTTGAGCAGGATGATATCAAAGAGCCCGCTAAAATCCTTTTCTATATCTACCAGGTAGATATCTTTTACCACAAAACGGAGACGGCCGGCGGCTATATCATCCGGTAAATATTCCCTGGCATGATCAATGCGCGGGGCATCCAGTTCCACGCCCACTCCTTCACATCCGCGGTTGATGAAAGCCTTTAGCACCCCGCCTTCGCCGCAACCGATTTCCAATACCCGCATACCGGGTTGCAGGGGAAATTTTTCTTCAATAAAAGGAATGACATACTTTTCCGCATTCATAACCTGAATGTCAAAATATCTTTTCCTATCAGCATGAAATTCAAACATAATCAGGCAGGTTCTTCCACTTTATCCGTTTCGATGCGGAGATTACTGATAATAAATTCCTGGCGGTCCGGGGTGTTTTTCCCCATATAATATTCCAGCAGGTGCTGAATATGATCGCCTTCTTCCACGCGCATGAGCTGTTTGCGCATATCCTGGGCGATAAACTGGGCAAACTCATCCGGGCTGATTTCCCCAAGTCCTTTAAAGCGGGTGACTTCCGGTTTGGTCCCCAGTTTTTTCATAGCTGCCTGCTTTTCACTTTCGTCGTAACAATAGATGGTCTCCTGTTTATTCCTGACCCTGAATAGCGGGGTCTCCAACACATACACTTTTTCGTGTTTTACCAGGTCGGGAAAAAACTGAAGGAAAAAGGTCATTAACAACAGACGGATATGCATTCCATCCACATCGGCATCGGTGGCGATCACCACATTATTGAAACGGAGTCCTTCCAGTCCTTCTTCGATATTAAGCGCATGTTGCAACAGGTTGAACTCTTCATTTTCGTATACTACTTTTTTGGTGAGGCCAAAACAGTTGAGTGGTTTACCCCGCAGACTGAATACTGCCTGGGTTTCCACATTCCGGGCCTTGGTGATGGATCCGCTGGCACTATCCCCTTCCGTGATGAAAATGGTGGTTTCTTTTTGCTTGGCTACATACTCTTCTTTGTTCTTGGCGGGTGCATCATCATCCAGGTGGTATCGGCAATCCCGGAGTTTACGGTTATGCAGGTTAGCCTTTTTCGCCCGTTCATTGGCCAGTTTTTTAATACCAGCCAGCTCTTTGCGTTCCCGCTCGCTTTGTTCGATTCTTT
The DNA here is from genome assembly GCA_029561255.1 of Bacteroidota bacterium. Lineage (GTDB taxonomy): Bacteria > Bacteroidota > Bacteroidia > Chitinophagales > Chitinophagaceae > JJ008. The sequence continues at coordinate 48,587 of JAKQJH010000201.1, read as the reverse complement.
TCTTCAGCGACTCGGCAATGGTTGGGTTTTTATGAAGGAAATTATCCAGTTCGCGGGACAAAAAATCACCTACAAACTGTTTCATACTCGGGCCTTCAATATCCACATTCACGGAACCCAGTTTGGTCTTTGTTTGTGATTCGAATACCGGTTCCACCACCCGTACAGAGACGGCCGCCACGATACCTGTACGGATATCGGAGGCATCGTAATCCTTCTTAAAATAATCACGGATGGTTTTAACATACGCTTCCCGGAAAGCTTGCTGGTGCGTACCCCCCTGGGTGGTATGCTGACCGTTTACAAAGCTGTAAATATCTTCGCCATAGTCATTGTTGTGCGTTATGGCCACTTCAATATCCTCGCCGGTGATATGGATAATCGGGTAGCGGATTTCATCTTCGTTGGTCTTCCGTTGCAGCAGATCCAGTAACCCGTTTTTGCTGAGGAAGGTCTTGCCATTGAAATGAATTTTCAGCCCGGCATTCAGGAAACAATAGTTCCATATCTGGTTTTCGAGAAATTCGGGAAGGAATTTATAATTTTTAAAAACGGTTTCGTCCGGAATAAAAGTGACGACGGTTCCATTCGGTTCAGCGGTCTTTGCTTCTTTATGTTCTTTGATCAGCACCCCTCTTTCAAACTCTGCAGTCTTTTCCTTTCCATCCCTGATAGCAGTGACTTTAAAATAATGACTGAGGGCGTTCACCGCCTTGGTACCTACCCCATTCAATCCGACCGATTTCTGGAAAGCTTTACTGTCGTATTTAGCTCCCGTATTGATCTTGCTTACCACATCCACCACTTTTCCGAGCGGGATACCCCGGCCATAGTCACGGACGGTAACGGTTTTCCCTTCAATGACAAGCTCAACGGCCTTCCCATATCCCATGGTGTATTCATCAATACAGTTATCCATGACTTCCTTCACAAGTACATAGATTCCGTCATCCGGTGAAGCTCCGTCGCCCAGTTTACCAATGTACATACCGGGACGTAGCCGGATATGTTCCTTCCAGTCAAGTGATTTGATACTGTCTTCCGTATAGTCAAACAGGTTCGTTGTGTCTTTGTCCTTTGCCATGATCACGGTACGTTCTGAATAGTAATGAAATGCCTTTCGATTTGCTCACTGCCGACCGGCCATTCCGGCCCGGTCATTCGGGCAAATATACCAAAACCGGCCTGCCGGATGAGATTTAGAGTTATTCACAGATGGGGATAAGAAATACCTGGATTTCCGGGATAAATCAAATGTGCAAATCGGACAAAACAGCCATTTCTTTTCATTGTAAAAACAGGGTTCTTATTAAATTTACGGATGGCTGGAACTACCTATAAATCCATACACCCAAAGAACCGGAAAGCATGGAGAAAATGGCTGGAAAATGAACACCTGTCATCAACCGGCATCTGGCTTGTGTATTACAAGAAACACACCGGTCTTCGCGGCCTTTCCTATGATGAAGCCGTGGAAGAAGCCTTGTGTTTTGGGTGGATTGACAGTTTGCCGGGTAAACTCGACGATGACCGCTCCATGTTGAAGTTTACCCCCCGGAAACCCAGAAGTGTCTGGAGTGCGCTGAATAAAAAGCGGGTGGATCAATTGATCAGTCAGGGACTGATGACAGCAGCCGGACTGGCCTCCATAGAACTGGCCAAAAAGAATGGCAGCTGGGAATCGCTGACGGCATCAGATGAGGCTGCCGCACTTAACCAGGTGCCACCCGATCTGGCTAAATTATTTGCCCGAAATAAGCAAGCGGGTGAGCATTTCATGGCGTTCAGTCAGAGTGTCCGTAAGCAGTTTCTGTCCTGGATCTTCAGTGCCAAACGACCCGAAACACGTAAACAAAGGTTAGCACAAACAGTAAAGATGTCCGCGGCAAATGTAAAACCGGGTGCCCAGGGATTTAAGATAGTTAGTAGTAGGTAGATAGTAGTTAGTAGTCGGTTGCTATATGGAGCAGCGTTTTATGATAGGGGAAAATCTTAGTTTTTAAAGAACGGCTCTTATCGATTACCTTTTTTAATATAAATATTAGCAAAATTTTATACTAATTTGATTATCAATTTATTAACTCATTAATAAATATTATCTTTTTCTTTTTCAAATAAATTTAACCACCCAAAACTCCGGGTTTTTGTAATTTTGCTTTTCACCTGACCCTTTAGATTCTTCCCTTAATATTAAGGATTTGAACATGTGAAGTCGGGCTTTTGTAAAGCCAAGGTGCTGTTGTCCCTGATTTAAAATGAGGAATTATGTATACGTATGATTTGCTGGAAACCGGGTGCTATTACCTGGTGAAGGAGAAAGAAGATTCCCCCGTAATCCTGATTCGTGTGGCCGTAACCACGGACCATTGCCTGTTTGTACAGCGCTATGATGAGCCGATGGAAACCTGTTGGAGAATGAAAAAAGATCCCCTTTTTGATATTATAGAATGCCTGAGTGATGCCGCTGTAAAGTCCTGGGAAGTTTATTACCGAAGCAGTCAGGACGCCTTTTTCGGGGAAGATGATGAGGAATAATCCGTTCGTGTAAATTCGCCCGGTGCCTGATTGAAAAAAGCTATTTTAGCTGATCAATCAACGACTATGCAACGCACCACTTTTTCCCGTTCATTTTTTTTAAGCTTGTTTCTGCTTCTGTCGGGTCTTATTAACGCACAGGAGGATTTTCTGCCCAATGATTACCTGGGCAAGGAATTCTATGCCGGGCGGCGGGATGCTTTACGGGCGGCCATGCCCGACAGTTCAGTAGCGGTCATATTCGCCTACCCCACCCGTACTTTTTCCAATGATGTGGAATACCTCTATCATGCCAACCCGGATATGTATTATTTCAGCGGGTATAAAGAACCCCATTCCATGCTGATCCTATTCAAGGAAACCCAGACCGATTCCACTGGTAAGTCCTATAAAGAATTACTTTTTGTACAAAAGAAAAATCCACAGGCCGAACAATGGACCGGAAAACGGCTGGGGACGGATGGTGCCCGGGAAAAACTGGGAATTCAGGATGTATATAATGGCCTTGATTTCAAAAACTTCCCGATCGATTTCAGCCGTTTTAAGAAAATACTGCATGACCGGCTTCCGGCAGATTTGGTTAACACCAATGATCGGGCAGATCTCTATGACCTGGTAGACCAATTCAGACAGAAGCTGAATCTGACAGATAAAGCCATGCAAAATAAATCGGATACCCGTCAATACTTTGAACTGACCGGAAAACTCCGCCGGATCAAGACTCCCGAAGAACTCAGCCTCTTACGTAAAGCAGTAGAGATTTCCTGCCAGGCGCATAATGAAGTGATGAAGACCATACACCCCGGCATGTCTGAACTGGAAATTCAGGGCCTCCAGGAATATGTTCATAAAAAGCAGGGGGCTGAAGGCGTGGGATATGGTTCCATAGTCGGCTCGGGCGAAAACGGTTGTGTCCTGCATTACATGGAAAACACTAAAACAAAAATCGGGGGGTCACTCCTGCTGATGGATGTGGGTGCAGAATACCATGGATACACCGCCGATGTAACCCGCACGGTGCCGGCTGATGGTAAATATTCCGCAGAGGAAAGAGCTATATACCAGCTGGTATATGATGCCCAGGAAGCCGCCTTCAAAACACTGAAGAATGGTTCAAAATTTGCCGATGCCAGTAATGCAGCCAGGGAAACTATAGCTGAGGGACTGGTTAAGCTGGGTATTCTTAAAGACAAGAAAGATGTCTGGAAATTTTATCCGCATGGGTTGGGTCATCATATCGGTCTGGATGTACATGACAGAGGTGCGATGGAAACCCTGCTCAAGGATATGGTGATCACCATAGAACCGGGCATATATATTCAATCCAATAGTGATTGCGATAAAAAATGGTGGGGCATTGCCGTACGTATCGAAGATGACCTGCTGATTACTGAAACAGGATATGAACTTCTATCCAGGTTTTCTCCCCGGAAAATAGAGGAAGTTGAAAAACTCATCAGCCAGAAAAGTGCTTTGGATCAGTTCAAACTGGATCCGCTGGAATCCGGAAAAAAGAAAGGATTTTAGTCACGTTGCCTATGAATTACTGAACAGTCACCTGCACATCACAAAAAGTACTGTCAAAACTGATCCGGAAATTATTGACGCCGGCGGCAAAGGGGGTACCAGTACTTCTTAGTTTGACGGTATTGGTTCCCGGGGAAGTAAACCTTCCTGAGGAATTGAAGAAAAACCCGTTAACCGTATCTGTGGTGACCAGATAGGTACCCGTTGTCGTTACATTTACTGCCACACTGATGGTATTAGAATCCGCAACCAGGGGTACCGCCACCTGGTAGGTACCGCTGACTGTTTTGGGCAGGCAATCACCGGTGAGCGCACTTTGCATGGATCCTTCAGCCGGACTGTCTGGTCCTTCATAACTCAGCTCTTTACTACAGGCCGCAGCCACAAAAACCATCATCACAAAAACAACAATTCTTCTTTTCATATTCCGAGTCAGCTTTAAACGCTAAAAATAAGACAATTTTATCAATGGATCCCTGTCAGCACTGAATCCTCTCCCGCAGGGCAAATATTATGCTACATTTGAAAAAAAAATCCCGGATGAGAAACGTATTATTCAGTTTATTATTATTAGCTGTTGTTTCCTGTCAATCACAGTCTGGAGGAAACGACATCCATTTCGGACCCGAAGCCTTTGAAAAAGGATTGCAATCAGAATCCGCACAAGTGTTGGATGTTAGAAAAGCCACTGAGTTTAAAAACGGGCATTTGAAAAACGCCCTTCAGGCTGACTGGACAAATAAACAGCAATTTTTTGAGCGGATAAAATATGTGGATAAAGACCGGCCCGTTTATATCTACTGTCTCGCCGGTGGCCGTAGTGCTGCAGCCGCTGCCTGGATGCGGGAAAACGGGTTTACTAAAGTGGTGGAACTTTCCGGCGGGATCAATGCCTGGAAAAATGCCGGGAAGCCCGTGGAAGGAAACACGAATGTGAAACAGATGACTCCGGAGGAATTTGCCTTATCTATTCCGGCTGATAAAACGGTGTTAGTGGATTTCGGGGCCGAATGGTGCCCGCCCTGTGTGAAGATGGAACCCGTACTGGCTGCACTCAGGCAGGATGCCAGCCTGAAATTTGAATTTATCAAAATAGATGCCGGGATTCATACGGATCTGATGAATGTGCAGCAAATCGAAGCAATACCCGTATTTATCGTATTTAAAAATGGGAAAGAAACCTGGCGTAAACAAGGACTGGTGAGCCAGGAAGAACTGACCGCCCAGCTAAAATAAACTTACATGAAAGGAATCCGTCTGTTTTTTATACTGGGTTTATTGACCCCGCTTTTTCTGTTTGCCCAGCAACCAAAACTGGAAATGCTGACCAGTGGAACGGCTACCAGTATACGCGGACTGAGCGTGGTGAATGATCAGGTCATCTGGGTCAGTGGCAGTAAAGGAACCATTGGCCGCTCTATCGATGGCGGACAAACCTGGAAATGGTCCGTGGTCACCGGGTTTGAAAAAAATGATTTCCGGGATATTGAAGCGTTTGACGCCAATACGGCGATCATCATGAGTGTGGATGCGCCGGCCTATCTTTTGAAGACCACCAATGGGGGTGATACCTGGAAAATTGTTTATGAAAATAAAACAAAGGGCATGTTTTTGGATGCCATGGAATTCTGGAATGATAAGGCCGGCATTGTAATCGGCGACCCTATAGATGGAAAATTTTTTGTAGCCCGGACCTTTGACGGTGGCATCAGCTGGCAGGAAATCCCGGTGGATAAACGTCCACAGGCTGACAGTGGCGAAGCTTGTTTTGCTTCCAGTGGCACCAACATAAAAGTACTGGACCGCGATGAAGCGGTTTTTGTCAGCGGCGGACTTCGCTCCCGTTTATTTACTCGTAATCCACCGGTAGCACTTCCCCTGCTGCAGGGTACTGAATCCACCGGGGCCAATTCTGTAGCCGTATGGAATAACCGTAAAATGCAGGGTGGGCGCAAACTGATTGTAGTTGGTGGCGACTTTACCCAACCTGCTTCAATGGATAAAAACTGTTTTTACAGCAATGACCGGGGCAAAACCTGGACCGCACCGGTTACTCCACCCCATGGTTACCGCAGTTGTGTGGAGTATTTTTCGATGCAAAAAGCAGTCAGCTGCGGGTTAAATGGAATTGACATTACTACAGACGGCGGACGAAACTGGACCTGGATCAGCCAGGAAGGATTTCATGTTTGCCGTAAAGCCAAAAATGGCACGTTGATCTTTTTTGCCGGAAATAACGGAAAAATCGGTAAGATTGCGTTGGACTAATTTCATTGCAAACCTTAACCTGTGTTTAAAAAATTCCTAGAACAGCTCCGCTGGAAACGGCTTGCCCGTCAGCTTCGCAAACCGGAAGGACCAGCCGGATTAGAGGTGGCCCGCCGAATGAATACGGCGAATGAATTCCTGTATGATTTTACACTTGATGAAATGCTGGTCGGTAATAACCAGTCCATCCTCGAAATCGGATTTGGGAATGGGAAATTTTTCTATAAACAATTCAACCGGGCGGAAGAACTGCGGATAACCGGAATCGATTTTTCAGAGGACATGATCCGGGAAGCAAAAGTTATCAACCAGGATTACCTGGAGCAGGGCAAATTATTATTGGTGAAAGGGCAAAGCGATAAAATGCCATTTCAGAATGCCAGTTTCGATATCATTTTTTGTATTAATGTGGCTTATTTCTGGAAGGAGCCGCAGGATCACCTGGTCGAAATTCACCGGGTGTTGAAACCAGGTGGCCGGTTGTATACCACTATCCGGACCCCGGAAAGCCTGGCCGCAATGCCGTTCAGCCAATATGGTTTCAGGACTTATACCGAAGAAGAATGGAAATTACTCTGCCACCTGAATAACCTCGCTTTCATACGATCTTCCCACGTGCATGAACCTGCAGAATCCCCTGCGGGACTGATCCGTTCCGTATGCCTCGTAGCAGAAAAAAAGCACTTATAAATTCCGGATAATCTCCGCGATGCTGGGTCTTTTTTTATAATCCGCATCAAAAAACCGATAGGTTACATTCGATTCTTTATCTATGATATATACAGCCGGGACCGGAAGAAATTTCCCGTTGGTTCCATTATTTTTTTCGATATCCAGTCCACTGCTCCGGTAACGGGCCAGTGTGGTTTCCTCCAGTTCATACTCCACATCATACCCCTTCATAATTTTCATACCCTCATCATATATCACCGGATAGGCAGCCTTGGTCTTCTCCACCGTCTGTTTGATATGCTCCGGCTTTTCAGGTGAAACTGCCACCACGGTTGCTCCTTTTTCAAGTATTTGTGAGAGTGAGTCCTGAAGACGTGATAATTCCCGGTTACAATACGGACACCAGTAACCCCTGTAAAAAACCAGCACCACTTTCCCTTTTTTAAGCAGGTCCTTTAATCTTACATCATTACCGTCCTGGTCCTTGGCTTTAAAATCGGGTGCTTTTGAACCGATAAACAAACCTTCCGGTTTTTCCTGGGCATTGATTTCGGTCAAGCAAAACAAAACAAGCAGGAATAGCAGGATCTTCTTCATACAGGTAAACCTTTTAAATACTAAAAATAAGTACTCCGTTCAGAAAACGGTACTGTCCGGAACAGATTAACAGAAGATTATTTTTATTAAGTTTGCAGACCATTGAATTCCTTAAAATTACGATGTATGTCAGGTCCACATTCTAATTCCCACGCCGAAAAGTACTTTTCGCATATTCTGATCGGTTTTGCCAGTCTTATTGCTTTTGTCTTCACCCTCTTTTACGCACTCATTGAATTAAAAGTTACCAAATTCTGGTATTTCTGGGCTGCAGCGGCTGCATTCCTGTTGGTAGCTGGTATTTATTTCTGCATGAGTGCCTTTGTTCATAAAGTAAAATCTGATTTCAACCGCCGGGCCAAACAACGGGAACAGCAAAAAACTTTTACCGCAGACAATTAAGCCGGCTGCTTACTGAACATCAGGAAGATTGCCTGGTGCTTTCAATGATAGTACCAGTAAAAAATTCATAATCATGTTCGAGTCAAAAAAAAGCCCGTTTTAACGGGCTCTTTTAAATTCAATATTGATTCTTCATTCAATCATGCTAATGGATCGCAATTAATCACCACATTACTTTGATTCATCCTTTTACGTCATCATCAGACTACTAACTACCGACCTGCCTTTGCCGGCAGGCAGGCTACCAGCTACTAACTAGTTCTGCGCGGTCTTCAGATTCCTGAAATCCACCGGTACCAGTTTACTTACCCCCGGTTCCTGCATGGTAACCCCGTAAATAACATCCACGGTACTCATGGTCATTTTATTGTGGGTGACAATAATGAACTGGGAATTATCACTGAACTGCCGGATCATATTGGTGAATTTGCTTACGTTGGCATCATCCAGCGGAGCGTCCACCTCATCCAGGATACAGAAAGGGGCCGGTTTGATCAGGTAAATGGCAAACAGCAGGGCGGTAGCCGTCAGGGTCCGTTCTCCCCCGCTCAACTGGGTCAGTGAAGAGGGGCGCTTGCCTTTCGGTTTAGCTACCACATCGATACCACTATCCGCCAGGTTTTCTGGATTTTCAAGTACCAGGTCTGCCTGGTCATCCTCGGTAAACAGAGTTTTGAATACTTTCTGGAAATTCTCTCTTACTTTATGGAAGGTCTCCAGGAATTTCTGGTTGGCCGTTGCTTCCACTTCTTCGATTGTTTTCAGCAGACTGTCCTTGGCATTGACCAGGTCCGTCTTCTGCTCTACAATAAAGTCATACCGTTTCTTCATTTCCGTGAATGCCTCAATAGCCGTGGGGTTTACTTCACCCAGGTTTTCCAGCCGTTTTTTCATCCGGTCGGCTTTTTCCTGCAGTTCTTCCACAGGCACTTCCCCATTCCGGGATTCACCCAGTATATCTTCCAGGTTAATGCGGAACTCCACATTGAGTCGTTCCTTCATTCCAGCCAGTTGCAGTTTCAGTTCATTCAGTTTATCCTTGATAGCGGCCAACAGGTATTCCACCTGCTCTTTTTCCTTCACCTGGTGCCGGATCTCACTTTCCTTTTCACTCAACTGGTTCCGGAGATTATAATAGGCCTGGTCCGCTTCATTCAGACTCCGCTCCTCTTCTTCTTTGCGACGCAGGAGTTCCAGTAAGGCATCTTCAATTTCTTTGAGCAAACCGGCAGATTGATCAATATTCAGCCGGGTATCGGCCAGGTGACTGGTATTGCTTTCAATTTGCTGACGGAGATCATGGAGCTGGTTATTTTTGAATTCCAGTTCCTGTTTCAGTCCGCTGATCTTGCTTTGTTGTTTGGTAACATTCAGGTTAAATTCATTGTACTGGCGGGAAGCTTCATTGTAATCCGATTCGGTTACTTTAAACGCTTCATCCGCTTCGGCCAGTTTAGCTGAATTGGCGAGCAGCATTTCATTAAACTCAGCCAGCTCATTCCGTACACCCGCCACCGAAGTATGGGTCTGTTGCATCTGGCTGTTCAGTTCTTCCAGGCGATGTTCGCTGCTGACCTGGTTGCTGTGCAGATTTTCCAGTTTATTATGCAGGGCAAAAACGGCATTGGTTAATTGTTGAATTTCCCGCTCTGTTTCCCGGATGGCTGATTCACGGAGATCTTCATTGAATGCGATCACTTCATTGTGACGGGCCTGGATGGTGGCACGGAGACTTTCCACCACAGTATCCTGGGCCATTATTTCTTCCTGCAGTTTCTCCAGGTTCTTGGCACGACCGATCTTTTTGCCTTCAATCAGACCTACGCTGCCGCCGGTCAGGGAGTATTTCCCTTTTACATATTTACCATGTTTCTCTATAACGACAAACCCATTGCTGTTCTGTAAAGCATCTTCACTGTCGGCGATAAATACATTACCCAGGAGGTGTTCGGCCAGCTTCCGGTATTTCTCTTCCACTTCCACCACACTCAATGCAGGAATCGCGCCTTCCAGTTGGTGAGCAGCAATCCCGCTGGCACCATCATTAACTTTATCCAGCAGGAAAAAATTGGCCTTGCCTTTTTTATTCTCGTCCAGCAGGTGTACCGCCTGAAGTCCTTCCTGGAGGTTATTCACCACATAGTAACTCAGGTAAGGTTCAAGTACATTTTCCAGTGCGGTGCGGAATTCTTCATTTACATACAACACATCGGAAAGAATCGGGGCGCTGTGATTCCAGTTACTGTTATTATGCAGGAATTTCACGGAATCCGGATAGCCTTCCATGGAGTCGATCATGCTCTTCAACAGGTCATGTTCATTCTTTTTGGAATCCAGTTTCCGGGTTTCATCGGCCAGGTTATTACGCAGGCTATCCAATACAGCCTGTGTTTGTAAAATCTGTTCTTTGGTATTTTCCTGGTGCTGTTGTAATTGTTCCAGGTCCACTTTTTTGATACCCAGTTCCTTTTCTTTCAGCTGGCGTTCATCATCCAGGTGCAGTCGCTGATCTTCCCGTTGTACTCTTTCTTCTTCGATCTGGTGGATGACCCGTTGCAGGTTTTGTACAGAAGTATCCGCCACGGCCACTTTCTTTTCGGCATCAAACTGGCTGCGCTGGATCTGCTGGTATTCACTACGGAGACTATCCAGCATCCGGCGTCTTTCATCCAGGATTTCCCGTTTGGCGCTTACTTCATTATTCAGCTGGGTCAGCTGCTCGCTCAGCATTTCCAGACTTTTTTCCTCATCCGTTACCTGCAGGGCGGTAAAGCCAATACTTTCCTCTATCCCTTTCAGTTGTCCTTCTGCTTTCTGCAGGAATTCACCGAGACTTCCTTCTTTTTCATGCAGGTGTTCCAGGCGTTGGGCAGAAAGGTTCTTATCATTTTCTTTACTGCGGACAGTCTGCAACATTTCGTTGAACTGGTGCTGCATCGACTGTAGTTGTCTTTCACGCTCTACAAATGCCAGCTTCTCCTGTTCCAGTTCCGCTTCGCGGGTACCAATTTCCGCTTCGAGACGGTGTTTCTTGTCCGTCTCCACTTCACTTTGTTCATTCAGTTCTTTATACGAAAGATTGAATCCTTCCAGCGATGCCTTGGCCAGCTCAATACTGATCTCGCGGTAATCCTTTTTGATCTCATGGTATTTCTCGGCTTTCTTCGCCTGGCTTTCCAGCGCTTTGAGCTGATTGTTGATTTCAAAAAGAAGGTCTTCAATACGCGCCAGGTCAGATTCGGTTGCTTCCAGTTTCTGCCGGGCTTCTTTTTTCCGGGTTTTGTAGATGGAGATGCCAGCCGCTTGTTCCAGCATTTTGCGCCGGCTGTTATCCTTGTCCTTGATCAGGTCATCTACCATGTCGAGGGCGATGATGGCATAACTGTCCGTGCTGATACCAGTATCCATAAACAGGTTCTGGATATCTTTCAGACGGCACTGTACATCATTCAGGCGGTATTCGCTCTCCCCGCTTTTATAAAATTTACGGGTAACCGTAACCGTGCTGAATTCAGTCGGTAACAGGTTGCGGGTATTTTCAAATGTAAGGCTTACCTCGGCCAGTCCGCTGGCACTACGGGTCTTTGATCCGTTGAACACCAGGCTGTCCAGATTTTCACTCCGGAGCTGACTGATTTTTTGTTCACCGATTACCCAACGGATACTGTCCACGATATTCGATTTACCACATCCGTTCGGTCCGACGATACCGGTGATATTGTCGTCAAAATTCACCACCGTCTTGTCGGCAAAGCTCTTAAAGCCCTTGATTTCTAAACTCTTTAATCTCACGGTTTACTTTTTAATTTCGGGTTAAGTCAGGCGGCGAATTTAAGCCAAAGGGAGATAAAATATGGGACGCTGTGGGGGCAGTTATTCACAATAAGGATATGAAAATGTGGGAAGATTTTTTAAGGATTGGCCCCATGGACAGGAATCAGACCCAGCCCAAAAAAGGTCAATATAAACCAGCACTTTATCAGGACAGAAAAGCGGGCAATTGTCCTACTTTTAGCTAAAGAACCGATATGAAATACTGGAACCCCCTGCTTTGGCTGATCCTTTTACTACCCTTTGGTTGCAACCCGGCTAAAAGGCTAACTGGTCCTAAAGTGGTTGTAGTCTGGCAACCCTCCCACCAGACCGACACCGGCAAGGATTTCAGTGAAGCAGCAACCTGTAATGCTATAGTGGAAGCAGCGATGGCTACCCAATCCGGACGGAAAGAATATAAAGTCTGGAGCCTGGGAAAAACGGAATACCACCATGCCGACTCTGGCAGCAATACCAAAATCCAGCATACTTCGGCTCTTATTGAGGGGAAAATATCCGGTTATGCTTATGAATTACAGGAATCAAATAAGTTGAAGCCCCGGGTTTTCATTTCTGTACACAATAACGGGGGCACCCGGCGGAATGCCGTATGGGGCTATATCCATTACGGAGATAAGTATGAGGCAGACAATCGGGAACTGGCAGCTCACCTGGTAAAAGCCATTTGTGAGGTTTCGGGTATGGAAAACCGGGGGGTGTTGCTGGACAGCACAACCGGCCGGAATGACTATCGCTGTGCCGCCACCGGCAAACTCAGTTTTTACAGCCTGGATGAACAGGTCAATACCGCCCCCTACCGGGTATTGCTCGAAATAGGCGATAATGCGGCCAGCCGGGCAATCCTCACCGATCCCGCAAAACAAAAACTGATCGGGGAAGCGATCAAGAAGGCGCTGGTGGAATGGATGAATACAAAGTAAGAAGTACGAGGTACGAAGTACGACTGACGTGCCTTGAACATATAACTTATAGGAGGGGCTGTTTCCTAACACCTAACAGCTAACAACGAACACCTTCTAAATAAGGGCTGTTTCCTGACATCTGGCAACTGGCATCTGACAACTTTTTTTCGGGCTGTTCCCTGACACCTGACACCTGGCATCTGACAACCGATTTCTAATTAAATCATAAAATATCAACCCTTCCCCGTGTCCCGGCACAATCGGGTTAACTTCGCCGGGCATGAAAAAAATAATAGCAGCAGTTTTATGCTTATTCCTGATTACTGACGGATCTGCACAGTCCGGTGATTGGGATACTTACCTGGCGCGGTATGAAAAAGGACCGGGCAGTACCCTGGTAAATATGTCGTTGAAGCAAAAAGCCCCGGACAGTACCCGTCCTTTTTTGTTTGCGGCTGGGGTGAAATTTAAAAACTGTTCGGCTGACGGATTACCGGCCCCCACTGCTTTTATCACATTGAACAGAATTTCAGACTCTATAGTAGCATTAGTTGGCCGCCATCCCGGCAGTTTGCTGACCGGCACTTTCTCCTACCAATGTGAACGTAAGGATTATTTTTATGTCCGTGATACTGCCGGACTGAAAAGTGCTGTAACCCGGCTGCTGACTGATTTTTTTCCGGGTTATACGGCCGCTTTCCTGATCAAGGAAGACAGAACCTGGGATGCTTATCTCCATTTCCTTTATCCCAATGAGGAGACCCGGTTATTTATGTACAATCAGGCAATCGTAATGCGATTGGAAAAGTCCGGAGATCAAACCGCTATACCCAGACCCATTGACCACATCCTGTTTTTTAAGACGGAGAAAGACCGGGAGTGTTTTATCTACAAAGCGATCAGTCAGCAATACAAAATTGTTATCAAAGACAGTACGGACCGGAAAGAGGGATCTTATCGTTTACAAATTACCCGGAACGATAAAGCCGATCTCGCAACAGTCAATAAAATCACCGGTTGGATAAAAAAGGAAGCCACCCGATGCAAAGGCGAGTATGAAGGATGGGAAACTGTGATCCGGCAATTACCCGGTTAAAAACACTTATTTTTCATTTACCCCTACTATTTTTTGTAAAAAAATAGTCATATCTGCTTAGTGAACCCGGATTTTACCTTTCCTGGTACAGGGGTTTTACATTTTGTTTACCCTTCTTTTTTTACTAAATTACAGGTAACAAATCGCGCTATGTCAGACAGTGGAACTTTTACTGCTGATGACGAAGAATCAGCCAATGCTTCAACCAAAAGAAGAACTCTCCAGCCTTATCCGGCCATGCTGGCATACTGGGATAAAGATGAATTATGCCGGTTTGTAAATAATGCCGGGCTGGAATGGTTTAATCAGAAATCTGAATCAGTAATCGGGAAGATGAGTATCCGCGATTTTGTGGGACAGGATCTTTACAATGAAAACCGGTATTATATCCGCTCCGCTTTATCCGGACATCCGCATGTATTTGAACGGTCATTAAAGGCGGTTGACAAAAGGGAGATTTCAGCCGTGGTTACTTTTATTCCGGATACCAACAAAGGGGAAACGGTGGGCTTCTATTCGCATGTAGCGGATGTAGGACATCTGAAAAAAAATTCGGACGCCAGACTGGCCGATGAAAAAGAATTACTCCGGGCCATTATTGATATCCAGGAAAAAGAAAGGTCGCAGATTTCTGAAATCTTACGGGACAATGTCAACCAGCTGCTGGTATATGTCAACCTGATGATGCAGGGAAAAAAAGACAACCCGGAACAGGGTGCTTTTTCAGAAGACATGAAACTCGCCATCCATCAGGCCGTCCTGGAACTGAATAAACTGAGCAATCAGCTCTACCCTTCTGCTTTGTCGCTGCTCGGTCTTTTACCCAGTATTGAGAATCTCATTAGTAATTACCGTCAGCACGGCGCACCGGATATCAGTTTTTATTGCAACGAACCACAGATTGAAGAACTCAGTCATAAGGACAAGTTATCGGTGTACCGGATTGTCCAGGATTTTATTGGACTTATACTGAACCGCCGTAAAAGCAGCTATATCATCACCGAGCTCAGTTACCGGGATTTTTGCCTGATGATCCGCATTGTTTATAACGGGGAAGGCCCCACAATCGATCACCGAAGTGATGAATTCAGGGATATCCGTTCCCGGATCGATTATTACTCTGGAAAAATCAGGGAATTTCACCGGGAAGATGAGAAGGTATTTATCGCCCACCTGGTGTTTCATCCACAGGACTGATCAGAAATTGATCAGTTGTTTGACTTTACGGGTAAGCAGGGCCATGCTCAGGTATTTAATATTCAGGTATTCAAAATCACGGATCAGTAATAGTGAAACGGCGGCTTCTTTGAGGGCTACCGCATTATTAAAACAATCCAGGGCTTTTTCCCGGGCACCGGCATGGGCATAATCCAGTCCCATCCATAGTTGTGATACATATTCACTCCGGGTGCGGAGTCCTTCATAGTGATCATCCACCATTTTCTGCAGGGCGGAATAATCCCCGTCGGTATAGAATTTAAGCAAAGGCAGGTTGCCTGATTTCCGGGCGGCTGCTATTGCTTCGGTTTTCTCATTATATGCCCAGTGCAGCCTTGATAATTCCTCATACCGCTTTCTTTTCACGCTGCTGTCATGCGATTTAGTGATCAGCCCCTTCATACAGGCAAAAGCTTCCTCCTTCCTGTTCATGTTGACAAGAAGGAGAATCTTGTTTTTTTGTAAATAATCCCACATGGGATTCACTTCTGCTCCCATTTCAAATATCTTGAGGGCTTCCTCATTTTCCCCTTTTGCTTCCAGGAGGATTGCCAGCCAGAGATATACATTGGTCTGATTCGGATTGAGGCTGATGGAACGACGGTAGGTGATTTCCGCTGCATGCCAGTCAAAACTCTGGAAATACCAGTAACCTAAAGAAGCCTGTGTTTCGCCCGAAAATGAGTCCAGGCTTGCAGCGGTATCAATATACTTTTTGGCCTGCCAGAGCATCATTACCGGATCTTCATATCCCCGGAAAGAAGACAACAGGTAGGTATCCGCCAATCCGGAATAAGCAATAGCAAAGGTTTTGTCACGGTTTACGGCCTGGATAAAGTAATCCCGGGCCAGGAGTACATCGGCCTTATTCCTGTTTTCCAGCAGCAATTTACCCCGGAGGTAATAGTCATATGCCAGCAGGTCCGTGGTTGGTATATAATCAAGTTCCCGGGTTTCCTTGTTTGAAAGACTCGTGTTCAACACCGCTGCAATCGCCAGGGCCACTTCCCGTTGTATAGAAAAGATGTCCAGCATCGGTCGGTCATATGAATCTGCCCAGATATGCTCGTCCGTAACTGCATTGATCAGCTGGGCGGTGATCCGGACCTGATCGCCATGACGCTGCACACTTCCTTCAAGTATAAGTGTGACTCCCAGCTCTTTACCAATTTCTTTTACACTTTTAGGTGAATGCTTGTATTGCATGACCGAAGTCCGGGAAATGACTTTGTAGGCCCGGATTTTGGACAGCTGGGTTATGATATCTTCCGTAAGTCCATCGCTGAAATAATCCTGCTGCGGATCGCTGCTCAGGTTTGCAAACGGGAGAACGGCAATATTACTGGGTCCGGAAGCGGCAACCGGCGTATCGGGGACGCCGGATGGCTGAACATAGGCTTCTGCCCCTTCGGTAAGCAGCTGGTAAATGCGTATCGATCCTTTCACATTTTTCAGCTTTTCTTCCCTGACAAATAAGGCTTCCAGCTCCTTTTTATTGGCAATATTGCGATAGACCATTTCAGAAATATAGACACCCCCTACTGGAGCCAGGGCCTGTATCCGGGAGGCAATATTGACCACATCCCCGAAAATATTTCCGCTATGTACGAGGACATCACCCATATGAATGCCAATACGGACCGGAATCCGGGGTTCATTATACAGGTCTTCCTGGAGTAATTTGGCAAATTCCGCGGCTTCAGTAGAGCTCTGAAATAGTAATAAGGAACCATCCCCGTAATATTGGATGATTTTACCGTTGAGTTCCTCGGCGATCAGTTCGACCGATTCTCTGAAACGGTTCACTTTTTCTACGGAGTCCTCCTCGTTTTCCTGCATCATAGCCGTATAACCGACTATATCAGCAAAAAGGATTGCTGCCAGCTGATGTGAATGTTCTGCCATTTGGTTGAAGTCTGCGCAAAGTTAGTAAAAGCAATACTCTTTTCAGAAGTGGTTCACCTATGAAAACTAATTTCCTTTAAATTTTCAAAATTCCGGTATACCCCAGTGCAAAAATTGATCTCATTTACTGTTATACCCTTATTCCTTATTAAGAAAATAAATTGCAATCAACCTGAATAAACTGTTCTCATTCAATAAATATTTAACACATAAAAGCAAGAAGTAATAGGATCAGCCCTATCCGGATTGTTTTTTTATGCAAAAAACTGTGACCGGCCAGTTGCCGGTCGGTTTTAGAAGACATCACGTATGCTCATTTCGCTATTTTCAGGATTATCGGTTAGTTCTACCCTGTTTTGATTATGCAGTTTTCCGCAGTCCTGGATACGTAATTATACGATTTGGAAGTAAGTTTCTCGTTGATTTGTAGGTAATTGTTCGCATTACCTGTTATTTTGTTTATCCAATACTTAAGCGTTAAACCAATGGAATTTACTGCACAGCCACTACTCCAGCAGAAAGAAACTGCAACACGGTATGAGCGCCGTTTTGATTTTCAGCGGAAACAGATCCTGACCCTTTTTAATCTCATCCAGTCATTTGGGGTGACTGCGGCTATGGAAGAATATGATCAGCGAAAGCTGCGCATTTTTAACCAGGTAAATTTCTTTCAGCTGCTGATCGGTCTGCTCTTCCCGATTGCCGGTATGCTGATGAGCCGGGGATTACCCGCCTCTGCCTGGCTGGTGGCCTGTCTGCCCGCATTGGTGAGTTTGCTGGTTCTTTTCCTGAACTACACGAAAAGACAGGAAATGTCATTGGTGGCTTATTTTATCCTTTACCCGTTTTTCACCTGTGTGGTGTATCTCTATGGTTTTAATCCGGGCATCAGCCTTTCCTTTATCCTGTTTGGGATACTGGCCGTTTTCTTCCTGAATTCACTGGGTAATATTATTTTCTCCCTGAGTTTTTCCATGATCAGCTACTTCCTGCTGGCGGTGGTAATCCGTCACCAGCCATTTGAACTCCGTGAAATCAGTAATGGCTTATACCTGATGAACCAGGGCCTTTCCTTACTATTTATATTCTATGGCTTATTCCTGATAAAAAAAGAGAACAGTATTTACCAGGGACGTATCCTTACCAAGAACACCATTTTGGAGGATAAGAACACGCAGATTCAGAAGCAAAGCCGTAAGCTGGAAGAAAGTTCCACCCTGCTAAAGCAACAGGCCACCCAGCTCGCTGAATTGAATTCCGTAAAGACCAAATTATTCAGCATCATTTCGCATGACCTGAAAGCGCCGATGTATGCAATCCGCAACCTGTTTAAAGAAGCGCATGAGCAAAAACTTTCTGCGGAAGACCTGAAAAACAATATACCGGAAGTACTCAATGATATGAATTATGCGGTAGGACTGATGGAGAACCTGCTGCAGTGGGCCAAAGCCCAGATGCAGGCGCATACCGTTAATCCCGAGGTGGTGGATATTGAAGATTCAATCAATGAAGTTTACCAGGCCCTCCTCCTGCCAGCCCGTAATAAAGGAGTGATCTTACTCAATGATGCCCCTCCCAAGGTATTTGGTTATTGTGATAAAGATATGATGAGTCTCGTGCTGCGGAACCTGCTCTCCAATGCCATCAAATTCACTCCCGAAAAAGGGAAGATCTGTATCGGGGTACACGAACACCCGACCTTCCTTGAAATATATGTGCAGGACAGTGGTATGGGGATGAGTCATGAAGCCCTGACGCGTATCCGTAACAACGACTACTTCACCACCAAGGGTACGGCCAGCGAATCCGGTACCGGACTGGGACTGATGCTCTGCAAAGAATTCCTCGTGAGAAACGGCGGACAGCTTTACATCGAAAGTGAGCCCGGAGAAGGAAGCACGTTCTCGTTTTCAGTACCAAAACCCGCCTGATAAAGTACGAAGTAAGAGGGACGAAGTACGACTGACGTGCCTTGAACATTTATCTGTGAGGTGGGGCTGTTTCCTGACATCTGACACCTGACAACTGACAACTGACTTCTACCCCTATCACCGATCAATTACCTAAACTAAAAAAGCCATCTCGTTATGAGACAGCTTTCCCATGCCCGGTTCGCAGGCATATGAAATCGCAGGGTATCCAATCCCGCAGAGTTATGCTAATTGTCTAATTCCTGGTTGAAAAAACCGGTTGTCAGCAACACCATATCCGGACTCGTATAATTGAGCAGGCTCTTGCTGATGCTGCTCTTCAGTTCGTCACGGGTGACACAGAAAGAGGCGTTAATCAGTGAAAGTTTGTAGGAATTAATTTTGAAAAAGGCCAGCCTGGCTGACTGGAACGTAAAATCTTCGTCCATGTTGAATGACTCGGCAATAAATGCCTGATCATTAAATTTCAGGTAGTTCATACGACGGATATTAGTTTTTCTTCGATTGGATTATCCTCTAAACGACTGATTTAACGGAAAATTGTATTCCTGGTTTTATAATCCCGTTTTCCTGACGTGGATAACCTGTTAACAGCGCCTGGATCCAGCCGGGTTACCTTTTGCCCTTTCGGGTATTAAAGACGGATACTTGCACCCTCCAGAAAACTCCCCGATTGCTGTTTGTCAATGAATTACGCATATTATTTAACCCCAAAAAACGGCAAATGGTAACTAAGACCTATTACAAGACAAAGGATTATTGCAAGGTGAAATTTTCTTTTCAGGTAGAAAACGCAGAAACAATTGAAATTCTGGGGCTCAACAGTAACTGGGAAGAATCAGTTATTATGAGCCGTAAAAAAGATGGAACCTTCAGTGCGGATGTAAATCTGCCTAAAGATTCTAAACATGAATTCAAGTACCTGGTCAATGAAAAAGAATGGATCAATGATCCTGAAGCAGACAGCCAGTCCCCCAATATTTATGGCGGCACAAACAGTGTCGTTGTAATCTGATTCGTTCATCCGTACACTGGATAATCAGCATACAGTGATCTGCCTTTGATGGCGGGTCACTGTATTGCTATATCCCTGCTTCAATCGTTGCTTTTACCCCATTTTCATAAGTGGTGGGTTGGATACCGAACCGTTGCTGAAACTTTGCCGAATCAAAGAAATAATCCCGGTCATACTGGTACATCATTTCGGGCATCTCCCGCATCAGTGGCATAAATAAACCAAGCACCCGCAACAACCACAGGGGCATCACCATTACCTTATCCGGCTGTTTCATCTCACGGGCAAAAAGGGAGATCATCTGCCGGCCGGTAATCCGGGCCGGATCTGTTGGAAGATGCCATACCTGGTTCCATGCATCCGCTGTATTCCCCAACAGTGCCGTGGCTTTTGCCGCATCAGGAGTATAGGTAAAAGAGTGGATTTTATCCGCATTCATGAACCAGTTCGCTTTCTTTCCTTTCCTGAAATTTTTATACACGACTTCAATCAGAAAACTCTTCTCATTCCGGGGTCCGTAAAAATCGGCTGAACGGGCAATCAGGCTCTGCAGTTTCCCCGCTTTCACCTCCTCCATCAGCATACCTGCAATCCTGCTTCTGACGGCTCCTTTTTGGCTCGGCGGGTTGATGGGACTCTCTTCTGTCATATGTCCGATTGCCCCCACATCATACAAGTAAACATTATCAAAGAAAACAAGTTTAGCCTGATGCCGGATACACGCGTCAATGACCGAACGCATCAGCCTGGGCCATTTTTCCTGCCAGACCGTCAATTTATAATCAAAGCCAACCAGCAGGTAAACCACTTCAGATCCGGCTATTGCTTTCTCCACTATATCCGGATCACTCAGATCGGCCGGGAAGAGTTCATCCGAAGGATTCACGGCAACCGGGTTCCGGCTGACCAGGCGTATCCGGTTGGTATATACAGCCAGCTCTCTGGCCAGCAATGAACCGATAGTACCATTGGCTCCTAAAATTGTCTGCATAAATTAAATTTTAATCAAAGTACCAAATACAGAAGTACCCTTCAGTGGTCATTCGGTGAATGGCAGGTAATAACGGGTAAACAGGCTGAAAACCGGGCATAAAAAAAGGGCGGCATCTGTTCACGGATACCTCCCTTGCGATAATCAGAGCAACCTGAGAACAGGTTGGATATTAAAAATTAACGTTCACTTATTTATAGAACTGCTGGGACAGTGCATTGGACACCACTTTATATTCCCCGCTTTTCAATACCAGTTGGTAACTGTTATTGATCGCCCGGGTATTGGGATTGGAGAGGTGTTTCTCATTGTAAGGGTTCACCAGTTCTGATTCACCTACCACTTCCCCGTTTCCATTAACCGTTCTTTTGAATACGCGGTAACTGAAATGCCAGGGGTTCAGGGCCCCTTCATCACCACTGGAAGTATAATCATCATTGAACCCTTCAAAAATCAGTTCGCTGGTATGACCAGGATGCTCATCCAGGTTGCTGGTGATTTCAATAAATTTATTCAGGGCAGGGTCATCATGCACGATGCCACTGTCCCAAACCGTTTCTCCATTGAGATAAATAACGAGGCGATTGTCCACATGTTTTACGTTGATCCAGTATTCTTGTTTCATGTTGCTAAAATATTAGGCTTTAACGAATGGGTTAAAAAAAAATTCCGGAACGAAAATAGAAATAAGTTCCGTTTCAGTTCCATGACAAAAGTTATCCGCCAACCTGATACTTGTTAATCGATGGTCCACCATCTTTCCCCGGATTTTCCCGCTGCGTGATTCTCTAACTTCACAGGGAAAATCCGTTTTTCCCGGTTACCGATCCGCCCTTTTCCTGTTCTACATCATATCCCTATATGATTTCTCCCCGGATGTGATAGCAGTCACATATGCCACTACAGCCTTCAGGTAGTTTTATTACTTTTATATGCGGATTGCCGCTTCATTAAAATACCACTATATGAAAAAGATTGTATCTATTTTGCTACTTGCAAGTACAACTGTTACTCTGTCTGCCCAGACCGGGCATGTCATGCAGGGCGTAGGTGCCCACAATATGTCAATGGGAGGTGCTTCCACCGGCCAGGTGCTGGATATCAATGGGGCCTTACAGTGGAACCCTGCTGGTATTACCGCCTTTTCCGGAAGAACTATTTCCATCAATGTAGGATTATTCGGCTCCTCACCCCAGGTAAGTTCCACCATGCCTACACCGGGTGGTAATATTTCCGGCACAACAAAAGATGAAAGGGGGATGTCTGTAATGCCAAACCTGGCCATGGTATGGTCTAAGAAAAACAGTAAAAGCCATTTTGGTGTATCTGCTTACGGGATCAGCGGTTTCGGAGTAACCTTCCCCGAAAGTGCGACTAACCCGGTTACTATGCCCCAGCAATCCGGCGGTTTCGGTCAGGTGAAATCGGATTACCAGTTATTACAGGTGGGACTGACATGGGCTTACCAGTTAAATGATAAGGTTTCTGTTGGAGTTGCTCCTACATTTAACTATTCGGCGCTTGAATTATTACCCAACCCGCTTTCTTCACCTAGTCCTACCAAAGGATACCCGGGAGCAGATAAAGCCACGGCTTTAGGTATCGGCGGACAAGCGGGTATTTATTTTAATTCAGGTACTGGTTTTAAAATGGGGGCTTCCTATAAATCCCAGCAGTATTTCCAGGATTTTAATTTTAAAAATTACTACGCAGATGGCTCCCAGGCACCCAATGTGGATTTTAAAATGAACTACCCGGCCATTGCCTCTGCCGGACTTGGTTATACAAACAAGCTGTTTGATTTTGCACTGGACTACCGGTTTATTGATTATAAAAACACGAAGGGATTCGACACTAAAGGATGGACGCCCACCGCTTCCGTAGCCGGATTTGGCTGGGAAAATATTTCCGTTGTGTCCGCCGGTGTACAATACAAAGCTTTAAAGGCAATGCCATTCCGGATCGGTTATACCTACAGCTCAAACCCGATCACTTCCGAACTGGCCATGTTCTCTTTGCCCGCCACCGCCATCATCAAACATGCATTCCAGTTTGGTTTTGGATTTGAAGCCGGTAAGAAACTGACCCTGAATGGGGTGTTCCATCATGGCAGCAGCGGCGGTTCACTCGACGGCGCCTTACTGCATCCGGGCTGGATCACCAACTCCAATCCTTACGGAGCTGTTCCCGGAAGTAAGATCTCGTATAAAATGACCACCAACATGCTGATGTTTGGCGTAAACTACAAACTCTGATTTCAGAAATTACTTTATAAAAAAAGCCCCGGAAATCCGGGGCTTTTTTTATAAAAGAGATGACGCTATTTTATTTTAATTCAAGAATCAGGGCTGAACGGCCCGGAATAATCAATTCCTCACTGAGGGGATACTGATTTCCCCGGATCACATCCATCGCCGTCTTTTTGCCTTTTAAAATCTCCGCAAACCGATCGGTATGCAACCCGGTTGGTCCCGCATTTTTATTCAGGATCACCATCACGGTTTCTTTTTCTGTATAGCGGAAATAAACATATACCCCGTTAGCCGGTCCGAAATGGAGGGTCTTTCCGGAATGAATCACGGATTTATTTTTCCGCCAGTTTAATAATTTCTTCAGGTAAGATTGTGCGGCTAACTGTTCTGCTGTTAATCCCGCCCCGGTAAATCCATTCAGGGTATCCTCTGTCCATCCGCCGGGAAAATCGGAACGGATCAGTCCGTGGTCACCCGGTTTAGCCGAATTTTCCATCAATAATTCCGTTCCATAATAGATTTGCGGGATCCCCCGGATCGTCAGTAAATAACTCATCGCCATCTGCATCAGTTCCGGGTTTTTCTTCAATGAGGTAAACACCCGGTCCATATCATGGTTGTCGCCAAATACCAGAAGATCTTTCGGGCTCGCATATACGAAATCGTTAGCCAGGGCCTCATAGAGTTTCACCAGTCCCTTATCCCATGACTCCGGTTCGGTCAGCGCCTGCATCAGCGCAGATTGAATAGGGAAATCCATAGTACTCTTCAGGCAGCCGTTATACCCGGTTGTATTGGGTTTTCCTTTTTGCCAGTAAGCCGCAATAACCGGGTTGGTACTCCACTCCTCTCCTACAATACTGAATCCTGGATATTCATTCATGATCTGGCAACTCCACTGCTCCAGGAATTTTTTCTGAGAATAGGGATAGGTATCCTGACGTATACCGGCCAAACCGAGGGTCTCCACCCACCAGATACTGTTCTGGATCAGGTAAGTGGACAGATAAGGGTTATCCTGGTTCATATCCGGCATCTGTCTTACAAACCAGCCTTTTACCATCAATTCCCTGTCGGACGCTGAAGCATAAAGGTCCTGGTGTACCGTACGCCGGTGGTTGGTAATCCGGATGGAGTCCGGATAATTAATCCAGTTTTTAAAGGGGAGGTTCTTCATCCACCAGTACTGCGAACCGGTATGATTCACCACCCCATCAAAAATCAGCTTTAAGCCCTTCTGACGGGCTTTGTCGGCTAATTCCTTATACTCTTCCAGTGTACCAAAGCGGGGATCCACTTTATAGAAATCTGTAATTGCGTACCCGTGATATGAAGCATTCGGCATATCATTCTCCAGTAAGGGTGTGGGCCAGATAGCCGTAAAACCCATAGAAGCGATATAATCCAGATTATTGATCATCCCCCTGATATCCCCGCCATGGCGGCCATAATCATTGGTCCGGTTGATTTTTTTCTCCCGCATCCCCTCCACCACATCATTGGAAGGATCCCCATTGGCAAACCGGTCAGGGGTAATCAGGTAAACCACATCAGCCGGGGAAAAGCCTTTCACCGCTGCACGCTCCTTGTTCCTAGCTGCCAGCTGGTAATTATAGGTAGCCACTGTACTTCCCTGCTTATTGAACCGGATATTAAAACTGCCGGGTTTAGTACCTGCGTTTATCCGCAAATCCAAAAAAAGATAATCAGGGCTTTCCGCTTTATGTACTTTCTCCAGTTTCACCCCGGGGTAAGCCAATACAGGTGTGGAAGATCCGATTCCCTCCCCGTACACCATCAACTGAAGTTGCTGATTTTTCATACCTACCCACCAGTTCATGGGTTCTACCCGTAGCGACTGGGCATTTGCGGCAACCATTGAAATGAAAAACAAAAAAATAACCGGATACAGGTTGTATCCGGTTCCTGTGTGGCCAATCTTTTTCATATACTGAGATTATTCCCCAAAGATATTTTAATCATTAGAATATCTGCAGGGAATCTATACACCGGAAAAAAGACCGTTTATTCCATTTTGAAAACCGGGTTCTGCACACAAACGATTCTTTTTTCTTTATTGCACCAGGTTGTACGTGCTTTATTTACGGTTTCTTTTTTAGCGGACTGCACCAGGTTGTTCCAGCTGGGGTTACGGGTAAAGGGTCCTAGTGCTTTTTCCAGTTGTTCCCGGAAAATAAAAGTGAATATTCCACCATCAGAAGGATTGCCGGCAGACAATTCGCCTTTTTGTGCAGCCGTCATCATAATGGACATCGGTTGTTTGGACATAAACAGCGCCTGACAATTCTCCTTATTCCAGCCAATGGAGGAGGTTCGGGTGGAAGCCCCTTCTGAACTGACCAGAGCCCCGGATGTCGGATCCTTATTACAGCAATCACTGATCACCAGGTTGAGACGGGCCCCTTTGGCCCGGAGTTTCTGGTAAATGGCTTCCACATTCATGGTATAAGCCCCTCCATATTTCTGGAAACTTTTATCCCGCAGATCAAGGTAAGGAAACTGGTATTGCTCATCCACCTCATTAAACCCATGCCCGGAATAATAAAAGACCACAATATCATTGGGCCCTGGCCGTACTGAACTGACCGCTTTATCCACATTGACCTTACTGAATTCCTTACCGGCGATCACCGTTGGTTTAAAATTTATTTCCAGGAATTCGGCAATCTCACTGAAAGTTTTATAGGTGGCATCTTTATCAATCACACAGGTTTTCCCGATATCCTTATCTTCTGTATTGGCCACCAGTACCAGGTGCAGCTGGGCCTGCTTATCATCCGCACTGAGTCCACGGGTACTGGTTTCAAAAAGTTGCTTATAAAAAACATCCTGCTCTGTAAAAAACTGCAAGACCAGTTCCTGGGTCAGGTCTTCCTGGTTCAGGAACCGTACTTCCTCCAGTTGACCTACCTGGGTAGAGGTATCATCCGGCATTGAAAAAACAAAAGAAGGTTCATAGAAACCCGAATCCGGATTAAAGCTGAACACAAAATGATCTTCCAGGAATTCGTCATCGGGCGTACCAATAATGAATCGTGGATTAAGGCCTACAAATACCAGTTGTG
Source organism: Bacteroidota bacterium (assembly GCA_029561255.1). Taxonomy (GTDB): domain Bacteria; phylum Bacteroidota; class Bacteroidia; order Chitinophagales; family Chitinophagaceae; genus JJ008. The sequence goes on along the minus strand of JAKQJH010000201.1, from coordinate 22,356 downwards.
AACTGTCTTCCGTTCCATCCTCATGCTGGCCATACGATTCCTGCATCTCCATTTCAACCAGTTTGTTCTTATTATCCTCGGAATTGAGATAAGCCACCCTGACCAGACCGGTTCCATCATCATTCCTCAATATAAATGCACTTAAGCGGTCCGTAACCCCATCGCTGGTGTAGGAATAGCGCATTTCATATAAAGTCTGGGAATAGGAGGAAACGGCAGCAAACAGTCCTGAAAACAACAGGCACAGCCGGAGTAAACGATTCATCAGCAGCAGGTTTGAGGTGAAATTAAATCTACCAAATTCATCCGGTTTACCCAAAAAATTATTCAACCCGTTGACGTCTAAAAAATGCGTAATCCGTTTTTATTCTATAAATTAGAACGATTAAGACAGACTCATGAACCAACGGGATTTCACTTTACTATACCGGTCACTCCGCTGCCTCCTTGTTTTTTGCCTGTTCCTTCAGTCAGTAACGGTCAGTGCGCAGCAGTCGAATGTGGACAGTATGCGCAATCTGTTGCGGCTGGAAAGTGTGGATACGGCCCGGGTGAAACTCCTCTGGCAACTCGCCCGTGATATGGGCGGATATAACCCGGACACTGCACAATACCTGTCAACGCAGGCACTATACCTGGCCCGTAAAATCAATTACCTGGAGGGTGAATCCAGGGCCCTGGGTGTACTCGCCAATACCCTGGTGAAAATCGGCAACTATCCACGGGCGCTGGAACTCAATATCCAGAAACTACAGATTGAAGAAAAACGGAATAAGCCGAGGAACCTGGCCAGTGTACTGATGAATATCGGGGTGGTATATGTTTTACAGGAGGAATACCCCAAAGCCCTCGAATATTACCGGAAAGCTGATTCAGTGATCCGCTCCAGTAATGTGGAGGATATGAAATATTATATCAACCTTAATATCGGGGATGTGTTTAACCGGGTGGATATTTCAGATTCAGCCTATAATTATTTCAGTACCTCCCTCGCTATCGCCCGTAAACTGGGAGACGGTGACCTGATCGGCACTTCCATGACCGGCCTGGGTCATACCTATCTCAAACAGGGTAATTATCAAGCGTCTGCCCTGAATTACCGCACGGGCATCGGTTTGCTGACCGCCGCCAAAGACGATGAAATACTATGTGAAGCTTTACTGGGACTGGCCAACCTGTTTGAAAAAACAGATCAGCGCGATTCCGCGAGTTTTTATGCCAATGCCTCCAGGCAGCTTGCCAAAAATGCCGGATTCCTGAGCAAGGAACTGGAAGCCGCTGAATTTCTGACCCAGCATTTCCAACTGGAGCGGAGTATTGACAGTGCTTTTATGTATGTCAGTTATGTCCGGGGGCTAAACGATTCGGTCAACAGCAAGAGCCGTATCCGTGAGTCACAGGTGATCACCAGCAACGAACAATACCGACAAATGGAAATGGAAGAACAGAAAAGACTGGAAAGGGCGCAACGTTTCAAACAACTGCAGATGTTGCTGATTGCGATTTTCATTCCGGGTTTCTTCCTGATCACCCTGGTGCTTAGCCGGGTAAATGTGCATATTAAAGTCATCCGCGTATTGGGTGTGCTTTCTCTTCTGTTTCTTTTTGAATACCTGACCTTACTCCTCCACCCCACCGTGGCTGATATTACTCACCATACCCCCGTGCTGGAAATTCTGATTTTTGTGGCCATTGCCGCCATACTCATTCCTCTGCACCATAAACTGGAGCACTGGTTTATCCATAAACTGATTCATCACCGGCATGGGGAAGCGGTGAAAAAAGAAGCAGCGGCGGCCGCTGCCCTGGCAGAAAAGGAATCGCAACAACCGGCCACTATAACCGCCGATCCGGAGAAGCCTTCCGCTACACCGGAGACTCCGGGTTCCCCCAAAAAATAAAAGGTTCCCGTAAACCGGAAACCTTTCAATCATTTTAAGCCTGCACTTAGTCGGTAGTTTTTACCGGCCGGGTGGAAGCCTCTTTCATTTTTGATGTATCAATCGGGGGCGCAGGCGTATCCGTCACCGGAGGCACAGGAGCCGTCACATTAGGTGAATCATTAACAGGTTCTTTTTTCTCTGTGCCTTCATTACAACCAACCGCCATCACAGCAGTCAGAAAGAATGCACCCAGGATCATCCGGTAAGCAGGCATTGTTTTTTTTATGGTCATATGTTTTTGGTTTAAGTACTAAGGTTACAGAATTTTTGGGGATTTTCCAAAAAATAAGGATGAATAGGCGGCAGGTTACCGGGCTTTGCTGTTTACTGCTGTTCTTTTTTAACGGCTGCCGGCGGTAACAGTTTAAAATAAGTGGCATTGAAACGGCCTTTCACAACAGTACCCTGTACTTCAGATTTACGGATAGCATTGCAAAAGCCATCTTCCGCATGCGCATCACCGTGCTCATCGATTGTTGTACCATCTACAAAATAAGCCTGGCCTTTAATGCGTATAGCCAGCAGGCATCCTTTTTCTTTTAATCCGAACTGACATTGCCCACAGGCTGTTTCCACCACCTGTATTTTTTTGGTGCTGTCGGCCACGGAAATGGGTTTTATTTTTTGCTGACCAAAAGTGGTAATTCCGGTCAGGCTGAATAATAGGAAGAAGATTGTTTTCATCGTTGTCTGTTTTTGTTTTTATTAAATAAACCAGGGATTGCCGGGTAATAAAGATAGGCCAACCGTTACTCCTGTTTCTAATCTGATGGAAGATCTGATTTTCAATTCCTGCCCCATAACTTCGGCATGGGCCAAATAGTGACTGCCGCAATAATGCATTTCACGGATGACGGCAGCTACCGGGGAATGATCCGTTCTGTCCAGGTTCAGTTGTTCGGGACGAAGCATCCATTTTTTGTCAGCAGGTATTTCACTGCCCGGAAGTAAAACGGCCGCTAATGAATGATCCAGCAGATTAAATTCACCCAGTAAGGAAGCGGTATAACTATCAAGTGGCTGTTCATAGATAGTCTCCGGACTACCATCCTGTATAATTCGGCCCTCCCGCATTACCAGTACCCGATCGGCCCACGATAAGAGATCTTCCGCATCATGGGAGACCATGATACAACTGATCTTCCATTGTTCCACCAGGTCTTTCAACACCGCTTTGATCACCTGGGTATGATGACGGTCGAGATTGGAATAAGGCTCATCCAGTAATAACAAAGACGGGGAAGTCGTGAGTAAGCGGGCCAGCACAATCCGTTGACGTTCTCCACCAGATAACTGATCCGTTCTTCTTTTAAGCAGGTGCGTGATCCGGCAAACTTCATAAATAGCCTGCGCTTCTTCTTCAGTGCGTTTATTCCGGGCTTCCAGTTCTTCTTCGACCCGGTAATTATTCCGCAATTCAAAATGCTGACTGAGATAAGCGATCCGGGGATGACCGGGTAACAGTTTTTCCAAAGGACCTAATACCCGGTTGCCTTCAAAAAGTATCTCACCGGAATCTGGCTGTATTAAACCGGCAATCATTTTGAGCAGGCTGGTTTTACCTGAGCCGGTTTCGCCCACAATGGCAATCTGCTGGTATTGTTCCTGGGAGAAATGAATATCATTTACAGAAAAACCTGTTTTCTCAACTTTCCCAATCCCCCTGACATCTAATAAAACCATGCCCCGAAAATAGGTCATCGCCGCTTTACTGCAAGCAACAGGTCAGAGCGGCTTTTCAAGGGTCATAAATTCCAGTTCCCGAAGGTGTTTGCCGGTAAGCCCGTCTTCCTTAAAAGCCTTCCGTTCTCCGGTATCCGCATAGCCATGGCGCTGGTACCAGGCAATCAGTTCTGCCCGGACAGAGATCACAGACATATAAATACGGGTACAATCCCGGGAAAGGGCAAATTCTTCAGCCGAACGGAGAATGATTTTTCCGATACCCGTCCCTTGCAATCCGGGATGCACACTGAACATGCCGAGATAAACACGTTGATCTTGTACCTGCAGATTGACACAACCCTGCAGCTGTCCGTCTTCATTCGTATACTTCAGAAAAACACTGCCGGGAATCGCCATCACGTCGGTCAGATTCTGTTCATCCGTACGAACATTCCCGGCAATCAGGTCCGCTTCGGTAGTCCAGCCTTTTCTGGAACTTTCACCCCGGTAGGCACTATTCAATAATTCCATAATAGCCGGTATATCTGTGGTACCGGCGAACCCTATATGCGGATCAGAAAAAATAGTCATGGCGCAAAATTAAAAGAAATGGGGGAACTGGTTTTGCTTGTGATGGCCGGCAAAATTGAAATATTCAGTAACGGAAAAGAAAGGCCTTTTCCCTGATTGTTATATTCAGTTCTGTGGCTTCCGCATATTCCCCATCCAGGTGGTATTGGATAATTTCCAGTGACTGAATACGTACAGACCTGACCGGCAAATGGGTAATAATGGACAGTCCCAGGTGTTTCCCTTTTTCGATAACGGGCAGGTAGATCAGCCGGCGTAAGGAAGACAAAGCATCAGCCAACACCAGATCCAGCAGTCCGTCATTGGCCCTGGCTTCAGGTGCAATATGAAAACCGCCTCCGGCCCGGCGTCCGTTACTGATATCCACCAGCAATTTTTTTCCGGTAATTACCTTGTCACCGGTCATGATAGTAAAATGCCGGGAGCGATAACTGAAAATTTTCTGCAGAATCGTTAGCAGGTATGAGGTTTTCCCGGGTAGCTTTTTTTTGGCGCTGAGTGATTTGGCTACTGCTCCTTCAAACCCGGCCCCCACTCCATTTATAAATAACCGGTTGTTGCAACGGCCACAATCCACCGGGCGGGCGGGTAAATCCAATACTTGTTTAAACTGGCTGACCATATCCACATCTCTATAAAGCAGCCAGTGAAAATCATTTCCGGTTCCCCCTTTGAAGATCACCAGGGGGATGGTAATATCAGGGTACTTATTTATAAAATAATTTAGCGTTCCATCACCCCCGACCAGGTAAATATCAGAAAAGCCATCAAAGGAATCCGGCCAGTCCTGGATGAAAACCGTTTTAGGGATATTGTACTGGTGCAACAGTCCTTCCAGCCGGGCCATTACTTCCAGTGAAAGGCCGGAACCAGCCAGCCGGTTACAGACTAAGGCAATATTTCTTTCCTGAACCAGGTTCTAATCGTTGAGGTGAATAAACTGTTTTACTGCCGTTTAAAGCAACAGAGAACGGAAGATAATTTTCTTCAGTCAATCTGAAAAATTATCATTTCACCCATGGGCTATTTACTTATCTTCCGGCCATGCACCCCCAATTGCAAAAATTGCTGACCTGTGTGAACCTGGAGGAAAAAGAACAAGCCACCCGTTATGCACTCGATCAGGCCCATACCTTAAAACAGCTGAAATCGGAAGGCCTGGCCTTACATCCGTTGATTATTACCCGTAAAAACTTCGGATATGCCGATTACCCTGAAATCAGTTTCCGGTTGGCATTCCCTCCCGAAACCAACCTGTTCAGGGATGGTGCCGCTATTGAATGTTTTATCAGTGGGGAAGAACCAATCAAAGGAGTTTTAATAAGCCTGGAAGGGAAAGCGGGTGAGTTCCGGTTATTTGCCCCTGATTTTCCGGACTGGATCGAAGACGACGGCGTAGGTATCAAACTGGCGCCGGATACCCGTACCACGTCTATCATGAAGAAAGTACTGAATGAACTGGAGCAGCATAAATCACTGTTCCGGCTTTTTGAACAGATTCATGGACCGGCCATCACAGCAAAAGCCAATACAACAGCATCCGGCCTTTCCCTTACATTTAAAAACAGTTCCTTAAACCAGAGTCAGCAGGAAGCGATCCGAGCCATTGTAAATAATGAAGACCTGCTGATCGTCCATGGCCCTCCGGGCACCGGTAAAACCACCACATTGGCGGAAGCTATTTTCCAGTTAGTGCAACAGGGAGAAAAAGTATTGGTATCGGCTCCCAGTAATGCCGCGGTGGATCATATCTCCAAAACCCTGATTTCACTGGGGATTAACCTGCTGCGGGTGGGCAACAGCAGTAAAACGGATGCCGCTGTCTTTGCACATACCCCCGAAGGCAAACTGGGTAACAGCAAATCGCAGAAAGAGATCAAACAACTCAAGATAAGGGCCGAAGAATTTCGACGGATGGCCTTAAAATACAAACGAAGTTTTGGCAAAGCGGAACGGGAACAACGGAATCTTTTGTTCAAGGAAGTTAAAGCCATCCGCGCGGAGATCCGTAAACTGCAGGATTACAATGAACAGAAACTCTTTGAAGAAGCCAAGGTGATTGCGGGCACCCCGATTGGCCTTTATGATGCCGGAGTGGGTCAGTTAAAATTCAATACCCTGTTCCTGGATGAAGCCGGACAATGTATTGAACCCCTGGCCTGGTGCATCTTCCCGATGGCAGAAAAGATTGTGCTGGCCGGTGATCATTGGCAATTACCACCCACGGTATTGAGTCATCAGGCAGCTGCCATGGGTTTTAATAATTCCATCCTCGAAGTGGCCATTCCACATACAGGTGCTGTTTACCTGCTCGATACCCAATACCGGATGCGGGAATCCATTGCCGGATTCAGCAGCCGCTATTTTTATAAGGAATTACTGAAAACAGCAATTCACCTGGAAAATAGAGGCACCCATATCACATTTATAGATACAGCAGGCTCCGGATTTAATGAAAAACAGGGTCCGGACGGAATCAGTTTACAGAATGAAGGTGAACTGCAGATCATCCGGCAATTCCTCGAACAGGAAGCATGGGATCCGGCGGGCACGGCATTTATATCCCCGTATTCAGGGCAGGTGGCCGCGGCTAAAGAAATGCTCCCTGCGGTCATGCGGATCAGCACGATCGACAGTTTCCAGGGACAGGAGAAAGAAAAAATCATTTTGTCACTGGTTCGGAGTAATGATGATGGTGATATCGGTTTTCTGAAAGATTACCGGCGGATGAATGTGGCAATCACCCGGGCCAAAGAGCAGTTGCTGGTAATAGGCGACAGTGCCACGATCGGGGGCGATAAGTTTTACCAGTCCTTCCTCGAATATGTGGAGGAAAAAGGACATTACCGTACGGTATGGGAATTTCAGCTCTGATTCAATACTTCCATCGGTAAGCGGGCTTTTGATTATAATCACGGGAATGAATGACCCTTATCAAAGGAACCTCCTTCGCCAGCGGATTACCTTTTCCAAAATACACATTTATGAAAAGGTCTGCACTTTACTGCCTGGCTGCCCTTGCATTTTTGTTTACCCAGCCTTTAGCGGCACAGATATTAAATCCAAAAAAAATCCTCGAGAGAAAAGCCAACCGGGCGATAGAGAAAAAAACGGATCAGGCGATAGACAGCCTGTTTGACAAAAAGGAAAAGCCGAAAGAAGTTCCGCAAAAAACTGAATCGCCGGCACCGGTTCCTGCAGAAAAACCGGATCCCGGAAAGGCAGCGGATGTTATAAAGAAAGATACCCTGCCCGGACTGCAATTGTATTCCAAGTATGATTTTGTGCCGGGTGAACGGGTGGTATTTTTTGATGACTTTTCGCAGGACAATGTGGGGGATTTCCCCGCCTTATGGAATACCAATGGCTCAGCAGAAATCGTTACCAGTAATCTTTATCCCGGTCGCTGGATGCGGTATATTGGCCGTACGGATATCTGGACAGACTCCTTACTTAAACTGCCAGAAAATTATACCATTGAATTTGATGTGATCCCGATCAAAGGAGAAGAAGACCGGATGGCGGGATATGGTTTCCGGCTGATGCAATGTATCAATGTTCGTTCCTGGGATGGAGGTTCTGTACCTGGCAAAGCTGGTTTTAATTGCGGGGTTGAATACTTCGGAAGACCCTATTACCGGACCTATATTAATGGGGAAGAAGGACAGGATTTTGGGCTTACCGGTTTTAAAGATGATCATCAGTATTACCAAAAAGAAAATCAGAAATACCATATTGCCGTATGGGTGCAGAAATCAAGGGTACGCTATTATGTAGACGAAAATAAATTATTTGATCTGCCAAAAGCTTTTCCACTGACTTCTGTAAAAATGGACCGGATCCGGTTTGAAGATGGTGCGGCACTGGTCAGTAATATCCGGATCGCGGTTGGTGCCCCGGATATGCGTAACAAACTTATGACAGAAGGAAAGATTGTCAGCTATGGGATATACTTTGATGTGAATAAAGATGTGGTAAAACCGGCTTCCTATGGTTCGCTCAAAGAGATTGCCAATATTCTGAACGAAAACCCGGAAGTGAAAATCAAAGTCATAGGTCATACGGATGCTGATGGAGCCGATGCGGCCAACCTGGATCTTTCCAAAAGAAGGGCCGCGGCGGTGAAGAATGAACTTGTGGCATCTTTTGGCATTGATGCCTCCCGGATACAAACGGATGGACGTGGTGAAGCAGAACCGGTAGCGCCCAATAACAGCCTGGCCAATAAAGCCCTGAACCGGCGGGTGGAATTCATTAAACTGTAAGCAGTAAACAATACTACTACAGTTAATTTTAAAGAAAAATGGTTGTCACCAGTTGGTCATTTCGTTTTACAAATCGATGTAATCAAGGCTGGCATTGACTTTCATTCCTATTAAAAGACATGTCTGTAATTTACCTGCTGACAAAAACTGAGCAAACGCATTAAAGGCTTTGACAGGCGTCATAATAACCACATACCACTCCGGTCTACTTTTAACTGACGAAATTTTATTGATGATCTTACAAACACATTAAAAATGAAAAAGCTAATCATACTGACCGGCGTTATCGTTGTACTGGCCTCCGCGCTGTCTTTTATTTCCTTCCAGGAAGATCCCTGGAAAGTCCCGGAGAAATATGAGAAACTGACAAACCCTGTACCTGCCGATGAAGCTTCTATTGCTTCCGGCAAAGAGTTATATGACTATTTCTGTTTGTCCTGTCATGGAACTGATGGTAAAGGTTCCGGCAAGCGGGCGTATAAACTGAATAACACCCCTACCGATTTCACCCTGGAAATTTTCCAGAAACAATCCGATGGGGCTATGCTTTACAAAATTTATTCAGGACATAGCGATATGCCTGGTTTCAAGAAAAGAATTCCGGGAAATCAGGATGCGATGGAAGGAAGCTTTGGTAAAACCAGGATTCCCGGCGACCTCGTGAACTATATCCGGACATTCGGAAAGAAAAATAATCACCATTGAGCATGTCCGATAGTCAATTAAAAAAAAATGTCAGCTGATGCTGGCATTTTTTTTAGTTCATTCGTTGAGTTTATTTCGTTTCCAGATGGTACACCCCGATTCTGTGGGTACGCAAATAATAAGAATAACGCTGGGTGGACCCGGACAACTGAAAGCTGATGGCAGACGAAGGCTGGTTGGGCATATGACAGTCAATACAGTTTTGTACTAAGACATCGGCTCCAGGTGATTGAACGGTACAGAAAGCCGGACTGCCAACCGGATGACAACCCACACATTTGGCAGAATAGATCGCCAGGTTAGACGGAGAATCCCGGTGCGGATCATGACAGGTATTACAAGTCAGCTGCAGGCTTTGGATAAAACACCGGCTTTCGGTCAGCAGCCCGTACTGATTGCCATGTACATCCGGTTCGGTTTTGATGATACTGTCCATCAGTGACCCGAAGAAATGAGAAAGGGTATCACCCGGCCGGAATGCAAAACGGGATTTCTTTTTTACCCGGTCATTGCCTGAATGACAAACCGCACAGGCATCCAGTTGCTGCTGTCTGCTCATACCCAAGATCCGGGTGATAAAGCGGCCTTGCGACTGACCTGGATTTTGCGCATGGTAATTTACGTGCTCACGGGCCGGCCCATGGCAACGTTCACAGTCAATTCCCGTAACGAGTGAACGACGATCCATCTCTTCTCTTTTCTGCGGGTTGTTCGTGGTTAACGGGCTGCTATCTGCTCCATGCAGGAACCCAATATGGGAACTATGACATTCAAAACAATTTCGTCCGATCAGCCGGTCAAAAGAAGGGTAAAGAATGGAATAGCCCGGACTGGTGCCCCAGTTATTGACTGAAGTATAAAAGGAAATAGGTAACTGGTAAGTATTATTGCCACTCCAATACAGCCAGGTTTGTGCATTTTTACTGCCAAAACTGATATCAAAAGGATGAGCCTCTTTTTCTTTTCCGTCTTTATACAAAACCTGGTACAAACGTCCTCCCCTTTTTTCCATTTTCACCTGCCGGTTATCGTCAAAGGCAAAACTGTTTTTCCCTTCCAGAAAACTCCCTTTTACAAGGGCCGGGTCACCGGGAGCCGTAGCGGCATGATGGGAAGTAAGCCGGAATGAATCATATACGGCCTGGTGACAGGATCGGCAGGAACCCGCACCGGCATACTCCACTCCCCGGGGATCTGTGGAGATTTTTTTACTATCCATACATTTCACCAGAAATACTACGGTGAAAATCAATAGCAGCATAAAAGTTCCTTTTTTGGAAATCAGGGGCATACCTGCAATTTAGGGAAAAGCAGTTAACCTGCTGGCCGACAATTGAACATCAGTTACCAGTTAATGAATACTTCCTGACACTTTCAGATCAATAACAAATCCATTATCTGCAGCTATCCCTGAAAATGTCTTTTTTTTACCACTAACCTATAACCATCCGGCTTCATTTTTACAGTACAAAAACCAATCGTATGCAACGTAAACAATTCCTGATGGCCGGATTACTGGCTGCACCCGGACTGGCATTGGCCCGGATTCCATTTAAACAATTGAAGCACTCAATCCAGGGAGATCCCTTTATTGTCGGTTCGGGCAAATCCCGGTTTGGCGAAGTGGTGAAGTTCCTGGGTGTTCATCCCAATGATCTCAAAATCTCGTCGAAAGATACCGGCGGACAACTTTCTGTTTTTGAATACACCGGCCTGGGCAAAGTGGGTCCGATGCTGCATATCCATTTTGAACAGGATGAGATTTTTATGGTTATTGAGGGTGAATACCGATTTGTAGTTGGAGAAGATACACATGTTTTAAAGGCAGGCCAGACCATTTTCCTTCCCCGTGGTATTCCACATACCTGGATTCAACTGACCGAACGGGGGAAACTGATTTATTTCCTCCAGCCCGCCGGGAAAATGGAAGAATTTTTCTCCTATATGAATAAACTGACCGAACGTCCCAGTCCCGAAGAAATGGACCGGATCCATGCGGAGCACCAGATGAAAGTTGTAGGTCCACCCCTGACATTATAAAAAAGCAGTACCTTAACTATAGAACCTAAAAGTTTGCTGCTAAAAGATTTCATACCAGCCCCTGAACTCAGGGAATTTGTACAGCTCTACCGGATCGTGCACCTCCGGTTTGAAAAAGGACAGGTAGTGCCTCCCAAGGCCTATCCGCCACGGCCCGAGCATTGCCTGGCATTTTATCCTTACGATACGGAAACCGTTCAGTATGCGGAATCCGGTAAAGAAATCAAACATATTCCCGTTGTCCTGTATGGTCAGTTCACCGAAGTTACCCACCGGATGATCGGGCATCATTTCCTCGTTTTCCAGATTATTTTTTATCCTGGTGCCTTGTACCGGCTAACGGGGATTTCAGCTGCCGAACTGAACAATCAATATATCGATGCAGAAGCTGTTTTTTCCAGTGAACTAAGGAGAGTTAATGAACAGTTGTATCACGCGATCGGTTACCCGGACATGATTCGGATAGCCAATGAATTTGTGCATGGATTGATAAAGCATCAGAAAAAGCCCCGCTTGCTGACCGACCATGCCTGGGCGTTATTATTAACCGGAAATACAAAATACAGTCTCGACCAGCTTGCCCGCGAAGCCTGTCTGAGTACAAAACAGTTTGAACGCCGGTTTAAAGAACGAACCGGTGTCAATCCAAAACTGTATGAACGGATTATCCGATTCGACCGGGCCTTCCGTTTAAAAAACTCGAAGCCGGAATATGACTGGCTCCGGATTGCGGTTGAATGCGGTTACCACGATTACCAGCACCTGGTAAAGGACTATAAGGATTTTACAAGCCTCTCCCCGACCGCCTTTCATGAAATAGAGAATAAGGCCCCGGAAAGAAAATTCGGGCTGAGTGAAGGGTATTACAAAGAATAAGAATACGTACGACCCGGAGACCACACCGTTCAGTATATTTTATCTGTTTGTTCTTCACGTCGCATTGAACCTTCCGCCTAAACAATTAATCCCATGCTTTGTTAGAACAGAGTTCATTATTTTTACGCTTCAACATTGAAAACATGAAACAATTACCTGTCCTTTTTTTACTTGCCGGATCGGCCATCCTTTTGAATGCCTGTATCCAAAGCAATGGCAATCCTGTCACAACTACAGACGGCGATCAATTGCCCCCGGTGGAAACCCGGAAAGCCAATGCGGATTATAAACCGGCATTTACCGGTCAGACAAGGATTAGTGGTGCCAAAACCACTACTGCTTATAAGGTGGACAAGATCGGTGATAAACTCGGGCAACCCTGGGCCGTGGTACCCCTGCCCGATGGACAGTTGTTGCTGACTTTTAAGAAAGGGTATATGCAGATTCATACCACCGATGGTGCATTGGTGAAAAAAATCACCGGATTCCCCCAGGTAGATGATAAAGGCCAGGGTGGCATGCTGGATGTAACACCGGATCCGGCATATTCGACCAATAAAACCATTTACTGGTCCTATTCAGAAACCTCCGGTAACGGTAACCTGATGGCAGTAGCCAAAGGACAACTCAATGAAAAAAACGGGACAGTGGATAATCCGGTGGTCATTTTCAGGGCAACACCCGCTTTGAAAAGTGTCTTGCATTTCGGTTCCCGTTTATTATTTGACAAAAGCGGTTATCTCTTTGTCAGCACCGGTGAACGTTCCATTTCCGAAGGCCGGGCACAGGCCCAGTTACTCAGTTCAGGCTTAGGTAAGATATTCCGTATCACGAAAGACGGCAAACCCGCTCCCGGAAATCCCTTTGCCAAACAAGCCGGTGCCATCCCCGAGATCTATGCCTATGGAATCCGCAACTGCCAGAGCCTGGATATCCATCCGGTAACTGGCGATCTCTGGGAAGCAGAGTTCGGTCCACGTGGTGGCGATGAACTGAATATCATTAAAGCCGGCAAGAACTATGGCTGGCCCGTCATTACCTATGGCATTGAGTACAGCGGACAGCAAGTAGGTGAAGCCCTGCAGCAGAAAGCCGGGATGGAACAGCCCGTATATTATTGGGACCCCACCCTCTCCCCCAGTGGTATGACTTTCTACAAAAGCAAGGATATACCTGAATGGGAAAATAATCTTTTTATCGGAGGACTCAGCGGACAACATATTGCCCGCCTGATCATAAAAAACAATAAAATCACCGGAGAGGAACGTTTACTGGTAGATAAAAACGAACGCTTCCGCGATGTGGCATTTTATAAGGGAATGTTGTTTGCGGTTACGGATGGAGGGAGTTTGTACAGGGTCAGCAAGAAATAGGGGAAGAAGTCGGGAAGTCAAAATTAAAAAGTAAAAAGTAAAAAATTCTAAAGCAGAAAAATCATTTTATATTGAATCTTCAAAAATTGGAAGAAATGAAGTGCCAGGAATGTAGTTTCAATCTTTCAGCCTGCTATTTTTACTTTTTAATTTTTACTTAATAATCCGAGTAGTCAACCGGTCTTAAAAAATTCTTCTCATTTAGCGATACATTATGCTGGTATTCGGGGAGGGCGGATAATCTTTTCCATTCCGGATCACTGCCAAAGCTTTTCCAATGTGCATCGCGGTCGGTCATGTTTTCAAAACAAGTCATGTACATCAGGTTGGGCATTTTGCTGCCGGCAATCACTTCGCTGTAAAAGGCGGCGTTGAAATTTAACCTTTTAAAAAGGGCGATCTCTCCCCCTTCATTAAACATATGTACTTTATTCCGGAAGATCTTTTCCGTGGCACTTTCATAACTACGCAGTTCGTAGACCCTTTCGCTTTTCGGGCCCTTCAAAGCAGGCAAGGTCAGTTCTGGAGCCATGGAAAACGCTTTCAGGTATATCGTTTCTATCCGGTAGTATGGAGCGCTTGTATATATCGCATCCAGGTATGCTTTCCCTTTATCGAGGTACGCGCCATCTTTCGCGAGTTTGTCCTTAATTCCATTCAGTTCATCCATTGATTTCCCGGCCACCAGCACATAGATTTTCTTAACAGCCGATGTATCATTGGCCCAGGACTTAAAGACGCCCACCTGGTTATATTCCAGTTTGTGCAATGCAGGAAGTAACGCCTGTTCAAAATAGGTCTCCAGGGTTTTTTCCTGTACACTGTCTTTATACTGAAAGATTGTCAGCTGGTAGATCGCCGGGGTTTTCTTTACAGGAGATATCCAGCAAATTGATGTGATGGCAAGGGTGAGTGATATTAGAAGTTTTGTCATAATTAATTTCTGAAGTAGCGATGTGGTAAGTCAAAAGTAAAAAGTAAAAAGTAAAAAATACGAAAGCAGAAAAAACATTTATATAAAGAAGCTCCGAGCAAAGGCAGAAATGAACAGTCAGGAATAAATTTTCAATCTTTCAACCTGCAATTTTTACTTTTTACTTTTGACTTTTTACTTCCTTCCCGTTTCTTCCAGAAAATCCAGCTCCTTCCCCCAGGTTTCCTTAGTATAAAGCACCGACACAAACCCTACCAGCAATACGATCAGGCCGGTGACCCAGGCTCCGCTGATATAGTTATTCAGCACGTTTTCACTGCGCAGCCACTGGAAGATCAGGAGAATGACGGGCAGAAAACCACGAACCAAATTGGGTATAGAGATGGCGGCCGTGGCTCGTAAATTGGTGCCGAAGGTTTCGGCACTCATAGTGATATATAATACGGAAATACCGGAGCCAAAACCGAGTCCCATACAGATCAGGTACATATTGGTGGCCGAGCCGCCGCCTTTTGTGATAAAGAAAATCGCCAGGAAAAAGGCAGTGATCGCGTAAAAGATCAGGAGGGTTTTCTTGCGGCTCCGGATCACATTACTTAGCAGTCCCGCCGTCATATCACCGAAAAGTAAAGCTACATATTGGAGCATCAGGGCGGTAGGCTGATCAAATCCGGTGATGTCGAACTGCTTGGCAAATTCATCGGAGAAACTGATTAGTACCCCGATAATATACCAGACCGGCAACCCGATCAGGATACCCCGCATATAGCGGGCAAAACGATCCCGGTTATTAAAAAAATGAAGGAAATTACCATGAGCCACTTTGGCTTTTTTTGACGCATCAAATAAACCGCTTTCCAATACCCCCACGCGTAATAAGAGCAGGGCCAGTCCCATTGCGCCACCGATATAATAACAGAGCCGCCAGTTTTCATCGGACAGCCAGTGAACAAAATAAGCCGCAATCGTACCCATCACCCCGCTGCTGGCAATCAGGGCTGCGGCAATCCCTCGTTTTTCTTTGGGTAATAATTCACTCGTGAGGGTGATACTGGCCCCGAGTTCACCCGCCAATCCCAGTCCGGCAATGAACCGCAGCCAGGTGTATTGTTCAATTGTCTGCGCCATTCCATTGGCAATGGTGGCAAAGGAATAAAGGAGGATCGAACCAAAGAGCACACTTTTACGTCCCTTCTTATCCCCCATCATGCCCCAAAGAATACCACCGATAGTGAGTCCAAGCATCTGCCAGCTGATGATGTTTTCGCCGGTGGATTTCATGGCAGATTCGGCTACACCCAGTTCGGCAAAACTGGAACGGCGGACAATACTGAAAAGCAGAAGATCATAAATATCCACGAAAAAACCCAGGGCGCCCACGATTACGGGCAGGGAGAAAATGCCATATTGTTTTGGTTGCATCAATCGCTGGTTTGTGCGGAAAGATAAGAAAGCTTTGCTAAAGAAAAATTCACTGAACAATGGAATCCCGGTGCTGAATCATGCGATATAAATTGGATTATTTGTACTTTTCTCTCATGAAAAAAAGCTTTATCCTGATCCTGTTGTTACTCCCTCTTTTATTCTTCTCGTTTGTTTTACCAAAACAAACAAAGTGGTCATATAGAACCAGATCAAATTACGACACTTCATTTAATCTCCTGACTGCCTATGGGAAATACATTTACCAACAGGAAAATTGCAATAAATGTCATACATGTACCCCATTACTTGACAGTAACAAAATAAGTTTGGAAAACATTGCCGGTAAGTATCCGGACTCCTGGCATTATAACCATTTATATGATCCCCGCATGATGTCCCCCGGCTCGAACATGCCACGGTACTATGGATTAATGAAAGCCCCGTTGAGCTATAAAGTCATTCTTCAATTGCTAAGTGAAGAATACACTACCGTAACAGAAGCGGACAGTCTGGATATACGTCAGACGCTGGAAATGCAAGCTAATGCTGTTTTGCAAGTCCTTAAACGTGATAATATTACACCCTCCTCTCCTGTATATAATGAAGCAATTGCCTTAATCGCCTGGCTGCAATACCGGCCCGATACCCCGGAACGTCGTCATAAGGACTCTCTTCAAAAAGAAAATAGCCGCAGATCCGAAGAGCAGATGATGGCCTCACTTGAATCAGACTTGTCAAATCCGGAAAGCCAGATTATGAAACTGGCCAACAGCAAGGATCCGGCCATTTTGAAAAAGGGAAAAAACTACTTTTCGATCAGTTGCGCCGTCTGTCATCGTGAAAATGCCAACGGATCCATCGGGCCAAACCTGACTGATGATTACTGGCTCCATGACAATAGTATCAAAGCACTTTTTTTAACCATTTTTAATGGAGTACCGGATCATGCCATGCCAGCCTGGAAACATAGCATAGATAAAGAAAGAATTGCCACTATAATCGCTTTTATCCGTTCACTTAAAGGCAGCAATCCTCCAAATCCAAAGGAGCCACAGGGCGAAAAACGCTCAGATTGAGCAAAATCATTAGTAAGTGCCGCTGGTTAAAAGTATATTGTACCAATGGCGGGCACTTTTCATAAAAAATCGGGGGTAATTATAATTTTAGCCCTCCTATGTCTATTCTACCCGTATAAAATTAAAGCCCAGACACTCACCATTTATACTATTCCTGCACCGCATCAAATGCGTTGGGAATCGCCGGGTAAACTGGTCTTCAGTTATCTCCGGAATTTTCTGACCCGGTCTTCCTATGGAAAATACCGGCATCCGATCGGTCATATGATGGTGGAACTGAAAGACAGTACAAAGCATGTCATTGCCGGTGTGCGTGCGGTTAAAAATTCGGGCATGACGCGCAAAGTGTTGTTCAACGGTTATGGTCTTGGAATTTTATTTGAAAAAATTCAGGGCAAACTGGATGAAACGGATATCAATTTGCCGGACATACAACGACGTTCCAAAAACGGGGATATTGCCTTCCTTGAATTCAGCATCAGTCAAGCGGTTTTTGACCGGCTCTGGAATTACTATAACGAATACAAAGAAAAAGGGTATCATAAATTATATAACGGGCTTAACCAACCGCTCGAAGGCGAAGGGGCCGGTTGCTCCGCCTTTGCTTTCAGTTTTCTCGAAGCCGCCGGATTACTGGATATGATTCCTCCTGAAATATGTCGTATCGACCGGACAGCCCCTCACTCGTTGGTATATCAGTCCGGTCATAAAGAGGCACAGGTGTCCTTGTTTAAAGTTTTAATGTCCAGAAGCTGGTCTGCGGAAAATGACGCAGCAGCCCCACTCTATTCCACCTACGAACCCACCTGGTTGTTTAACTGGATTAAGCGGAATCATACAGCAATGCCCGACAAAGGCAAAGTGCAGAAAACCTGGCTGAATAAAGCACCAGGTATTCTGATCGATTGCAGCGATCAGCCGGTTCCACAAGGGCCGGTTTGGAAAAACTAATAACAGGTTTAGCCGATCCCCTAACTTTAGGGCCACAAAAACCAGTCATGAAAAAACTCTTCCTGCTCCTTCTATTGCCTTTTCAATTAGTTGCCCAATCAGGACCCGATGATCTTTTCAATAAAATCAAACAGGTCGAAACGTCCCTGAACCCTTCCCTGATTTTTGGCGATACATTGCCCAATAATTCAATCGAACAACGACTCCGGGAAACCCATGTGAAAGGACTCAGCATTGCCGTCATTCAAAATTATAAAATTCATTGGGCCAAAGCCTATGGCTGGGCCGATTCGTCAGAAAACCGGAAAGTGAACCTGGAAACCCGTTTCCAGGCGGCTTCGATCAGTAAAAGCCTGAACAGTATGGGCATCCTCAAACTGGTACAGCAGGGCAAACTGGATACCGCAGCTGATATCAATCAGTACCTGCGCAACTGGAAGTTTCCTTACGACAGTCTGTCAAAAAACAAAAAGATCACGATATTAAACCTGCTCAGTCATACCGCTGCACTGGATATCCATGGCTTTCCCGGTTATGACCGGACTGATAGTTTCCCTAAACTGACCCAGGTACTAAATGGCGAACGACCGGCGAATACCAAAAAAATAAAATCCTTTGGACAACCCGGGAAGGCCTACCGCTATTCCGGCGGAGGCACAACTATCACACAACAAATGCTGATGGATATTACAGGAGCTGATTATGCAGACTGGATGCAAAAAAATGTGCTGAAGCCACTCGGCATGAAAAACAGTTCGTACCGCCAGCCTCCCACCGATACCCTGAACCTGGCCACCGGCTATTACGGCAATGATCAGCCGGTGCATGGGAAATACCATGTATATCCGGAACAAGCGGCAGCGGGACTATGGACCACTCCCAGTGACCTCGCCCGTTATATCATCGAGTGTCAGCTGACGTTGAATGGGAAAAAAGGTAAAGTGTTGTCCACCCCGATGATGAAAACAAGGATGACGCCTTATATCGACAAGAGCGCCGCCCTCGGTGTGTTTATTGAGAAAAAGGCCGGACAGCCATGGTTTACTCATAATGGCGGTAATGAAGCCTTTCTCTGTACTTCCTGGGGCAGTATGGAAGGCGGAAATGGTGTGGTTATCATGATCAATGGAGAAGATTTTTCCGTGGTGAATGAACTGCTGAACAGTGTGGCCACCGTATATAAATGGGAAGGATTTTTCAAACCGGAGTTTCGTAAAACCATCTCCATTCCAAAAGACACCCTGGCGTTGTATACCGGAAATTTCAAAATGGGAAAAGATACTATTTCACTGTTGATGTGCGGCGATCATCTTTGTATTCAGCAAAACCGTCAGCCTGCTGCCGGGTACAAAGTGTTCTTTACCGATAAGACCCATTTCTCTATCCGGGAAGAAGCCGCCACCTCATTTACTCTTTTATTTAATGAGTCCGGAAAACTGGAAGCCCTGGAACTCAAGGATCCACGGATGAAAATGAAACTGCCAAAAATGGAGTAAACCGGAGAAGGGCCAAAATACCCAATCCAAGGTATTCATGGAAAAAAGACGGATGATTATCTTTAGAATAATCAAAAAAGGAACCATGAAAAATGTCCTCCTTTCCTTTTTCAGCCTGATGGTACTTCAATCGCTGAATGGTCAGCTTACCAGTGATAATATTGGCTTTACCCGCAACGGTACCAGCTATAGTCCGTTCAAAGGCCGGTTTACGGCTGTCGCGATTTTCCCCGATGGCCGGATACTGGCTGGCGGGGAAATTGATGGTCCCGGCAGAGATTATGATTTTACCCTGATTGCTTATAACAGCCAGGGTATCCGGGATAAAAGTTTTGGAAAGGATGGAATCGTGCAGACTGATCTTGAAAAATTCAACGACCGGTTAAGTTCCATTCTGATGATGTCCGATGGAAAATTCATTGCTGCCGGTTCTGCCAATCCATACGGGAAAAACACGATGGGCGCTATGGTGAAATATGAACCCAACGGCAGCCTGGATCAGAGTTTTGGCAGTAATGGAATGGTGCGGATTCCGGCCGGCCAGCAAAGTTTATTTGTAGAAAAAATCACGCAGCAGAAGGATGGTAAAATTTTACTCACCGGCACGAAGAGAGACGGATATGGCAGCCGGCTGGTTGTTTACCGTTTCCTGACAAATGGCAGTCCCGATCCTGCTTTCGGCAATAAAGGGTCGGTAGAATTGCCCAATATAAATGCCAATGCACATAGTATAACTGTATTGCCCTCCGGTAAAATTGCCGTGACAGGAGTGGCCGGATATTCACCTTCAAAATATATACTGGTCGCCTTACTCACCTCAGCCGGCAAATGGGATCCACTGTTTGCCAACAAAGGAGTATATGAACACCGCAAAACCTCTTATGATGAATCACCCGGTGGATTGATGGCATTACCGGATGGCCGACTGATGGTTACCGGCTCATCCATCAATATGAATCAGTTAAACATGGATTCAGTACTTGTATTCCGTTTACTGGCCAATGGAAAACCCGATCACAGTTTTGGCATCCGGGGAGATGCCCGCTACCGGTTTGCCGCCAGGAGTAATCTTGCTAAAGCGATACTGCTGCAACCTGATCAGAAAATTCTGGTGATTGGAACCACATCAACTGATAAAAATACACGTGGGATGGCCCTCCGCCTGCACCCCAATGGTAACCGGGATACCACATTTGGTATTCGCGGGATAGCCATCCTGGGATTTGACCAGAACACACAGGATTATATTGATGCGGCTACTTTACAACCAGATGGGAAACTGGTGCTGGCTGGTTATTCAAAATCCGGAATGGAATGGCCGGCCATCGGAAGACTTACCGCCAATGGCGAGATCGATAAAGGCAATCCGACACCGACCGTTATCAAACCCCCGGCACCCAAAACCGGAACAAGACTGCTCAATGCCAATGAATATGCAGAGCTGTCAAGATCCATGGCAGGTGAATTTAAAAGATCAATACCGGGTACGATTGTGGCTGAAGGATACCTCGATGGCGGCAATACGATTGCCAAATACAAAACCATTACATTGAATGCAGCCCCCAATGATGTTTTCCTGATCGCGGCTTTTGTTAAATACTCCGCTCCTGTTCAGATTAAAATTCCAGGCCCCAATAGCTATAATATAACCTGCAACGGAGACCGCATCACGGATGCTGGTGCCACTGTACATCCCTATCATTGCAAGTATGTAAACAATACCGGCCAACAGCGGATGATACAATTTGAGATCAATGTCCAGAACAGCATGGAGCCCGGGTATTATCTGATCATAAAAGCTAAATAAAAGCCGTGTCGCGGCATAGTTGGCCACGAAAACACACGAAAGGGCACGAATTAAACAGCCGTAAACTCTTTGTATTACTTTCGAGTCCCTTCGTGGAATTTCGTGGCTACCTTTTTTGCCGTAGGCAATCAATCCGTGTTTATCTCCCGCATAAGGCGGGACAGGCGTGAAATCCGTGGCCCTGTATTTTTTTGTGCTTCAGCTCAACCTGTTGCGCTGTATTTTTCGTGCCGCTACGTGTGTTTTCGTGGCCAACTATATAAGCGCTTTAGCGCATCCCGTGGCAATTTTTAAGAACTCCCTAACGAAAGGATTTGTAAATTGCAGTAAGGCCCTGGCCCAAAATCTTGAAATATGAAAAAACTCCTTCTCCTTGTACTGGTGATGTTTGCGTTGAATGCCCAGAGCCAGTCCCTCAAAGACCTGCTCTTCAGTGGCAAAATGAAAACCGATTCAGGCACGGTAGTCCGCAAGGGAGAAGACCTGAAGGATAAAGTGGACACCGCCACTAAAAAGCCCGCTCCGGTAGCCAGCGAGAAAGCAAAACCAGCATCGATAAACACAGACAGTGTGAAAACTGCATCCGTACCTGTTGCAGCCCAGGCGCCTGCCAATACCGAAGCCGTAAAACCGGCTGAAGAAGCGGCCCCTGCCAGTCCGCAGGCCACCGCCACGCGCGACAATAACCGCATCTGGAAAGAATTTGTGGATACCGTACTCGGCAGCATCAAGGCCGAAGTACTCTCTTCTAAAAAGATTAAAAAAGGCGACTATTCCATCACCATCGATTATGCCATCAATGTGGATGGTTCCGTCACCATTGGCAATATATTCGTGAGCCCTGAAAGCTCCCACCTGCAGGAACAACTGAAAGAAAGACTGGGGATTGATACGCCAAAGTTAAATCCCATGATGAATACCAACGGAGTAGCTCGAAAAGTCAATAAGCGATATACAGCTTTAATAAGTAAATAGTCAGTGAAGTCAAAATTAAAAAGTAAAAATTGCAGTCTGAAAGTTCGAAGATAATTTTCTGACAGTATTTTTTTTCTTCTTCAGGAGTGTTCAGTATATAATTGCTCCTTCCGCTTTATTATTTTTTACTTTTTAATTTTTACTTTTTACTTACAACTCAGTGTCATAATATAGCTTATAGAACTTCTTCCCCGTCCGCTCATCAAACCCATTCTCAATCAAACTCGTATCCCC
>JAKQJH010000079.1 GCA_029561255.1 Bacteroidota bacterium | reverse complement strand
GAAAGATCCTGCTGTAAAAGCGATCCTCATCAATATCTTCGGCGGTATCGTTCGTTGCGACCGGGTGGCCCAGGGTGTCATTGATGCCTACAAAAATCTCGGCAACATTCATATTCCGATCATCGTTCGTCTCCAGGGCACCAACGCCGTAGAAGCCAAAAAGCTGATCGATGAAAGCGGTCTGGAAGTTCAATCTGCTATTTTGCTGAGTGAAGCGGCTGAACTGGTGAAGAAAGCAGTAGCTTGAGAAAGTTGTAAGTTATAAGTTGTAAGTTATAAGTAAGGAGTCCCGGTTGTTTGACCGGGACTTTTTGTTTTTTTAGGGGCCTGGGAACTTCCAGTTCCCGGGTTGTATTATGTCGCCTGTGGCGACTTAAAAAAATAGCCGGCGAAACGCTATGCGAAGCGTCCCGCTTCGCATATAAACCACTCTACGGAATCTCCCCTCCTCGAATAGAGAAGCCTACCTGCCGAACCATCTCCGCTTCGCATATAAACCACTCTACGGAATCTCCCCTCCTCGAATAGAGAAGCCTACCTACCGAACCATCTCCGCTTCGCATATAAACCACTCTACGGAATCTCCCCTCTTCGAATAGAGAAGCCTACCTGCCGAACCATCTCCGCTTCGCAAATAAACCACTCAACGGAATCTCCCCTCCTCGCACAATAATCAACCTACAGCATCGCCCCGCTTCACATTCAACTTCTTACTGAATTTACATCCCTGATCTTCGAACCCGTTGACACAGGTCATTGAATCCTGTGTCCTTTTAATCTACCTTACAAGATTCAACTCTTTCCTATGCGCTACTTATTTGTTGCCCTGATCCTGATTCATGGCCTCATTCATTTTATGGGCTTTAGTAAAGCTTTTGGGCTGGCTGACATGAAACAGCTGAGTATCTCTATATCAAAACCTATCGGGCTCTTATGGCTGTTGACTGCTTTGCTGTTTTTAATATCGGCCACACTTTACCTGTTAAAGTATGGTTCGTGGATGTATACCTGTATCATAGCCTGCCTCCTCTCACAGGTTATTATTGTGCTGAGCTGGAAGGATGCTAAATATGGTACGATTGCCAATGGTATTCTTTTACTGATTGCCTTGCTGAGCCTGACCACCCGTTTGTTTGAACAGTCGTATAAAAAAGAAGCCGCTGAATTAGTGAAAAAGAACTCCCTGAATGCCATACCACTTCTGACCAGTGCAGATATCGGGCACTTACCGGTTCCGGTACAACGCTACCTGATTTATTGCGGTGTATTGAATCAGCCAAAGTTGCTGAATATGCAGGTGATGTTTGAAGGACAAATGCGGGAAAAAGGGAAGGATTTTTTTTCATTCCGGTCTGAACAGTATAATTTTTTTGAAAACCCCGCCAGGTTATTCTTTATGAAGGCGGCCATGTATGGGATCACTGTACCCGGCTATCACCGGTATGTGGATGCTTCCGCCACAATGGATATCCGCCTTTTTGGAAAAATACCGGTGATTCACCAATCAGGACCGGATATGGACACTACGGAAACCGTCACCCTATTCAATGATATGTGTTTGCTGGCACCGGCCTCCCTGATCGACTCCCGGATCAGTTGGGAACCTATCGATTCACTCACGGTCCGGGCTGTTTTTATCAATCGGGGGATCAGCATCAGTGCCACCCTTTACTTTAATAAAGCTGGTCAGCTGATCAATTTCAGCTCCAACGACCGGATGGCTATCGCGGACCATAAAAGAATACCATTCTCCACGCCCATTCACGAATACCGGCCAGTCAGGGGTTTTAATCTGGTATCAGAAGCCGATGCCGTCTGGGATTACCCGGATGGAAAATTTGTATACGGAAAATTCAGATTAACAGACATCCGGTATAATATTAATGACCGGGAAAATTAAGTATGTAATCCGGACACCCTTCGCATCCTGTCTCAAAACCATCTATTATGAGACAGTTGATCATGTCACTGGCCTGCTTATGTATTCTGCAGGTCAATGCACAGACCAAAAAAACAGTGGACAGTAAAATTGAAAAGGTCACCGTCTTTCTGCAGGGAGCCCAGACCCAGCGGGGTGCAAAAGTGAGCCTTACACCAGGCAAATATGAACTGGTATTCCAATCCATCTCCCCTTCCATTGACGCCCAGAGCATCCAGGTAAAAGCAGATGGAGCGATCACGGTTCTATCGGTGATTCACCAGCAGAATTTCATGAAGGAGCAGCAAAAGCAGGAAGAGATCAGAGAACTGGAAACCCAGAAAGAAGCCTTACTGGAAAAGATCGCCCTGCAACGGAATATCCTCAATGTATTCAAACAGGAAGAAGCTATGCTGCTGAAAAACCAGCAGATCGGCGGCGCCAATACCGGGCTGAAAGCTGCGGACCTGAAAGAGGCGGCCGATTTCCAGCGGAACCGGCTGACCGAAGTATACCAGAAACAAATGGAAACGGACCGCGTGATCAAAAAACAGGATGCGGAAATGGCCAAACTCAATAAACAGTTGGCCGAACTAAATCAGAAAGCGGATATATCCACCAGCGAGATCCATGTTACCGTGAATGCCAAAGAAACCACCAACAGCCAGTTCACCCTCACCTACCTGGTCCGCAAATCGGGATGGTATCCGACCTATGATATCCGCGTAAAAGACATCAGCAGTCCGATCAACCTGCAGTATAAAGCCAATGTATCGCAGCAGAGTGGTGAGGATTGGAAAGACGTAAAACTGTATTTATCTACCGGCAATCCCAATGAAGACGGAACCAAACCAGTGATCAATCCCTGGTTCCTGAAATACTATTATCCGACGGCATCGGTCAACCCATTACAGGGACGGGTACCCGGGCTGAGTCTGAATACACCGGGCATGGTTTCCGGCAGGATTACAGATCAGCAGGGCAACCCGGTGCCCGGGGCAAGTATCCTGATCAAGGGAACTAAAACGGGGGCTGCAGCAGATGCCAATGGGAATTTTTCCATCCGGACCGGCACTGGCAATCCGGTCCTTGAGATCAGCGCGGTGGGAATGGAACGGGCGGAATATTATGCCAACTCAGGCTTCATGAACATCACCCTTCAACCCAGCAGTAATGCACTTTCAGAAGTGGTTGTTATTGGCTATAGTGGTGGCAGCGGCTATGACGATTACCAACCCGGAGCATCCCCTAATTACCGGAAGAAAAAAGAACTGACTGCGATCAATACCACCACCAGTTATCAGCCTACCACCACGATCTATGAAATTGACGATCCCTACACCGTACTGAATGACGGCAAAACCTATACCGTGGATATTGACGGCTATGAACTGAAAGCTCAATTTGAATATTATGCTGCCCCCAAATTTGAACCCGATGCATTCTTAACCGCCCGTATTGCCGACTGGCAGGAACTCAACCTGCTGCCCGGGGAAGCCAACCTGTTTTTCGAAGGTACTTTCCTCGGTAAATCCACCTTGGATGTGATGAATGCCGGTGATACGCTGAATCTCTCCCTCGGCCGTGACAAAGGCGTGGTGGTAAAAAGAACATTGCTGAAAGAATACAGTTCCCGCAAATTCATGGGCAGCAACAAAACCGATACCCGTCAATATGAAATCGTGGTCCGCAATAATAAACAGCAACCCATCAGTATCACAATCGATGACCAGTTTCCCATCAGCACGATGAAGGAGATTGAGATCCAGGATCGTAAATATGACGGAGCCAAACTGGATGATGACACCCAGAAACTGACCTGGCAACTGACGGTAGATCCGAAAAAAGAAAATAAACTGGGCTTCAAATACGAAGTGAAATATCCCCGCGATAAAGTCTTGCAGCTCGACTAACAGTTGGTTTTGGTTTCATAGATGGTGAACCCCGTCCCGTTTCCGGGATGGGGTTATTTAGTTCCCTCCCTTCGGTTGGGATGACAATCACTCTTAGAAATCCTACTCACCACTCACCACTCACTACTCACTATTCACCACTCACCACTCACTACTCACCACTCACCACTCACCTTTTCTCCCTAGCTTTGCGCCATGCCCCCCACCATTCGCCCCATCCAACCCGCCGACAACGCGGTCATCGCCAAAATCATCCGCGATACGCTGACAGAATTTGGCGCCAATCACCCGGGCACTGTGTACTACGATCCCACGACCGACACACTGTTTGAATTATTCCAACAGGAAAAATCGGTGTATAATATTGCTGAAATAGATGGAAAGATCGTTGGCGGCGGTGGCATTTTCCCGACGGCTGGTTTACCGGCAGATACCTGTGAACTCGTAAAAATGTACCTGCTTCCTGAAGCCAGGGGCACGGGTTTAGGCACACAACTGATTAACCGTTGTCTGGAACAGGCAGCGGCCAATGGTTTCAGTAAGGTTTATCTCGAGACCATGAACGAACTGAAAGCTGCGTTGAAAGTATATGAACGCTTAGGCTTTTCCTACCTCAGCGGACCGATGGGTAATAGCGGGCATTTTGGTTGCCCGTTGTGGATGATGAAAGAGCTAGAAGCGAGAAGCTAGAAGCGAGAAGGGCCTGCTAAGAAACGTAATCTAAATGAAAAGCACCAGTTTCCAAAGATGTTTTTCTAAAAAATATTCAACCAACACCCTTCAGCAGGGGCTGTTGTCCGAAGCATCGGACTTCTAACTACTATCTGCTAACTACTAACTGTCACAAGCACCGCCTCATATACCGGACTGAACAAATACACTTTTCCCGAGGGCAGTTCAGTGCATTTATAGCGTTTGCGAAGCTTCTCTCCTTTTCTGAATACCCGTCCATCTTTAATGCGGAATAAACTACCCATTGGGAATTCTTCGATCAGGTGATGATTATCCTTCTTTGCATCATAGCGTCTTAAGACCCGTAGCAGTCCGTCTTCCGCACAACTGCTGGCAGCTGGATTCTTGAGGGATTCAGTCAGTTCTTGCTGGATATCCGGGGGGAACACCTGGTTTTGTACAAACTGATGCAATAATTTTCCGAAAACTGATTTCCACTCCCGGCCATGTGCATTCACCCGGTTGCCATATTGTTCAAACGTTAGGAGATGGGCAATTTCATGCAGCAGTGTGACGAGGAAGGCATAGGGATTGAGGTTGCCGTTTACGCTGATGCGGTGATTCTGCTGATGCGTCCGGTGGCGGTAATCCCCTAAAATACTCTTTCGTTCACGGGCAATGGTCAGGTGAACTTTGTATTCATGGAGGTAATGCAGCACTGCTTCCCCCGTACCCGGTGGAAGAAATTGTTCGAGGTGATTGACAGGGACTTCTTTTTTAGCCATGCGACTGCTGCTTCATTCTTTTAAGTGTTGACATCAGGGCCCTGATCTCGATGGCCGTATAGATGATATACAACAGTGCACACACGGCCAGTCCGGGTTTATTCACCTCCTTTTTGGCGATCATTATGTATGTAAAAGCCGCAATAGCCAGGATAAAAAACTTAATCAGGAAACTGCCGTACATGGCGCGTATAAAAGCCTGAGAATTGGACGAATGGAGTGAACGATAGGTGATCAGGTAGGAAACCAGGATCACCACAAACAGGAGCAGGTTACCGAGGATCAGCAGTTCCTGGTTGAAATGGTATTTCTCCAGCAGGGATTTGGCGGTCAGGGCCAGTGCATTGACAAGGATAAATACCAAAAACAAAGGACGAATAGGTTGCAACAGTGATCTGTTCATTTTTTATCGGACCTGCTGGTTTCCCGGAACAGTTTATAAAACAGTGCCGACAGGACGACCAAAGGTAAGACACAAGACAGCAATGGAAAGGTATGCAGCCATTTATCCGCTTTGATTCCGGCAAATACAGCGATTCCGATAGCTGCCAGCAGCTGAGTGCCAAGGCCTGCATACCGGAGTAGTTCTTTGTTGTTATTTCGCTGCGGCGACGGTGACGGCTGATTCATTGTTTGGCATCTCTACAATATTGGCCCCCATATGGCATTGACCGTTGAAAGTAGCAGAGGGTTCTACCTGCAGTTTGCCGGCATAGATATTTCCGGATACAAGACACTCTCCTCTTAACTGAAGAAGCTCCTTGGCCCTGATATTGCCGTTTACTTTTCCGGTAATATCGGCCTGGTTGCCGGTGATATCCCCTTCCACCACCCCGCTGCTGCCCACAATAATCTTGGAGCCGCTTTTGATATTGCCGATTACGGTGCCATCGATCCGCAGATCGCTGCTGCTGCTGATATCGCCTTTTAATACAGTGCCTGCACTGATCAGGGTTGCGCCCCCGCCATTACCATTGGATACTGGTTGCTGCATGTCGGTTTTGTTTTTGTTGTTGAACATTGGTTTTATCATTAGTCATTAGAAATATCCGGTTTGGGCACCACGATGGCCGTGGTATCCAGTTTAGCGGTTTCCGTACTTCCCAGGGCTTTTTTCAGACCCAGTATATACTGGGTCTTATAGGCATCCTGTCTTTCCACGGAATCGACCCGGTACTGAAGCCGTTTTAGCTCCATAACTGACTTATAATCATTACTTGTACCTGGTATATAGTACTTCAAAGGTGTGAAAACGATGAGGGCGACTGTAAGTCCGACCAATACTACAAATATTGTGCTCAACATGACATAAACGCTCAGCCGGGACAATTTAAACGTGACCACTTCCTCGTAAGTATCGTCATTCATCACCACCAGGCGGTATCGGTTTCTCAGCCTTTGCAGGGTGGAGCCGGCTTCTAATTTGGCCATAAAAGGATTTTTGGTGTTTAAAGATAGTAAATGAACCCTGCTTTTCCGGCGAATTCAGGTCAAAATAATTTGGCCTATTTTTATACTAAATTATTTGAAATTCAGTTATTAAGACTTTAGATTGCGCCGGCAAATGCGAGCAAAACGACATATCATTTTTTTCCTTTTCTCCCTTATCCTTTTACAGGCCGGTCTACCTGCTATTGGTCAGCTGGGCTTTGACCTGAATATTAAAAAACCAAAGGAATACGAGGAGCGGGTACTCCGTTCGGAAAAAACCGATAAAAAATTCACTGTTCCCCGCCGTTTTGTGCAAAATACCGTAACGCACTACAATTACACGTTTAATGCCAATAACAAACTGAATGATGTATTGGCCAGGGCCAAACAGGCGTTTAAAGACGACTATTCCAAACTATTGCCTTTTTACAATTACTCGCTGGATGTTACGGCAGCCGATTCATTACAACTGGACTCAATCACCTTAAAAGCATCCTCGGGTATTGCCTTACATGACCTCAGGAATGACTGGGTGGACAATCTCTACCTCCTCTGGGGAGCTTCCTACTACCTGCAAAAGGATTTTGACTCGGCTTATCAGATGTTTCAGTTTATCAATTACGCTTTTGCCCCTAAAGAAAAAGATGGCTACTATAAAACAATCGGCAGTGCCCGTGACGGAAATTCAGCCCTGAGCATTTCTACCCGGGAAAAAAGAGGACTGGCGAAAAAAATGTTCACAGAACCCCCGAGTCGAAACGATGCATTTATCTGGCAAATCCGGAATTTCCTGGCCCAGGACCAGTTTGCCGAAGCCTCCAGTCTGATCGTTACCCTTCGAGATGACCCGGCCTTTCCATCCCGTTTGATGAATGACCTGCATGAAGTGCAGGCTTATTCGTTTTACAAACAAAACAACTGGGATAGTGCCGCCTTTCACCTGGTTGAGGCCCTGAGCAATGCCGGCAACCAACAGGAAAGAGCCCGTTGGGAATACCTGGCTGGTCAGCTTTATGAAATGGCCGGCAATTTTAAAGAGGCCCGGAAAAATTATGATCGTTCAATTAGCCGTACCACCGACCTGGTGATGGAGATATACGCCCGCCTGGCAACAATCCGCACCAATAAGGATGATGGAGAGGCTGATATACAGAAAAATGTGGCTGAACTGGTAAAAATGGCCCGACGTGATAAATATGCCGATTACCAGGATATAATTTACTACATGGCGGCCCAGATGCAGTTGGAAGGAAATAAAGTGGAGGAGGCTCTTCAGTTGCTGCTCCTCAGCACACAGGCACCTAATAATAATCCCGGACAAAAGAATAAAGCATTTCTGCAAATGGGTGATCTGTCCTTTTTGCAAAAAGCATATAAAAACGCGTATGCCTATTATGACAGCATCAAGCTGGACGATCCTTCCATTACCAATCCGGATGCAATTTCTTCCAGGAAAACAGCTTTACGGGAGATCGTGGTCAATATTGAAATCAGGGAAAGACAAGACAGTCTGCAGCGGATCGCGGCTCTACCAGAGGATGAGCGTCGTGACTATGTAAAAAAACTCGTTAAATACCTGCGTAAACAACAGGGACTAAAGGATGAACAGCCCATCCTGACAACTGGAATACAAACAACCGGTAATCAACCACCGGTTACCCTTTTCCCAACCGGTGACACCAAGGGCGAATGGTACTTTTATAATACCAATGCCCGTTCAAGAGGACAAAATGAATTCAGGGCCAAATGGGGCAACCGGCCCAATACAGACAATTGGAGAAGAGGCGCTGCGATCCTGAATAACCGGATGAATGCCTCCCCGGGGGGTAGTAATCCACAGGATCCCGGGAGCAACAGTGGCGGCGACATGAGTAACGGAATCAGTTTTGACGATTTGTATGCCCGTCTTCCGTTAACAGAAGCCCAACTGGCGCAATCCAATGATTCTATACAGAAAGCCTTGTTCAACCTGGGTAAAACATATATTCAGGGTATTGAGGATTGCAGTGCGGGTACCGCAACACTTGAGGAGCTGCGGGCAACATATCCCGATTTCATGCCAATGGATGAAGTGCTGTTTAACCTGTTTTATTGTTACAATAAAAACGGGGAAACTGGTAAAGCCGCTGAGATTAAAAAACTGATGGAGGGCAAATTTGCCGCCAGTAACCTTACCACGATTGTACTTACCGGTAAAAATCCGGCAGATGAAACAGGAAACAGTGCAGCTAAAAAAACCTATGAACAGATCTATGATCTTTTCATTGAAGGCGATTTCGCCGCTGCAATAGCCATGAAAAGAACCGCTGACAGTCTGTATGGGAATAATTACTGGACCCCACAACTGCTCTACATTGAAGCGGTCTATTATATTAAGCAACGGGATGATAATGAAGCGAAGGATATTTTGAATTCGATCATATCCCGCTTTCCTAAATCCCCGCTGAATGAAAAATCGATTGACCTGATTGATGTGCTCAGCCGGAGGGCCCAGATTGAAGAAGAACTGACTAATCTCCAGATAACCCGTTATCCGGATTCCGGAACAGTGGCGCCGGTGACAGTGATTCCCGCTCCACCCGTAACCAAAACTGACACGGGTTCCGTTAAGCCTCCGGCAACAGTCATGCCCCCGACCGTTAAGCAACCTGTACAGGATACGGTGAAAACACAGCCTGTAGCACCACCACCTGTTGTTACTTCCACCCCTTTTGTTTTTAAACCGGCTGACAAATATTTTGTGGTCCTGGTGCTGAATAAAGTGGATCCTGTGTTTATAAATGAGGCTAAAAATGCCTTCTTCCGGTATAACAGGGAAACCTATTATAACAAAACGTATACGGCCGACCTGTATCAGCTTGATGAGGAAAACCGCCTGTTGCTGATGAGTTTCTTCCAAAATACCGATGAAGCAGTTGCTTACGTGGAAAAAACACGCCCTAAAACTGCGTCAGATATTATTCCCTGGTTAAAAGGAGGTAAATATTACTTTACGATTATCTCAGAAAGTAACCTGCAATTACTCAAAGCGGGTAAGGACCTTGAAGCATACAAACGTTTCCTGGAACAGCATTTGCCGGGTAAATTCTGATGAAAAAGCGGGAGATACGGGTAAAACCTCCCTTTCAGGCACACTTTCGCAAAAAATTAAATACTGGTTTCCCCCACCCCTCCGGTAATTTCTTATTTTCGGTTCTCCGATAAAATCTATAAGATCGACAAACCTCAACCATTCATCATCATATGAAAAAAGCGGTACGGATTTTCTGGCGTATTTTTTTTGGCGGCCTTGCGGCTTTTATACTGGTCATTGTGCTGGCCAATTTTGGCGTCTTTGGTGCCATGCCCTCTATTAATGAATTACAAAATCCCTCCATTCTGCAGGCTTCCGAAGTTTATGCAGAAGACGGAACCCTGATGGGTAAATATTATACAGAAAGAGGTAACCGCAGCAATGTGAAATACCGGGATATTTCCCCCTATGTCATTGATGCACTGGTAGCCACGGAAGATGAGCGCTTTTACAGTCATAGCGGGATCGACTTCCGTTCCACTATGCGGGCTGTTTTCACCCTGGGATCCGAAGGCGGGGGCAGTACGATCACCCAACAGCTGGCCCTGAACCTCTTTAATGAACGGGCAACGAATAAAGCGTTACGGGTGATTCAGAAATTAAAAGAATGGATCATTGCCGTTAAACTGGAGCGGAATTTCACCAAAGAAGAGATCATCACTTTATACCTGAATGCGGTGCCTTTCGGGAATAATGTATACGGAATCCGGAATGCATCCCGGACTTTTTTCCAGAAAGAGCCGGACCGGTTAACGGTGGAAGAAGCTGCATTGCTGGTGGGTATGCTGAAGGGTAATAGTATTTACAATCCGCAACGTAATCCCAAACTGGCCCTGGACAGACGAAACACCGTATTGAGTCAGATGGAAAAAAACGGGAAGATCACGGCAGCTGAAGCCAAAAAGGCAAAAGCGCTTCATATTAAACTCAATTACCGTAAACTGGATGAAAATACCGGTTATGCGCCTTATTTCCGGGAAGTACTGAAAGATGAAATTAAGGAAGCCCTCAAGGATGTAGAGAAACCGGATGGCGGCAAATACAGTATTTATAATGACGGGCTGAAGATCTATACCACGATTAATGTACAAATGCAGCAATATGCCGAAGAAGGCATGGCGCAGCACATGGCCATGCTGCAAAAGGGGATCAACCAGCGTACGGATATGAAAAACGGAACGGTCTGGAAAGGACGTGAAAAACTGCTGGAGAAAGCAATCAAAGAATCCGACCGCTGGAAAAACCTGGAAGAAGACGGACTAAGTGATAAAGAGATAAAAGCTTCGTTTAATGTTAAAGTACCTATGAAGATTTTTTCCTGGAATAACAAACGGGAAAAAGACACCGTCATGACCCCGCTGGATTCCATCAAATATCATTTGCAGATGGAACAGGCCGGTTTTATTGCGATGGACCCGGTGACCGGTGAGATCAGGGCCTGGGTGGGGGGTATTCATTTCAAGACCTATAAAAATGACCACGTCAACCTGAAAACGAAAAGACAGGTCGGCTCCACGATTAAACCATTACTCTATACTCAGGCAATGGAAGAAAGGGGCTTTACGCCTACCACTGAATGTGAAAATGTGGCCCAGTTCTTCCAGGGCAGTGGATGGGTGCCTTCCGGAAAACAATGTGGAGGTGGGTCTATGACCATGGCTGATGCGCTGGCATTTTCTAAAAACTGTGCCACCGCTTATATCATGAAGCAGGTACAACCCAAACAGTTTTCCGAGTTTCTGGCCCGGATCAACATACCGACTCCTGTAAAACCTTATCCATCCATCGCCCTGGGCACCTGTGATCTGTCGATGTATGAAATGCTCTGGTCGTATACCATGTTTGCCGGCCGTGGATTCTCCACCAAACCCTATGCCATCAGCCGGATCGAAGACCGGAATGGGAATGTGATCAAACGCTTTGATTTTAGTGTAAACCGGAAAGAAGTAATCAGTGAAGCCACCGCCTATACCATGGCCCGGATGATGCAGGGAACCGTGGATAAAGGAACAGCTAAAGGCATGCGTACGCGGGTTGGTGCTGCAGAAATGGGGGGCAAAACAGGTACCACGGATGACAATGCGGATGCCTGGTTTATCGGGTACACCCCACAGTTACTGGCTGGATCCTGGGTGGGTTTCGAATATACCTTTATGCACAACCAGGGCGATGGCAGCCGCATTGCCCGACCCATTGCCGAATATTTTTTCCAGAAAGTACTTGCCGACAAAAAACTGGGAATTGAAAAGGACGCAAAATTTATCAAACCCGCTGATTTGGAAGAAGGTCCCAATAATGCCGATATCATCATTAGTGAACAGGATCCGGTTCCGGGTGCCGAGGGCGTAGACCAGGGTACCGGTACCGAAGAAGATTACCAGCTGAATAATAATGAGTATATCAGCCCGGAATCCACCCCGGTAAAGGAAGATAATATGCCAGCCAAAAGAGACAGTATTGTAAACACGCCGGTAAAAAAAGAAACGGAAACTAAGCCCATTGGATCGGCCCAGGAAGATCCTAAAAAAAAGAAAGGTTTGCTTAAACGGCTTTTTGACCGCAAAAATTAATTTCTTCATGCAGCCGGGTACTGAATTATGCCATTTATGGTCTTCAGGATGCTGATACATCTCCCGGATGCCCAACAGATCAGCGGCGGGACTTTTACTTTTACGGCCGGAAATACCGTACCTGTTGAACAATAAGCGGTTAGGCCTGAGCAGGTATTGAACACAGACCTAAAATAAATAGGCTGAAACCGTTATTCAGCAAGGGTTTTACAGTAAATAATAGTACCTTTGCCGCCATAAAAATATACGCAAAAATGTCAACTGTATCAAAATCCATCGACTTCAGCCTGCCCTATAAAGTGGCAGATATTTCACTGGCAGAATGGGGCCGTAAAGAAATCCGCCTGGCCGAAGCAGAAATGCCCGGACTGATGGCCATCCGTTCTGAATACGGACCTTCCCAGCCCCTGAAAGGTGCCCGCGTTGCCGGTTGTCTGCATATGACCATTCAGACCGCTGTGCTGATTGAAACCCTGACAGCCCTGGGAGCAGAAGTAAAATGGAGCTCCTGCAATATCTTCTCAACACAGGATCATGCCGCTGCTGCGATTGCCGCCGCCGGTATTGGTGTATTTGCCTGGAAAGGACAAACCCAGGAAGAAGCAGACTGGTGTATTGAGCAAACCCTGTTTTTCGGTGCCGCTGACCGCCCGTTGAATATGATCCTGGATGACGGGGGTGACCTGACCAATATGGTGCTGGATACTTACCCTGAGCTGGTACAGCATGTAAAAGGTATTTCTGAAGAAACCACTACCGGCGTACACCGCCTCTATGAAAGAGTAGCCAAAGGTACCCTTCCGATGCCAGCCATTAATGTAAACGACTCTGTTACTAAATCCAAATTTGACAATAAATACGGTTGTAAAGAATCATTAGTGGACTCTATCCGCCGGGCTACCGACGTGATGCTGGCCGGCAAAGTAGCTGTTGTCGGTGGTTATGGTGACGTGGGTAAAGGTTCTGCTGCTTCCCTGGCAGGTGCCGGTTGCCGCGTGATTGTTACCGAGATCGATCCGATCTGTGCCCTGCAGGCAGCCATGGACGGTTTTGAAGTGAAAAAAATGATCGATGCGGTGAAAGAAGCCGATATCGTGGTTACCGCTTCCGGATGCCGCGACCTGATCACGGGTGCGCATTTCAAGCTGATGAAAGATAAAGCTATTGTTTGTAATATCGGGCACTTCGATATCGAAATCGACATTGCCTGGCTGAATACCAACTACGGTCATACCAAAGACACCGTTAAGCCCCAGGTGGATATTTACAATGTGGACGGACATGATGTGATCATCCTGGCCGAAGGCCGCCTGGTGAACCTCGGTTGCGCTACCGGTCACCCGTCCTTTGTAATGAGTAATTCATTCTCCAACCAGACGCTGGCCCAGATCGAACTCTGGAATAATCACAAGAATTACGAGAATAAAGTATATGTGCTTCCCAAGCACCTGGATGAGAAAGTGGCCCGTCTTCACCTTGCCAAAATCGGGGTGGTTCTGGATGAACTGACCGATGCCCAGGCCGAGTACCTTGGTATCACGAAAGCAGGTCCGTTTAAATCTGAACTTTACCGTTATTAATCATTTTTCACATACAGCGAAAACCCGCCAACCGGCGGGTTTTTTTATGCCAGTCAAAAAACTTACTACTTAGTCAGTTTTCAGTATATTTGATCCATGGCAGCCCGTCCTACCGATACCAAGGAATCGATCCTGCGATTAGGGATGGAATTCATTCAGACCTACGGGTATCATTCATTCAGTTATGCGGATATAGCCAAAGAACTGAAAATAAAAAACGCGGCTGTCCATTATCATTTCCCTGGAAAAGAAGATCTGCTTGCTGAAATCGTTGAACAGTATATTCAACGCTATCATGAACTGGCCCGTTCGCTGGAAAAGCCCGGTATTTCGTCCCGTCAGAAAATTCAGGCTTTTATCAACCGCTATACGGCCCTTTGTGAGCACGGAAAGATTTGCCTGATCGGTTCGGTAGGTTCGGA
>JAKQJH010000063.1 GCA_029561255.1 Bacteroidota bacterium | reverse complement strand
TGCTTCCGAAAATAAAAAGTGAAAATAAAAGTGTGCCCTTACACGCTGATATCTTCATGCCTTTCACCCGAAAGCTGAATAATAATTAAGTGATCAGGCAGGTCTTCTGGCTCAGGATTCGCTGCTCCTTCCCATTCCGCTAAAAGCGGAATAGTGGATTTGCAACAGCTAAGAAATGGATGAATAAACCGCGTGTCTTTCCTATTCTCTATTCACTATTCTCCATTCTCTTTCCTTTACAGCTACGGGGATAGCACCGGACTTACACCGGATTTCCCTTTTAATCTCCCGCATGAAGCGGGGGAACCAAATCAGTGCAAATGTAAGATGCCTGTCCAAATCTGAAGTAAGAGTTATCAACAACGTGGATTACTGATTTTTTCTCTCGTTTTTCGGGTAAAAGCATTGATTGAACGAAATGGATGATGTGGTAGCTCCCTTCAGCTACCCTTTAGGTTCGGGAAACCTTCAACCGAAAACAGGCTTCCCGGTCTGATTGAATATTCAGAAAAGTTTAATCGGACTTTGTCATTTTTTATACATTTTTTTTTGAAGCATTTCTTTAACAATTCTGCGATAATGGAAAGCGCATTTCTGCGTTTGACTGCTAACATCTGCTTATGTTTTTTCAAAGTTGGGGATTAAGCGATGTCGCTTCTGCCCGGATTTTTCACTTTTATAAATCATTGTCCAATGAAGCGTGTAATACCTCCGGTTTTATTAGTTGCTTTAGCACTTCCTTTCAGTGCACCATTGTTAGCTCAAAACAATCCGAAGTATGAATTTGGGATCAACCTGGGCTTTACCGTGTACCAGGGTGATCTGACTCCTCAACAACTGGGTTCTTTCAGGACGCAGAAATTAGCCCTTGGTTTACAGGCGGCTAAACTGCTCAGTCCCTCTTTTTCCGTCAGAGCAGCATTTCTCCGGGGGCGACTCAAGGGAGATGATGGTCTTTATGCCAACCCCGAATACCGGCAACAACGGAATTTTAATTTCAGCACCCCGGTAACAGAGTTCACCGGCCATTTCGTTTGGAACCCAATGGCCAGGAATTATGCGGTGAAAGGGTTCTCTCCATACTTTTTTGCCGGTGCCGGTTTTGCTTTTCTAAGGATAAAAAGGGACTGGAGCGGGCTCAACAGCAGTTATTTTGATTCAGAAACATCCACCATTTTCAGCGGACTGGCTGCAGATACTGTTCATTCAGTTCCCAGGTTGATCCCGGTAATCCCTGTGGGGATGGGCATCAAATACTTCATTACTCCTAAACTGGGTATGAATGCTGAAGCCGCCTACCGGCTCGGATATACGGATTATCTGGATGGGTTCAGTGAAGCAGCTAATCCGGCCAAAAAGGACCATTACCTGAATTATTCAATTGGTATTATATACAGGTCCGGGACAAAGAACAGGCTCAGTTGCCCGAAGATCAGCTATTAGCAAATGAATAGACCGGGACCTTGTTTCAACAGCGACGTCTTTTAATAAAAGGAATGACTTTATTTAACCATTGTGGGAAATGAATTTACCCAAATACTCATTACAGCCTCGTGATAAAATCCAACATTCATCCGGAGAAGATGCTCCTGTACCCGGCATCTTCTCCATACTGCTGAAGCTGCCGTAAACCTGAAATGTATGATACAGTCCAGGCAGAACTTTATGTTTTTTTTGGATAAATAGCGGAATTCCGGCATCAAATTGGTGTCAGGTATGGTCATGCTGATCCGGCAATAATATGAATTCATCACAAATTGGCTGACATGTTTAAACCTTCCATTGCTAAAATATATTTGTCCGGGCAACGGGACGTTGAAAGCAGCCCGGGTTTTCGTTGTCATCATCTGTTTAATGGGGATACCCGCTTTCATGCGTATAAAACCGCACTGGGTGATCTCTGCCGGTTTGATGATATATTGCTGGCTGCCGGAAAAAGCTGGCCGCGGGATGCCGGGACATCAGCTTATGTGGTTTTAATTCCACTGTCTGGTTCGATTGAATATGTTATTGGCAATTCGGCACCCGGGGTTATTTCAGCCGGACAACTTCAGGTCTTTTCTATTCATGAAAATGAGACTTACCGGGTCAGTAACTTATCTCCGGATAAAGGGGTGAATTACCTTGAACTCTTTCTGGTTAAAAAACCGGAAATGCCGGATATGGTCCCCGCACCCGCTGATGCAGATCTGAATAAATTCATGAATGTACTGTTGCAGGTAGCGGCTGTTGGCAGCGGGAGCGGGGACCAATGGAGGCTTTCCATCGGGAAGTTCAGTGGAAGAGGTGAAACCACTTACCAACGCAAATACCCGGGCAAAGGCTTATTCATGTTTGTGATTGACGGCCTATTTGAAGTGGAGGGTCGTTTATTGCATGCACGTGATGGCCTGGCCCTTTGGGATACGGCTGAAGCGGGGGTGGAAGCTCGTAGTAATGAGGCGCTGTTGCTGGTCGTTGAAAGTAATTTTAGTGCTGCGGTGCCCTGATCCGGCCAAGGCTGATGCCTGCATAATAATTACGCCGGGGAGCGGCATTATAAAACCGCCCGGCCGCTGCATTGATATCATTCCCCAGGCTATACTGTTGATCCAGCAGGTTATCAGCACCCGCATAGAAGTTCATCGTATATTTCTTTTTCCCCGTTTTTTTCCAGCCCACCCGGGCACCCAGCAACTGGTAAGGATCGGCTGACGCTGTATTGGCATCATTCAGGTAAATACGTGAGGCGTTGTAAAAAGTGCTGTTGAAATAGAAACCGGTCCGGGTGTGCAGATCAAAAAGCACTGAGAGGGTATTGGCTGGTACCGAGGGAACGGTTTTCCCGGAAAAGTCATCCGTGCCTTTAATGAATTGACCATAACGGTAATGGATATACGAATATCCTGCCTGGATTAAAAAATAATCAATCAATCCTTTTTTAAAGGTCTGTGTATAGTCCGCCTGCAATTCAACTCCCTGCTGACGTACATCCCCGGCATTGACAAAATAATCAGCCCCCGAAAGGTCCCGGCGTTGAACCAGTGCCTCATTTAACCTGAAATAATAACCGGTAAGTTCGGTCTGCAACCGGTGTTGGAAAAAATCATGATTCGCGGTGATTTCATAGTTCCAACCGTATTCAGCTTCCAGGGCTGTACTGATCACTCCTGTGGAGGGCAGCAACTCGGATACCGTTGGTGGTGAAAACCCACGGGAGACGGTTGATTTCAGGCTGAAATCTTCCGTAATAAATTTTTTGAGGGAAAAGCGCGGGGCCAGTTCGTTCCGGTAATTTCTTTTCTGCGTGAGTATCGGGTAATGGCTGAGACGGGTAAGACTGGCTGTTGCTTTATTCAGACTGATACCGGCGGTGAAAAGCCATTGCTGATTCAGTTGCAGGTCGCCCTGAACGAAAACACTGAGTGCGGTATAGCTGATATCGTCATTGGTCTGTAAAGTATCCGGATTCCCGTTTCGGTTTTTGGCAACCTGGATATTGAATCGTCCTTGCTGGAACTCACTGCCGGCCACTAATTGCAGGCTGTTCTTTCGCTGGCCGGTAACCGTTTCCTTGTTATACACAAAAACCGTACGTCCGCCATAACCCGGTTCATTTCTTCTTTCATAATTACGGATGGCCGAATTACGGATCTGAGCAAAAGCGCCATACAGCGTGGTGGTATTTTTAAAACGGGGATTGAATTGATAAGCATTTGTAAATCCAGCGGTCATTGTTTGCTGGAAGATGGCGGCTTTGGCATTTACGGCGCTGGGAAAACCACCACCAGCCGGCCTGGCCGCTTTGGGGTTGCTGGTAAATTCGGACAGCGTCAGGGCACCCGGTGTCTGGTAATACAGGTCGGTATATAAGAGTGAAGCTGTAAGTTCCTGTTTACCGGAAAGTTTTAATTGGGACTGCCAGCTGATGTTATCCCGTCGCATAGCTGATTGACTGCGATAGCCATCACTCTGGTTGTGGGCATAACTGATCTGATGGCGGTTTTCATCGCTGCCGTAACGTACCGTTGCAAATAGCGCATCGGTGCTATACGAACCTTTCAGGTATTCCAGGCTCAGGCCGGGTTTCCAGCGTTGAAAATTATTCATCAGCAGCAGTCCGCCGGTGCCGGCTCCGTACATACTGCCGGCCGGACCTTTATAAATTTCAATGGTGGAGAAATTAGTATAGGCAAACTGATTGAAATATGTATTCCCACCTGGATCCGTAACCGGGATTTCATTCCAATACACTTTCACATTACGCACCCCAAATGGAGAACGGAGCGAGCTGCCTCTGATATTAAGCCGGTAACTGCCCGGACTTCTTTCTTCCATCCGTACACCGGGTACGGTGTTCAGTCCGTTGACAAGTGACAGCTTATTGTTGCGGTCCGCATTTTTCAGGTCAATGATTTTTACTGAGGCTGTACTGAACCGGGCTTTCCGGTTTTGCTCAAAGGCCCGGATGATAACTTCATCGAGCGATTTTGTACTGTCATTTATTTCTTCCTGGGCAATTCCGGAAACAGCGAAAAACAACCAAATAGATAGAAGCGAAAATCTGTACATCAGCGTCGGTTCAGGCGGTTAAAGTTAGTATGTTTTAGTTGTATCTTTCCGCTTATGACGGCAAAGAACAAACTCAACTTAACGGATATCAGCCTGATCGTAGTAAGCCTGGTGATCGGTATGGGTATTTTCAGGAATCCGGCTTCCGTAGCAGCGACTTCGGGTACAAGCACGATTTTTTTCCTGCTCTGGATTGCCGGTGGTATCATTGCGCTGTTCGGGGCATTGACCTACGCGGAGATTGGACAGCGGCTGCCGGCTATGGGCGGTTATTATAAAGTCTTTGCCGAATGCTATCATCCATCCGTCGGCTTTTCGGTCAACTCCATCATCCTGATCAGTAATGCAGCTTCCCTGGCCGTAGTAGCCCTGATCGGTGCCGATTATGTGAGCGATCTTTTATATGGAAAACCGAGTGGTGTTTTGTTTAATTCAATAGTGGCCATCACAGCTGTAGCTGCTTTTTTTGTGGTCAACCTGTTTGGGCTGAAGACCAGCAGCCGTACCCAGAATGTACTCATTATTATTAAAGTAGGATTGATGGTTTTACTGATCTCCGCCTTGTTTAAAGGGGTGGTGATTGAACCACATGGTTATGAAGAAGGTTCACCGCTATTCACACTGAATGATAAATCCGCCTTTTCTCTGTTTGTGATATCACTGATCCCTGTGTGTTTTGCGTATGGGGGGTACCAGCAAACCATCAATTTTGGCGGAGAGGTCAAAGAAACCCGGATCATTCCCAAAGGGATCATCATCGGGATTATCATTGTAATCGGTTTATATCTGCTCATCAATGTGGCGTATGTGGAAGTGATCGGGTACGAAAAAATGAAAAACGCATCCGCTATCGGGGCCCTGTTATGTGAAGCCTGGTTTGGTAAAGCCGGGGGTAAAGTATTCGACGCCCTGATGTTTCTTTCCGTACTGGCCTATGTCAATATTCTCCTGATGAGTAATCCACGTGTGATGTTTGCCATGAGCCAGGATAAAGTATTACCAAAAATATTTTCTTACCGTCATCCGAAAACAGAAGCGCTGGTGCCCGGCCTGCTCACTTTTTCCCTGATTACGATCATTGTTACTTTTTTCGGAAAAGGGGTCGATAATATTCTCAACTTCACCATGTTTCTCGACAGTATCGGGATGAGTACATCTGCCGCCACATTATTTATTTTACGGAAGCGAAAGCAGAATGAAGCCATGATTACGGGCAACTGGAACCGGTTCACCCCGATGCTGGCCGGATTTTTTGTCTTCAGCTATTTTATGATTGCCGTGGGGGTCGTGATCAAGGATGTGAATGCGGCCCTGATCGGTACCGGTTTACTGGCCTTCTTCCTGGCCGTATATTACTTCTTTTACCACCGGAAAAAGCCTGATTAATTTTTCTCCAGCTGCTGATCAGCCGGGTAAGTGAATAACCGCTAAAAGGCGGGTGCCCGGATTCCCTCTTTTTAGCGCAGAAAAGGGGTGGGAATCCCCTGCTGAAATCAGGCCCGGAACCCCCTGTTCCCGGATTTTCCTGCCGCTTGTCAAAAATCAGTAAAGCTCCCGTGCTTTTGGTCTATTTTTGCACCTTATGAGAAGGAGTATTCAACTGGCGCTGATGCTGTTGTTCTGTTCTGCAGCAGGAGCCCAGGAAAAATGGGATCTGCGCCAATGCGTGGATCACGCCGTTAAAAATAACATTTCTGTCAGGCAGACCGATCTGCAATCCCGCTTTTCTGCCCTGACTTACAGTCAGAGTAAATCAGCCCAATTGCCCAGCTTTAATTACAGTGGTAGTGTGGGATACCGGCTGGGCCGTTCGGAAAACCCGACCACCGGTGTGCTGGAAGACAATAATTTCCTGAATCTGGGCATGCAGCTGCAAAGCGGCGTCACGGTGTTCAACTGGTTTGCCCGCAAGAATACCATTGAGTCCAACCGGCTCAGCTATGAAGCGGATAAGCAACAAACAGAAAAAATAAAGAATGATATTTCCCTGAACGTGGCCGTGGCTTATCTGCAAATCCTGCTCGCCCGTGAGCAGGCCAATATTGCAGCGGCCCAGGTTGAACTGTCCCTTTCACAACTCGAAAATACCCGTAAGCGGGTGGAAGCAGGCTCTCTGCCTGAACTCAATGCTGCTGAACTGGAAGCCCAGCTCGCCCGTGACAGTTCCTCTCTGATCACCGCGCAGGCCAATGCCGTTCAGTTTTTACTCCAGATGAAATCGTTGCTGAACCTCGATGCCGGTCAGCCTTTCGATATAGCCACACCGCCGGTCAACCTGATTCCCGTGGATCCGATTGCGGATTTGTTGCCGGAAGCAGTATATGCCTCTGCCATTAAATTTATGCCACAGCAAAAAATTAATGAACTGCGGATCCTGGCCGCAAAAAAGAATGTGGATGTGGCAAAAGCAGGTCTCTATCCCAGTTTTACAGCTTTTGGCAGTTTGTCCACCAATGCCATTAATTTCCGCCGGCCCGTTTATAACCAGGTTTTTAACGGGTATGTTCCAACCGGTGCCCGGGTGGATGCCGGGGGTGGCACTTTTTATCCGGTAGAAGTGCCAGATTACAGTGATGGTACAACGGTAGTCCGTTATTTCAAACCCGGCAGCATTACCAAACAATTCAATACCAACTTTGGTCAGAGTGTCGGAATTGGGATCAGTGTTCCCATATTAAATGGCAAAGCGGCGCATACGGCCTGGGATCGTTCCAAAGTCAGTTTACAATTACAGGAACTGCAAAAAGAACAGGGCGATCTGCAACTGAAGCAGGATATTTACAAAGCCTATAATGATGCGACTGCTGCCCTTCAGAAGTACAATGCCGATGTAAAAGCGATGCAGACCGCTGAAAAAGCCTATTCCTTTGCCAGCAAACGGTATGAACTGAATCTGCTTTCCGCCTATGAAATGGTGACCAGCCAGACCAATATGCAACGGGCCAGGATTCAGGCGCTTTATTCGCAATACGATTATGTTTTTAAAATGAAACTCCTTGAGTTTTACAAAGGGCAGGGATTAAAACTTTAAAATTTGGACGATGAATAAGAAACTGAAATGGGTATTAATCATACTGGGTATTCTGGCCTTGATATTCATTATTATGAAAGTCGCCGGCGGTGGTGACAAAACGGTTAAAGTCGCAACTGAAAAAGCGGTGAAGCGTACTATTGTTGAAACCGTGAATGCCAGTGGTAAAATATATCCGGAAGTGGAAGTAAAGATCAGTCCGGACA
This sequence comes from Bacteroidota bacterium, assembly GCA_029561255.1. GTDB lineage: Bacteria > Bacteroidota > Bacteroidia > Chitinophagales > Chitinophagaceae > JJ008. Next base: position 5,902 of record JAKQJH010000063.1, on the reverse strand, counting down.
TTTCCGGTGAAATCACTGAACTGAATGTGGAAGAGGGTGACAGTGTGCGGAAAGGGGAGTTGCTTGCCCGTATCTATGCTGACATTTATGCCCTGCAACGGGATGAAGCGGCTTCCAGGGTGAATCAGTCAGCTGCCACGGTGGATAACAGCCAGGCCGCCATTGAATCACTTAAAGCGAATCTTGAACTGGCTCAGCAAAGCTATAACCGTAATAAGAAACTGTTTGATGAAAAAGTGATTTCCAAATCCGAACTCGAACAGTTTGAAACCACCCTCCGTTCTGCCCAGGCCAATTTCAATGCGGCCCAGCAGAATATTAAAAGCCTGCAGGCAGGTGTACAAAGCACGCAGGTTGGACTCAGCAAAGCGAATAAAGACCTGAGCCGTACATCCCTGGTAGCTCCGATGGATGGGGTAATATCTTCGTTAAAGATCAAAAAAGGCGAACGGGTGGCCGGTAACAGTTTTAATGTGGGTACGGAAATGATGACGGTGGCCGACATGTCGGTACTGGAAGTACGGGTGGATGTGGGCGAAAATGATATTGTGAAAATCAATATCGGGGATTCTGCGGATGTGGAAGTGGATGCGTACAATAACCGCAAATTCAAAGGGGTGGTAACCAAGATTGCCAGCAGCACCAAGGCCGGCTCGCTGACATCTTCCAATGATGTAACCAATTATGAAGTCAGGATCCGCCTGGACAAGGATTCATATAAAGATCTCAGTAGCCGGACTTTCCCTTTCCGTCCGGGTATGAATGCAAGTGCTGATATTAAAACCCGCCGTGTGGAGAATGTGCTGGCTGTGCCGATTGCCGCGGTAAGTGCGCGGGTAAAAGGAAGCGACCAGAGTATGGCGGATAAGAAAAAGGAAAATGAAGCCAGTAAGGATGAGAATGAAGCCCAGAATCAGAATGGTATAGTGGTGGAAAGTGATGAACTGGAGGAAGTGGCTTTTGTTTTGCTCCCGGACGGGATCGTACAAAAAAGAGTAGTGAAGACCGGTGTGCAGGATATCAGTTATATCGAAATCCTGAGTGGATTAAAAGAAGGGGAGGAACTGATCACCGCCCCGTATGCTGCCGTCAGTAAGGACCTGAAAGATGGCATGAAAGTAACGGTGGTGCCGAAGGATAAACTGTTTGATAAAAAATAGTGTATGCGGTTTGGAGTAATCGGAAGCGGAAGCTGGGCCACCGCTCTTGCCAAAATCATCACGGATAAAAAGCAGCCGGTTAACTGGTGGGTCCGCAATGCGGAGACGATCGCTTTTTTTATGAAAAAAAGCCATAATCCCCATTACCTCAGCTCCGCCCGGTTTGATACCAGCTTGCTGCATCTTTCCACTGATGTACGGGAAGTAGTGCGCAATTCAGATGTGCTGGTGATTGCCATTCCTTCGGCCTATGCGGCTTCGAGCCTGGCCGGACTTGCCACAGAAGACTGGAAGGGGAAGAAAGTAATATCAGCGATCAAAGGCTTGCTGCCGGAGAAAAATATCCTGCTCAACTATTATATGCAGCAGGAATTCGGATTGGGACTGGAGGATTATTTTGCGGTACTTGGTCCCTGCCATGCAGAAGAAGTGGCGGAAGAAAAATTATCCTATCTCACTTTTTCCGGGATTGATACCACAACTGCCGCCCGCATGGCGGAGCATTTCCGGACAGATTATATCAACACGGTGGTGAATCATGATATCCTGGGGGTACAGTATGCGGCGGTATTGAAAAATATTTACGCGTTAGGGGCCGGTATCGCTCATGGACTTGATTATGGCGATAATTTTTTAAGTGTATACATTGCCAATGCGGCCGATGAAATGGCGGTCTTTCTTCGTCAGTTTGGTGCGGAGCATATTACAGTAGGTGAACATGAAGGGGAGGATCCGCTGACCCACCGCAAGACCCCTAATTATGCCGCATCAGTTTACCTGGGCGACCTGCTGGTAACCTGTTATTCGTTACACAGCCGCAACCGCCGCTTTGGGAATATGATTGGCCGGGGCTACACGGTTAAATCCGCCGAACTGGAAATGAATATGGTGGCGGAAGGCTATAATGCTGCCCGTTGTATCCATCTTATCAATCAATCACTGCAAGCCCCGATTCCCATTGCTGAAACGATCTATAAAATTCTCTGGGAAGAGGTAAAAGCAGCGGAAGGTTTCAAAAACATCGAAGAAGTCCTCGTCTGACAACTGCCGATTTATCCTCAGAAGCCCTGTCTTCCGGCAGGCAGGTTTAGCGAAGGAGGGCTGCCAACTACCAACTGCCAACTGCCGACTGCCAACTGCCGACTGCCGACTGCCGACTGCCAACTGCCGCCTGCCAACTGAATCTGGTTTCTTATCTTTATTCTGCAATCCCCACCGCCATGATCGCATTTTTCCAGGTCCTCTTTTTTATCGCCTCGCTGGTATTGCTGGTGATGAATTTCCTTGATTTAAACAAGTGGAATGAAAGCCGCAAATCCGGAGCGGTGAAGGCATATCCGATCCGCTGGTTTACATTTATCCTCACCTCATTAGTAGCGTTGGGTTGTTTTCTGAATATACTGGTCAGCTGGATCAGTAAGGCTTAAAAGAAAAGATCAGCGGCGATTCCGTCAGCCAGTAGTTTGCCTTCTCTGGTCAGTATCAGATGATCCTCCCGGAATAGCAGGAGTCCGCTATTTAGATACTTTGCAGCACCCTTTTCCAGTTGTTTTTGTTGCGCTTCATTCATCCGTTGCAGGTGTAGTCCTTCCATTGTACGTAAGGAAGTCATGATATATTCATTTGCCTGCTGGGCCGGGGTCAGTATTTCTTTTTCAAAAGGAATACAGTCTTCCTGCAAGGCCTTGATATAGGTGTTATTATTGGCAATATTCCATTGCCGTTCATTGCCATAAAAAGAATGGGCAGATGGTCCGAGTCCGAGGTAGGGCTGCTGCTTCCAGTATGAAGAGTTATGCCGGCTGCGCTTGCCGGGAACCGCAAAATTAGAAATCTCATAATGTTCATAACCGGCTTCTTCCAGCCAGTGCATCAGTTGTAAGAACTGTGACGATTGCTGATCCGGATCCACATTTTCGTATTGTTCGTTACGGATCAGTTTGTCCAGTGGTGTTTTGGGTTCCACCGTCAATGCATAACAGGACAAATGCGGAATACCCAGGGCTATGGCTTTCGCCACATTCTGTTGCCATTTTTCGTCAGTGAGTCCCGGTGTGCCATAAATCAGGTCAATGGTGATATTGTCAAAATAGCGAAGCGCCAGTTCCAGCCCTTCTGTTGCCTGCGATGAAGTATGGGCCCGGTTCATCCAGCGCAGGTCTTCTTCAAAGAAACTCTGCACGCCGATACTTAGCCGGTTGATCCCGGCGGATTTCCAGGCCTGCAACTTTTGTTCTGTCAGGTCATCCGGATTGGCTTCGAGCGTAATTTCGGCATCGGGCAAAAGATTATAATGAGTGCGTATTTCAACGATCAGTTGATTCACTTCTTCATTTTCAAGCAGGCTCGGGGTGCCACCCCCAAAATAAAGGCTGCTGACTGACTCCATGCCGGGAAAGGATTGCTGCAGCCTGCTCTCTTTCAATAAAGCAGCCAGTAATTCGTTCTTATAATGCAGGGAAGTGCTGAAATGGAAGTTGCAGTAGTGACAGGCACTTTTACAAAATGGGATATGAATGTAAATGCCTGCCACCCGTTTGTTTTTAATTGAATAATTTAGCTGACCTATCAACCGGAAATCCGCTGAAAAGCCGCATGAGAAAATACAGACTGCAAATATCGGTACTGCTGGCCTTGCTTACAGCTATTTGTACCCAGGGTCAGGAGAAATATACCCTGCGGGTCCGTTATGCAGATTCCCTTTCGGCTCTTATGGCAGACACTTCCCTGGTTCAACAAACATTCTCAACCCGTATTGATTGTTCCAACTACCTGGCCCAGCTTCCGGCCCGTTTACAGGCGAGAGGGTTTGTAACAGCTTCGCTCGATAGTATCCGGTTTGACAGTACGTATGCAGCAATTGTACTTTTCCTGGGACAACGTTACCAATGGGCCCGGCTCGATACCCGGCTGGTAGAACCCGGATTGCTGGAGGCGGTGGGATGGCGGGACCGGAATTTTGCGGACAAGCCAATGGATTTTGTACAAGTACGGAACTGGCAGGAAAAATTCATGGACTACCTGGAAAACCATGGATATCCCTTTGCGAAGATATTCCTGGACAGCCTGCAAATGGATCAGGATAAAGTCAGCGGGATATTAAAAGTGGATAAAGGGCCCCTGTATAAAATTGACAGCATCCGGGTATATGGAAATGCGAAAATTACTTCTGCTTATCTGCAACGCTATCTTGCTATTCCCAATGGCAGCCGGTATGAACGGGAAAAGCTGATGCGCATCAATCAGAAGATCCGCGAGCTGGCCTATGTGGAAGAAGAAAAGCCCTTTGATATCACCCTCCTGGGCACAGGTTCCGTGGTGAACCTCTATCTGAAGCAAAAGAAAAGCAGCCAGGTCAATGCCCTGATCGGATTTTTGCCGAATAATGATCAGTTGTCGTCCAAAAAACTATTGCTCACGGGAGAAGCCAATATCCTGTTGCGCAATTCACTGGGAGCCGGGGAAACCATCGGGCTCAACTGGCAGCAGTTACAGGTGAAGTCACCGCGGCTGAATATCATATACCAGCATCCCTATTTATTTCAGTCCGCGGTCGGACTGGATTTTGCGTTTGATATGTTCCGGAAGGACAGCAGTTTTGTGAATGTAAATCTGCAGTTGGGTGCCCAGTATGTGCTTAATAAAAATCAATCGGGAAAATTGTTTATCCAGCGTTTCCAGACCATCGTCAGTGAAGGGGGGATAGATTCATCGTATGTGGTCACCTACCGCCGCCTGCCGGACCTGGGCGATGTCAGTTCTTTTAATGTGGGTATCGATTACGAATTGAATAATACAGATTACCGGTTGAATCCCCGGAAAGGCAATGAACTCAGGATAATCGGTTCCGTGGGTACGAAGACGCTGAAAAAGAATAACAGTGTGCTTGAATATAAAGACCCTGCTGATCCGTTGTTTGACTTCGGGACTTTGTATGATACGGTAAAACTGAAAACCTATCAGTTCCGGTTGCGGCTGACGGCTGCAAAGTATTTTCCGCTGGGGAATAAGCGCAGTACGGTGAAGACAGCGATCAATGCCGGTTTGTTTGAGAGTGCTTCGATCTTCCGGAATGAACTTTTTCAATTGGGGGGATACCGGTTGTTAAGAGGTTTTGATGAGGAGAGTCAATACCTCTCCCAGTTTGCCATTGCCACAGCAGAGTACCGGTACCTGGTTGGACAGAATTCCTATTTCTATGTGCTGGCGGATGGCGGATGGGGTAAGAATAATGCATTGAATGCGGGCCAGTCGTATACCTACTTCGGTACCGGGCTGGGACTCGCATTTGAAACTAAGGCCGGTATCTTCAACCTGGCCTGGGCAGTAGGGAAACGCAACGATGCGGAGTTTAACCTGCGCCAGTCAAAGATCCACTTTGGATTTGTGAATTATTTTTAAAGCCGCTATGCGGCTTTGGGGTGGCCACGAATTAACACAAAAAGACACGCCTGTCCCGCCTCATGCGGGGAAAAAAATACAGAAAGGCAAGCCACGGATACCGCGGATCAGCACGGATTAACCTTACTTAATCAGTAGTGTCCTTTAACCATTCGCAAATACAATCCGTGTTGATCCGTGTGATCCGTGGCCCTGTATTTTTCGTGTTTATTCGTGTTTTTTAGTGGCCAATATTAACCGCGAAGCGGGAAATCCTTCCCGTCCTTCCTTTTGTTCACTCCCGACACTTCGGGATTCCCGGCTAAATTTTTGCCGGTAAGGCGGTAAGAACGGGAAGGAAG
>JAKQJH010000062.1 GCA_029561255.1 Bacteroidota bacterium | reverse complement strand
AATGCGAAGATCGGTGCCGTCTATGCCAAGGAAGGGAAACCGGGGGTTTTTGATGTGGATATACGCGTGAATGAAGGGGTGGTGAAAACCGGTGATAAAGTGGATGTGGTATCTGCCGACGGTAAACGGTTTTCATTCACTGTTACGCATATGCGCAATCCGTATGAGGATATTAAAAAGGCTGACAAGGAAGCCGGCACCGTTTATATTATACTGGAGGGACCGGCTGATGCGAAGTTTGATGCGGATTTCGCCCTGGTGAATCCGGGTGGAGGTGCAGGGGCCGCACCAGCCGTAAGTACCGCAAAGTTCAACGCTACGATCAACGGCAAACCCTGGAAGGGGAAAGATTTTCCCTATTCTTTTTCCCTGTTTAAAAAAGGAGTAAAGAATATGGCGGGAAACAAACCTTATCTCATGCTGGCATTTAAAAGTATGGACGCGGTGGATGACCGGCAGCTGACCCTGATGGTCTTCACTGCCGATCCCAAACCTGGCGTGTATACAAAAGAAAAGCTGGAGGTATTATTTTCCGGTTCACCGGTGGGAGATATTAAAAAACCGGAAATGTGGGGTTACAAATATCCCGGTTCAGTATCCGGTGCGCTGCAGCTGGAGATCACTTCGTATAAGGAAACGGGTAGCGGCAAAGCCCTGATCTCCGGAAAACTCAGCGGAAAGTTTGTAAAGATCCTGGGTAAAGCAGAGATGACGGTCGAGAATGGGGTATTTACTGATATTCCCGTGGATGTGTATACAGAAGTTTATCTGAAGTAAACGATTATCCGTTCTTTAAACAGTACTATGAAAAAAATTTTTCTTTTCCAGTTAGCGTTACTCCTTACTGCCGGTCAGTACATAGCTGCACAGGGTACCGTTGTTGATCTTTATTCCTTTCCAGACAAAACGGCCTATAATTATATGCAGGTACTTGTATTTGCCAATGAGGGACCCGCTTCCGCTAAAATGGTACTTGATCAGCGCGAACAAATACAAGCAATCAATCCGCACCCGATGGGACTGTGGTACGATAACGCACGGAAGAGCTGGTTGCTTTACAATGAGGATTTGGCGCTTTTCCCAAAGGATATTCACTTGCCCGGCGTATTGAGGAATTATACCGGTCATACTGTCGGTGTTGATCATTTTGTTGCATTTCTCCAGGTAAAACTGACGGCAGCCCAGATACAGGATTATTATGCGGTGATTGATGACCCAGCGCTTAACAATCATCCGGATTTGCGGATACAGGTTACCCATTTATATAATAATGATGGAACCACCACAGGGATGTATAATGCCGATTACCCGATGACTTTCTATGACAGGGAACGGAATAAATGGATCTTGCGTAATAAGAATAAGACGCCACTGAAAGCGGGACTGGTGTTCAATTTTGCCGCCACAGCCGCTGAAATCAAAACACTGCCGAAGCAGGAGGGCCTTGCTATTAAGAAGAATGCAGGGGCATTACTAAGACAGGAGAAAATTAAATTCAGGGTAACGATCAATGGATTCACCTGTCATACACCCACGGTGGATCATATGCTGGAAGTGGATGGAAAGGGAGATGAAGTATTCTTTGGCGGCATCACTCAATATTATAAACTGGCCGACAGCAGTAAGGTTGGACCGGTACAACGCAACTGGTCGGTCCGCTACGGGGATATCAATAGTGAAGAAGGAAGAATGGGATTAAGGATAAAAGCCGGATCCAAACCGGGCAACCTGGGTGGCGTACAGACGGGAGATCAGTTCCCGGCATTGGAACCCTGGAAAAGAAAAGCACCTGTCTATACCAATACGCTTCCCTTATTGCTAACTGAAGGGGAGTTACTCAAAGGGGTGAATTCAGCATTGGTGGTGCCAGCCCTCTGGGAATTTGATGGTACGACGGAAGAAGAGCAGGCATTGAATCAGTTTGCCGAACATATCACCAAGGCTGCGGTTTATTTCACCGCTACAGGAGTGTTGATGGTAACAATAGGCCCCATTGCCCTTCCTTTTATGACTGTAAGTACCATGATGGTACAAATGAATAGCAGAGGAGATATGATGAACAATCAGCCGGCAGCCAACCTGCCTGTGTTTTCGTACCTGGATTTCAGGATACCGGAATTCAATGTGTTTGTGGCCAAGACAATGTATGGTGATGCTAAAGACCGGCCTGTGGGTATGACAGAAGTGAAAGAAGGATATGAGTATAAGCCCTTGGGTATGTTGTTGAATTATGAATCTGCCATTGCCCTCTCCCAATCGGATTTCGGGTACGGTAAAGGCATTATCCCTATCCGGTATAAAGATGCTCCGGATATGAAAGGGGATTATACGGTTTATATTCAGGTGGAGACGACAGACGAAAAGGGCAGTTTTGATAAAACAGCAATTGTTTCACCTGTTTCAAAAGCAAATCCGAAGCCTTACCGGTTGCAGAATGTTTACTCCGGGATGAACCTGATGAATAATGCAACCGGTCCGGTGGCCAACCAGGCACAGGTGGCCAATAAGTGGCAATTTGAACTGGCAGATCGCTTCAATGATGTGTATTTTATAAAGAATCTGGATGGAAGATATTTATATATCACGCCACCTTCGGGTGTGCAGGAGACCAATGGCTTTCCGGTAAAGTCCGGACCAAAACCAACAGGTAATGCCGGTAAATGGAAAGTCGTTTCTAATAGTGATGGCACCTATTCTATCATTAACATGTATACGAAAAAGGCCTTGATCCATGACGGTCCTTCCGGACGTATCCTGATCTGGGAGAACCGGGCTAATCCCGAGCAACGGTGGATGATCGGGAGATAGGGAGAGGAGGGAGTCGGGAGGAGGGAGTCAGGAGTCGGGAGGAGTGAGTCGGGAGATAGGGAGTCAGGATAGAGCAACCCGTAAAGTTTCTGTAATTTAGAAATACAGAAACCACCGATCACCTAATCTGCACGTATGCGCTTATCCTTTCTCTTTTTTATCACTACTGCTCAACCGGTTTAAGAGTTTAGAATGCCGACCCGGTGGGAGAAGCAGGAAGCGGTACATTTTACAATTACATTCAATACAGGGTTTTTGATAAGGCTGGTAAAACCAGCTGATAAGCCTTACCTTTATATCCATCAGCATTTTGTATATGAAAAAGGTTGTTTTATTTATTTCTGGTTTTATTTGCTTTCTGAATATCTCTGCCCAGCACCAGGAAGAGCATAACAAGAATAAAACCGCACAATCGGCCAATGAGCACATGCATCAATCCTCCGTCGATGAGTTGTCAAGGCGCTTTGAGTCACCCGAGCGGGATGCCTATCAGCAGCCGGAAAAAGTACTGGAATATCTGGGAAATATTAAAGGAAAAAAGATCATGGATATCGGAGCTGGTACCGGGTATTTTTCAGTTAAGCTGGCAGCAAAAGGTGCACAAGTGATTGCTGCGGATGTCAGTGACGAGTTTCAGCAATACCTGAAAGCAAGAATTGAAAAGAATCAGCTCAAAAATATAGAGTTGCGGAAAATACCCTACGATCATCCCGGGTTAAACGAAAAGGAAGCGGATATGATCCTGATTGTAAATACATATCATCATATCGAAAACCGGTCCGTCTATTTTACCCATGTTAAAAAAGGCACAGCTGCTGGCGGTGAATTAGTCATCATCGATTTTTTTAAAACAGATGTACCCGTTGGTCCTCCACCGGCCCATAAAGTATCTATGGATGAAGTGATAGCCGAGTTGAAAGCAGCTGGCTATACCAGCTTTGAGGTGAATGTTAATTTATTGTCTTATCAGTTCATAATAAGAGCCCGGTAATACAAGAGTTTCACGTTTCTGTGTGCTTCTGATTCGTAATTCCATAGAATATAGACTAACTTTATTCTATGAAAGCGGTAACCTTACTCCTTTCCCTGGCTCTCACCTTATTATTCGTCGGTTGCAAAAAGAAAACAACTCCCGATCCTGTCACTGAGTCCGATCAGTCTTCTTTTGCTGCTGCTACGGTCATTAATCAACGGCTCGGCCGGGGTATAAATCTTGGTGATACCTATGAAGCCGCATGGGCGCCTCGGGAAGCTGATCCGGCCGATTTTCAACGGATCGCAGCCAGTGGTTTCAAACATGTCCGCATTCCGGTACGTTGGGAAATACCCACCCGCAGTAGCTACTCGGCTCCGTATATCATTCAACCTGCTTTTTTACAGTCGGTAAAGAAAGCCGTAGATGCGGCCCTGAAAAATAAACTTCATGTGATCATCAACATGCATCACCATGATAGTTTGTTTAAAAACCCTGATGGATTAAAGCCGATGTTCATCGCCCAATGGAAACAGATCGCTTCCTATTTTAAACAATACTCCGACAGTCTTTTATTTGAGGTACTCAATGAACCGCATGATGTGCTGGATGCGGATAAATGGAACCTGTTCTTTGCCGATGCGCTGACGGAGATCCGGAAAACCAATCCGAAAAGAACCGTATTGCTGGGCGTGGCCGAATGGGGTGGGGTATCGGCCCTGAATAAACTCGTGACTCCGTCCGATACGCATTTGATCCTGACAATTCATTATTACAGTCCTTTTTCATTTACGCACCAGGGGGCAGAATGGGTCAGTGGGTCGAATGCCTGGCTGGGCACTAAATGGAATGATACAGAGTATGACCGGGAAGCGGTGGTGAATGATTTCCAGACCGTACTCAGGATAAAGCAGGAAAAAAATATACCCATACATATCGGGGAGTTTGGTGCGTACAGTAAGGCCGATATGAATTCGCGGGTAAAATGGTCCCGTTTCTTATCGCGTTGGTTTGAGCAGAACGGGTTCAGCTGGGCCTATTGGGAATTCAATGCCGGTTTCGGGATATACGATCCGGCAACAGGTCAGTATCGTACCGCCTTGGTGAACGCACTTACTACAGAGGCAATGACCAGTCCCACCCCGGTGAACCTGATCGATCTTTACAGCAGTAATTTCGGTACTTCGCAGGATGGGTGGAACCTTTATAATAATGATGCTTCTGCTTCTTCTTCTGTAAGTATAGTTTCAGGAAAGGTACAGTTGGCCATAACCAGTCCGGGTAATCAAAACTGGCATATCCAGTTGATCAGACCCGGCATTGCTATACAATCGGGCAAAACCTACCGCGTGAGTTTTAATGCTTATTCTACTGGCAGCCGCAGCCTGGCTGCTTCCCTTATGCTAAACAATTCCCCCTGGACCACTTATAGTTATTCGGATTTTACCCTTTCTGCGACAGACAAGTCTTATAGCTTTGTGTTCACCGCCGGCGCTACAGATCCCGGGGCCGCTTTTGTTTTTTCAATGGGGAATGGAGGGGTGTTACCGGTGACGATTTATAATATTAAATTTCAGGAGATTCAGCTTTAATCAGAAAGTTGAACAATAAAAATTAACTGACTTTGCCGTACAACTTTTTTCATTGGATAATGCTGTTAAATTTAAGCATTGAACCTGCTTAGCACCATACTTAATATTTTCAAAACCAGGAAACCGTCTGTGGAGGATGAGCCGCATGAAATCCGGTATAAGCGGATGTATAATGACCCGGGTATTTTTCAATACGAAGAGAATGGATTTACAGTTCAGCTGGAAAATAAAAAAGTACAGGTGAACTGGTCAGAATTGGAGCGGTTGGTTGCTTATAAGGCAGACATGATGACTATCGACGAAATAAGAATGGAGATCAGTTATAGAAATAAATCAATAATTATTACAGAAGATACCCCGGGATGGTATCAGTTTGTTTTAAAGACAAAAAACATATTCGCCAGTATTCCTGAAGACTGGGATATCAATATTATTCAACCGGCTTTTGAGACAAATCTAACCTTATTGTATGAGCGGGAAGACCGGGTGATGCCAGAGAAGAATAACTTCTATGCAGCATTTACAGGTACAACAAAAAAAAGAGTCATTTCTGCTTTTGATCAGAATGAATGGAGTTGCCGCGAAATACGGACTTCCGAGTATGAGTTAAATACGAGTTGGGCAGAACTTATTCTTCATGGGAAAGAAGATGCGCCTCTTTTGAATGGAATTGTTGCATATCATCCGGATAATATAGCCATACTAGACCGGATTTTGAAAGCTGTGGGAGGGTTGGATGCGTATGAGTTTTATGATGCGGACAATAATCTTTTATTTGAAACAAAAAATGGTGCCCATTAATCGACTAAAACAACTTCAACAATGTATGCTGAAGAACACGATAAAATCATCGAACAACTGAGGCGCTACATCCGGGAGGATGATGCCACATTCGGTATTTTCCAGTATGGCGGCGGTGCCGATGAGTCTTATATTAAAGCAGATAAGCAAGGACTCCGGCTTTTTGCCCTCGAACTCTTGATGGCTGCACAAAAATCGAATGAAATTCTGCATGATAAGGAGAAGAGTATCATTCCGATTGATTTTGAAAAAAGCTGGGTGAATGAAGATAGTGATACGTTTGTTCAATATGTGATGCCCGTTGTGTCACGGTCAAATGCCAGACAGCCCGTTGGACCAACGAATACCATTAAAGACAAACTGATTGGGGCCGGGTTTATAGCTTTAATGGTTTTTCTCATTCTTTCAATGATTGTCGGAGTATTTTCAATAATCAAATGGCTGCTATAGAGATATTACAGCATACGGCTAATTCATAATTTTTAAACCTGCAAAATATGATGTCAGACGCCTCATTCCGCAAGATCGCTATGGACTTTGCGGAGGTCACAGAGGAACCCCATTTTGAAAAAACTTCTTTTCGCATTAAGGGCAAAATATTTGCCAGCATGGATACGGTTAATAAGCGGGTGACACTAAAACTGCCGCCCAATGAACAAGCGATTTATTTGTTGATGAAACCGGCATTTGCCAGTCCGGCCACAGGTGCCTGGGGCAAACAGGGATGGACCCGTTTTGAACTGACGAAAGTCCCGGCACCAGTGATGCGTGAGGCATTGAAGAAGGCATACGAAACAGTAGCTCCGATAAAGAAATCGCTGAAACCCAGTAAGAAAATAGTCATCCGGAAAGAGAAGGCGGAAATGATTCAGACCCTGCACCCGGATAAAACGAAGACCAATAAGCGCATTTCGCTGGAGAAATACAATTTTATAAAAGCAAATCTGCTGGCCGTATTAAAGAAAACGGAGTTGACCCATACCGATCTCATGGAAGCCTTATACCAGCGGGTGAAGGATGAGTTTGAAGGCGGGGTACAATGGTATGGGGAGACGGTCAAGCTGGATCTGGAAGCGAGAAAGCAGATTGAACGGACAGGGACAAAGCCGGAGAAGTACAAACTCAAAGCAAAGTAAAAAAAGATTGTTCTGTTTATTAATTTTTAAGTTATGCTGACTTTTAATCTCCGCTTCTTCCTGCTCAGCATCCTGTTCTTCGTTATAGAAGTATTGATTGCCTTATATGTGAAGGATGATTTTGTCCGGCCTTATGTGGGCGACTACCTGGTGGTGATGCTGATCTATTGTGCGGTGCGGACTTTTATCAAGGCCAATCCTGTTAAAGTAGCTATTGCCGTTCTGTTATTTGCTTATATGATAGAACTACTCCAGTATTTCCGGATTGTAGATCGCTTAGGCTTGTCGGGCAACCAGGTAGCCAAAACAGTAATCGGCTATGGGTTTGAGTGGTGGGATATGCTTGCCTATACACTTGGTGTGTTAACAATAGTCTTAATGGAAAAGCGGCCTAAAAAAAATTAGCCAGCAGACCATAACATGATTGTAATTTCGGACAAATGAACCAACGGATCATCGGATTTGACCTCGCCCGGGCCTATGCCATTTTTGGCATGTTTATCGTAAACTTCAACTTCAGTTTTGGTTCGGTGATGGCACCTTCCGGTTTAACCGGCCGTTTTCTTAACCTCTTTACCGGTAATTCCACCGCCATCTTTATTATTTGTGCCGGCATGGGAGTGGCCCTGATGACGAATAAGCCCGTATACAGCAAGGAAGAAAAAGCAGTACTGAAATCCAGAATCCTCAAACGGTCCTGGTTTTTATTTGTGCTGGGTTTATTACTGTTCAACTGGTGGTCGGGGGATATCCTGCATTTTTATGGAGGGTATATGCATGTGGCTGCCTTCCTGTTGTTTGTTCCGAAGCGTTTTTATTTGTGGGGTGCATTGGTCGCTATTGTAGTATTTCACCTGCTCTTGTTGCTGTTACCAATTGAAACCAGTTGGGATTTTTCGAATTTCAGTTACCGGGATTTCTGGACAGCACCCGGTTTTCTGCGCAATACATTTTACAATGGCTGGAACTCCCTGTTTCCCTGGATCGCTTATTTTTTCCTGGGGATGTGGCTGGGAAGGCTCAACTGGCAGGATAGCCTTGTACGACGGAAAGTGTTTTTCACGGGCTTGATTGTTTTTATATTGTTGCAGGGACTCCGCCTGCTGGCCAAAGAGCAGTTGTTCAGTCAATACTGGACGGATTATATCCTGGCGGAATATTTCCCGCCCTATTTACCTTTTGTATTGCTGACCATGGCTTTTGCGTGCATGGTAATTCCGGTTTGTATGTATATCGGTGAAAAATATGCGAAAAACCCGGTTGTGCTGGCTTTGCAGCAAACCGGGCAAATGACGTTGACGCACTATGTCATGCACCTTACCCTGGGAATGATCCTGATGGCCGCGATGACAGGCAAACACTACACCGGCTTCCTGGAAGATGAACCCCCTACTTCTCCCTTTTATATCCTTGGTTACTCCGTGCTTTTTTATCTATTCAGTATTTTGTTCAGCCTTTTATGGAGAAAACAATTCAGGAACGGTCCATTGGAAATGTTGATGCGGAAAATATCGGGATAGGAATTGAATAAGGTCCGGGTTAGCGGTATCCGGAATGGTAAGTTCCTTTTTTTAGCTTAAATCTGATTTATATTCGACTAAAGCATAGTGGTTTACATTAAATTTACCATGTTTTACACTGTTTTACACGGTCTATACTGCAAACTATACGCAACAGATTATCTTTAAAAAAATGGTATGCAGTTTATGAATTACACACTTAAAGATGGTCTGGTTGTTATTAGTTGCCTTTTGTTTTTTGGCTGCGGGATGAATAAGCCGCCACTCGTTCAGGCACAGGATGCCCCAACAGAAAAATCGCCCCCTAAAAAAATACCCATTGTTCAAAAGCTCAGGCAAAATGATCACTTACCTGTTGAAGAACGGATAAAACTGTACCACCAGTTAAAAAAGGAAGCCCCTCAACTTTACAGTTTCGAGGATGAAACCGAACTGACCATGTATGGCTATTCCATTTTGTGGGCCAATAAAACGACGGAAGCCATTGAAGTGTTTAAACTGATTGCGACTGAATTCCCCAATTCCTCAAATGCGTATGATAACTTAGGGGAAGGATATCTGAAAAACGGGAACAAGGAACTGGCCCTGTTGAATTATGAACGTTCACTGGCCATGGATCCGGAAAATTTCAACGCAGAAGATCAGGTGGCAAATATCCGTTTTCCCGACAGGGTGCCGCTTCAACCCGCTGAATTGTTTAAGAAAGTCTATCCGGCCACTGCTTACCGGGATGATCTGGATCAGTTGGGAACTACCTTGCTAAAAGTACATCCGAATGCGCTCAAATTTATTACCCGTGAGGCATTCTGGAAATCAATTGAAGATAAGAAGCGGCAAATCACTGATCGTACCACTTATGGAGCATTTGCCTGGTATTGCAGTGAGATCATTGCTAATGTACATTGTTCGCATACCAATATGGGGAGTTTTGATTATGAAGCGGCTATGCTGCCCGAATCCGCCCGCTTTCCACTGCAAACGCGTTGGATCAGCAACCAGCTGTTTGTAATTGATCCATTGAGTAATAACAAAACAGTAAAAATTAAGGATGAGGTAGTGAGTATAAATGGTAAAGCAGTTGCTGAAATTATCAAAGAGTGCTACAAACATATTCCTGCACAAGGTTATATCGAAACCACCAAGAATCATTTTTTTAATACCTGGAGTACAGCCATGATTCCCTTTGCCTTGGGATTTCCTGACAGGTATGAGATTATTATAAAAGGAACAAATGCGCCCATTATCCTGAATGCATCAGCAAACATAGAGGAGCCCTATTTTGACAGAACCCTGGATCTTTCTGGTAACAATCTTTCACTCAGTTTTATAGAGGGGAATACGATCGCTTTTCTTAAAGTGGCTTCATTTAATTATTACCGGTGGGCTGACTTTGAAGTGTTTAAGGCTTTTATTGACAGTAGTTTTAGTGAAATCCGAAAGAAA
>JAKQJH010000396.1 GCA_029561255.1 Bacteroidota bacterium | reverse complement strand
TTAACACGGATTATCCCTGCGGGATGGAATTTTGCCGGAAAGACGGGAAGAACGGGAAGAGATTTTGACAGAGGAAAAAATATCCCGCAAAGCTTATAAGACTATTCGATACAGGTAGCGTTTTTTAAATGTTCGGACAGTCTTTTATTCTTTGCGGGATAATAGCTTAAAAGGGGGAGAGTCAATCCGTGCTTATCCGTGTGATCCGTGGCTAAACCCTGCCGCCAGGCAGGTTCCTGGCTGTTCCTTTCGTGTCCCTTCGTGTGTTTTAGTGGCCACCCAATTTTGCCGCAGGCAAAGCCATTCATGGCCATCATAGCTGCGAAGCGGATATGACTTCAAAAGTGGAGCGCATGCAACCTGAACCTGCCGTTACCATATTCGAGGGAGGGCGTTGGGAATTTAAAGGCACTGAGTACGGTGAAGAGGAATTTCAGCCCTTTTTTATTCGTCTTTATTTTGGTGAGATCAATATCCGGAGCGAGGAACCATTGCCGGTACCGTTTGATATCCGGCCGGTTGAAAATAATATTGCCATTCTCATCCTTCCCGATATTTTCGGTGCCGCCAAATAGCCCTTCAGCTCCATAACCCACGGACACCGATAACCAGTCAGGCAGCCGGCTGTTTTTAAAGAAGGATTTCAGGTTGGCACTTGCCCAATAGGTCTGGCCATTATAATCTTTCAGCATCCGTTCCGCCAGTGAATTACCAAAGAGTTTATCGCTCCGCCGATTCAGTTCCGGATCATTGTAGTTTTTTTTGTGGAAGGAGAATTTAAGTTTAATCCGCTGCTCATCCCAGGCCAGTTCCTGGGCCACCAGGGAGCCACTGCCGAGCATATTGGCCGAAAAATCGCCCCAGCTCCAGCCCCAGCCGGTACTGAAGCCATCCAGCGCTTCGATCACTGTCTGGTATACGGCCCCGCTCATACCGCCAATCCATATCCGCTTTTTGCGGTCCATCCCGGCCCATTGCCACATTTTCATACTGCCATAGCTTTCTATATAGGCACTATAGAGATGACCGACCTTGTCCACCTGTTTCCACTCCCTCCAATCGTTAAACGTATGGAATTTACTCTGCGGATAGTTTTTATACCAGGAATGATAAAGCCCGATCATGGTGCCTCCATAGCCCACTACATTGGCCCCGCCGATCAGCCAGGTCCTCCTTTTCTTTTGAGCGGGGGTTAAAATCCGATACCTCTCATTGCCTAAAAAAAAAGTATTGGAGCTGATTTTTTTTATCGGAAGGCTTAAATTCCATAAAGTATCCGGTTCTAACTGATCATCAATGAGCGTGTCTTTTTTTATCCCGATACTATCCTGTGCAGAAAGGGGAAAGTTAAATAGGAAAAGGCCCAGAAAAAGGCACCAGAACTTGCCATACCCGGTGGAGTTTCGCGGGATAGCAGGGAGGGAAGGCCTTGTTCTTTGTTCCATAGCAGGGCTCATGCAACAAAAATACGTTTTAGGGGTGCTTTTCAGTTTTTAAAAAGCTAAAATTCAATAACTTTCCATTTTATAATCAAACCTTATAACGATATGGACGCCACAATCCAAGCAAAGATCGATACCTGGCTGAGCG
>JAKQJH010000192.1 GCA_029561255.1 Bacteroidota bacterium | reverse complement strand
ATTTTCAGGTGCTGTTCGTTATTTCAGCCTTGGAAATATCACTTTCACCAACATTCAGGGTAATGATGTAGGTAACTTCCGTCCCCGGGAGTTTGGCATCGACCTGGGATATTCCCGTAAACTGACTGACAAAAGCGGTGTAGGTGTAACTTTAAAGTACATCAACTCTAACCTGGCTGGTGGTTATACCAATGGTAGCACTACTTACAAATCTGCCAGTGCTGTAGCAGCTGACCTTGCTTACTACCATGATGGTAAGAAAGCCGGTAGCGGTTGGGCATGGGGTGCTGTTTTATCTAACCTCGGTACCAAAGTATCTTATACAGATAACGCGGATGCGAAAGATTTCATTCCTGCCAACCTCGGTCTGGGTCTGAACTACACTAAAAAGATGAATGAAACCAATTCACTGTCTTTCGGTGTTGAAGCAAACAAACTGCTGGTTCCCACACCTCCCGGCCAGAATGCTAGCGCTCAGGATATCGCTGACTACAGAAGTAAAAGCGTAATCGGTGGCTGGTTCAGTTCTTTCGGTGATGCCCCCGGTGGTTTTGCTGAAGAAATGAAAGAATTCCAGATCTCTGCTGGTGCTGAATACTGGTATAATAATCAGTTCGCTCTGCGTGCCGGTTATTTCTACGAAAACAAAACTAAAGGTGACCGTCGTTATTTCACTACCGGTTTGGGTCTGAAATACAATGTATTCGGTTTCAACTTTGCTTACCTGATCCCTTCAGGAAGTGGTGTAAGCCGCAACCCGCTGTCAAACACATTGCGTTTCTCTGTGTTGTTTGATCTGGATGGTGGTGCTAAGAAGTAATATTTGTTGGTCATAAGACCAACAAAAAACTATACTGACAGCGTCCTGGCTATAAAGCCGGGACGCTGTCGTTTATAGAGGTATTCTAAAAAGAAGAACAGCATGTTGTTGGTCTTATGACCAACAACATGCGATATTTGCAAAAACAGAGCTATGTCATACAGAATAGGATCCGGCGTAGATTTTCACCAATTGGCAGAAGGCCGTGATCTCTGGATTGGCGGCATAAAAATTCCCCATCACAAAGGATCATTGGGACATAGTGATGCGGATGTATTGTTGCATGCCATCTGCGATGCCCTGCTGGGGGCTTTGAGCCTGGGGGATATCGGTCTGCATTTTCCCAATACGGATCCGGCGTATAAGAATATTGACAGTAAAATTCTTTTACAGAAGTCATTCGAATTGATCCGGTCCAAAGGGTACAGTGTAGTGAATGTTGACAGCACCCTTTGCCTGGAAGCACCTAAAATTAAACCCTGGGTTCCTCAGATGCAGGAAGTGATCGCCCATATCCTGCAGGTACAGAATGACGATGTATCTGTGAAAGCCACCACCACTGAACAAATGGGCTTTGCCGGCAGGGAAGAGGGCCTGATGGCCTATGCCACTGTACTGCTGAAGAAGGAAGCAGGATCCGCCTGATTTCCCTGCATCGTACTTATCTTTGCCGGATGCCAGTCGTTCAGGTAAAAATTATCAACCAGTCAGCCAATCCCTTACCGGCCTATGCCACCGAAGGATCATCCGGTATGGATATCCGCGCTCACCTGGATTCACCACTTACCTTAAGACCACTGGAACGTTGCCTGGTGCCTACCGGTTTGTTTATTGAACTGCCGGTTGGTTTTGAAGCACAGGTACGTCCCAGAAGCGGACTGGCTATAAAGCAGGGAATTACCTGCCTGAACACACCCGGCACCATAGATGCAGATTACCGGGGAGAAATTAAGATTATCTTAATCAACCTTTCGGCCGATGCACAGGTCATTCAACCAGGTGACCGGATTGCCCAGCTGGTGATACAGACTGTAGAACAATGCAGCTGGATTCCGGCAGAAACACTGGAAAGTACCACCCGCAATGCCGGCGGCTTCGGACATACAGGCAAACATTAAAGACTTATCAATGATCAGAAACCTGTTTATCATATTACTGGCGGCGATCCTCTTTACCTCCTGCCGGGCCACAAAAAAAATCCAGTCGGCCATTGCCAAAAAGGACACTACCACGGTTATTGCACCTCCATTGGATACCGGTCATGCCGATTCATTGACGCTGATTAAAGAGTATTATACTGCGATGATCAATCAGCGGATCAGCTTTACCACTTTCTCTGGTAAACTGGACGTGGATTATGAAGAAACCGGCGGTAAAAAATTAAACCTGAATGCAGAATTAAGGATGTACAAAGACAGTGTGATCTGGATCCGTATTACCGCTATCCTCGGCATTGAAGGATTGAGAGCCTATATCACAAAGGACTCCGTAAAAATTCTTAACCGGCAGGATAAAGTGTATATCGCCCGAAGTGTGGCTTTTCTCCAGGAAATCGCCGCCCTGCCATTGGACCTGGCCTCCCTGCAGGACCTCCTGATCGGCAACCCGGTATTTATCAGTTCCGATATTTCTTCTTATAGCAAATCATCAGGCAATGTTTCACTTCATGGGTTAAACAGTCTGTTCAAAACCCTGATCACCGTGGGGGAAATGGATAAACAACTCTACAGTGCCAAGCTCGATGACCTGGATGAGTTGCGCAACCGGACCAGTTACCTGACCTGGAGTGATTATGAAAATAAGAAAGGGATGCCCTTCGCCCAGAAACGGTCGATCACGGTAGCAGAAAAGAAAACGCTGGAAATCAAACTGAATTATAAACAGTATGAATTTAATGAAACGTTAAGTTTCCCTTTTTCCGTGCCTAAAAACTATAAAGCCGAATAAAGGATATACTTTATTTTGCAGTCTGCCGTTTTCCATAACTGATTCCGACCCTGTTTTTTTAACCTCAATCCAGTTAATCATGAGAAAAAAAATCTTGTTGCCTTTTTTCCTGTTCGGATTTATAGCCATGGGTATTGCCCAGCCACAGGATAAAACACAGTTGGAAAAAGAAAGACAGGAGATCCAGCGGGAACTGCAGGAGATCCAGGGTATGTATAATAAAGTAAAAGGACAGACCAAACAGAATCTGGCCCAGCTGAACATGCTCAAAAGGAAGATCGACCTGCAGGAACAATATATCAATTCTATCAACAAGGAACTTCGCAGTATCGATGATGATATTTACCTGAGCGAACTCGAGATTTACCGTCTCAATAAGCAACTGGACACCCTTAAATCCCAGTACGCGAAATCGATTGTATACTCCTATAAAAACAGGAGTAACTACGACTATGTCAATTTCATTTTCTCTGCCAGTAGCTTCAATGATGCGGTCAAGCGGATCGCTTATCTGAAGAGCTATCGTTCTTACCGGGAGAAACAGGTTTCCACCATCCAGGAAACCCAGCAGCTGATTGCCCAGCGGAAAAAGCAGCAACTGGTACGCAAAGACCAGAAGAATGTAGCCCTGCAGAGTCAGACTAAACAGGTGCAGGAGCTCGCCGTGCAGAAAAAGGAAAAAGACGTAGTGGTCACCCAATTGAAATCCAAAGAAAAAGAACTGGCCAACCAGATTGCCAGTAAAAAGAAACGGGACCGTGACCTGTTGAATGCGGTAAACGCCATTGTAAGAAGGGAAATGGAAGCCGCTAAAGCCAAGGCAAAAGCGGATGCGGAAGCAAAACGGAAAGCCGATGAAGCGAATGCAAAAAGCGGGGATAAAACAGGCAACCCGGTTACTTCTTCGGGGAACAATGCAGGTACAAATCCACCAGTAGTTACCAAACGGAATGAAGCGGTCAAAAAGCCCGACAGCTACCTCGATTTTAATTCAAAAGACGTGGCCCTCAACAGCAGTTTCCAGGCCAATAAAGCCAAGCTTCCCTGGCCCGTGGATAAAGGCGTGATCACCCTGCGCTTTGGGACTAATAAAATTGAAAACACCCTGCTCACGTTTGATAATCCAGGCCTCACCATTGCCACTTCTGCAGCTGGTGTACCGGTAAAAGCGGTATTTGACGGCGAAGTGAGTGGTGTCTATAATTTAGGGGACGGAATGGCCGTCACCATCCGGCATGGTAAATACTTTACTACGTACAGTAATTTAGCCGGTGTGAATGTAACGAAAGGGGCAATTGTAAAAACAGGACAGCAAATCGGGAAAGCCGGAAGGGATGATGACGGCAGCGGAGGACAGATTGATTTTATCCTGATGATCGAATCCCGTAATGTGGATCCGGCACCCTGGTTGCGCCGTTAAACTGAAAATGATATTCAACAAAAAATCCCGGTTTTGCCGGGATTTTTTATTTATAAAAAGCGTTCATATAATTTTTCGTACTGCGGTACGATATGATGGATGTCAAATTTCTTCGAATGTTCCGCGGCCCGGTCTTTGAACCCTTTGAGGGTGGCATCATCTTTTAAAATCGCCAGGGACTGGTTGGTCATACCCTCCACATCGCCCACATTGCTGAGGAAGCCAGTTACGCCCTGTATATTTATTTCACCCAGACCACCTGCATTGGTGGATACCACCGGCACACCGGCCGCCATGGCTTCCAGGGCCGCCAGACCAAAGCTTTCATATTCAGATGTCAGCAGGAATAAATCAGCTATCGCGAGAATATCTTCCATCTGTTCCTGTTTACCTACAAACCGGATTTCATCACATACGCCCAGTTCGCGACTCAGGTCTTCCGCGGTATTCCGCTCAGGTCCGTCACCAACAAATAATAATTTGGAGGGGATCTGTTTATTTACAGCAGCGAAGATCTTCACCACATCCTGTACCCGTTTGATCTTCCGGAAATTGGAAGCGTGCAATAAGATCCGTTCTCCATTCGGGGCGATCACTTTGCGAAACGCATCAATGGGCTTACGGTTGAAACGACTCACATCCACAAAGTTCAGGATGACATCGATCTCTTTTTCAATATGGAAATGACTGAGTGTTTCCATTCTCAGGTTTTCCGATACCGCCGTGATGGCATCACTTTCATTGATGGAAAAAGTAACCACGGGAGCATAGGTTTTATCGCGTCCTACTAACGTAATGTCCGTTCCATGCAAGGTGGTGATCACCGGAATATTCTTTCCTTCTTTCTTTAAGATCTGTTTGGCCATATAAGCAGCAGAGGCATGCGGGATGGCATAATGCACGTGCAACAGGTCCAGGTCATTGTTCTTGATCACATCCACCATGGTACTGGCCAGGGCCGTTTCATAGGGAGGGAAATCAAACAGGGGATATGTGGGTACCTGCACCTCATGGTATAGGATGTTGGGGGTAAACGAACCCAGCCGCACTGGCTGCTGATACGTTATAAAATGGACCAGGTGACCTTTTTGTGCCAGGGCCTTACCGAGTTCGGTCGCCAGCACGCCGGAGCCGCCAAATGTGGGGTAACAAACGATTCCAATCTTCATAATCAATATTCAAAAGGAGGCCTAAGGTAACGGATTTAGCCGGCTTTGACTGACCGTTCATCTTAAATAATTATCTTCCGTTTTCTGTTTAATTAACTTTAACAAAAACCGAAGGATGCGTAAACTTTTTTTAGCCATGATCGCCGGATTGCTGCTGCAAACGGCAGGCGCCCAGACTACTGATTCAGCGTGGATTAAAAAGATATCGGATGAAATCCTGACCAACGGGAAAGCGTATGAGAATCTCCGACACCTGACAAAAAAGATCGGGGCCAGACTGGCGGGTTCTTCCGGCATGGTAAAAGCGGAACAGTGGGGGGTGGACCTGATGAAGAGAAGTGGGGCAGATCAGGCCTGGCTGCAGGAATGTATGGTACCGCATTGGATAAGGGGCGGGACAGATTTTGCACAAGCCAGTTATAGTGTGCCTGCCAGCAAGACAAAGAACATGATCCCGCAAAAAAAGGGGTTGGATATTGTGGCCCTTGGGAACTCTGTCGGTTCAGGACCGAAGGGAATCAATGCGTCTGTGGTGCTCGTGAATTCCTTTGAAGAACTGGAAGCGAAAAAAGACCAGGTAAAGGGTAAGATCGTCTTTTATAATTATAAATTCAACGATACCTATATCAGCACTTTCAATGCTTACCGCGATGCCGGTCAGTACCGCGGTGCCGGTCCCAGCCGGGCCGCCAAATACGGGGCCATCGGTGTAATCGTGCGGAGCATGAGCCATGCCGTGGATAATAACCCGCATACCGGTGCCACCCGTTATGACTCGGCTTATGCAAAAATTCCGGCTGTGGCCATTGGGCTCCGTGATGCAGATTGGCTGAGTGAACAGATCCAAAAATCAGGTGTGACAGTGACGTTGAAAACCAATGGTACATTTTTACCGGATACCATTGGTCATAATGTGATCGGCGAACTGAAAGGTTCCGAATTCCCGGACCAGATCATTACCGTTGGCGGACACCTCGACAGCTGGGATAATTGTGAGGGAGCGCATGATGATGGTGCGGGTTGTGTGCAGACAATTGAAATCTTAAGAACATTGAAAGCATTGGGATATACTCCCAAAAGGACGATCCGCTTTGTGCTTTTTGCCAATGAGGAAAACGGATTAAGAGGTGGTGCCAAATATGCGGAAGAAGCGGCAGCCAAAGGAGAAAAACATATCCTCGCTATTGAAAGTGATGCCGGTGGTTTTACTCCAAGAGCCCTGGGCTTTACCGGCAGCGACGAACAATATGCGAAGTTTTTATCCTGGAAACCACTGATCGCTCCGTATGGTTGTACCGAATTGGTGAAAGGGGGCGGCGGAGCTGATATTGGTCCGCTCAACCGTACACTGAAAACACCCATGGCCAGTCTCAATCCGGATACCCAGCGTTATTTTGATATTCACCATGCCCGCAGCGATGTGTTCGAAGCCGTGAACAAAAGAGAACTGGAACTAGGCGCAGTGAATATGGCGGCGCTGATTTACCTCGTGGATAAATACGGATTGTAAGAGAGACTAGAAGCGAGAAGCTAGAGGCGAGAAGGAAGGGAAAGGCTGATAGTTTGAAAAGTAATAAGGATGAGTATGGCGTATTATGTTATTGATAGAGTAGACTACAGGATCAGTACGGATCCGGGGGAACTGGACTTGACAGTTATTCATAAATATCTGTCAGAAGAATCCTATTGGGCAGAAGGAATTCCATTGGAAACGGTTGAAAAGGCATTATCCAATTCACTCTGTTTTGGCTTGTATAAAAGCAACAAGCAGATCGGTTTTGCCAGGCTCGTAACGGATAAAGCCACTTTTGCCTATTTAGCCGATGTATTTGTACTGGAAGAATACCGGGGCCAGGGCTTATCCAAATGGCTGATGGAAGTGATCCAGTCGCACCCCGAATTACAGGGACTCCGCCGCTGGATGCTGATGACCCGCGATGCACAGGGCCTCTATGAACAGTTTGGCTGGACGGTGCTGGATGAGGATGCCCGTTTGCGGAGTATGCAGCGGCATTTTAAGGAGGTGTATAGGAAAATGAGTAATGAATAATGAGTAATGAGTAATGAGTAAGAAGGGGAAAGCCATTACTAAATCAGTCATTTCACATAGCGGGATGGTCAGAAATAAAGTGAGGTGCGATCAGCTACTCATTACTGATTACTCATTACTCATTCCCTCTCCCCCACCAGTCCCCCCACCGCCTTCCTCACTTTCTCAAACGGGAAACCCCTCAGCACCTGTTCCATCAATGCTTTGATCTCTGCGGTACACAGGTTGCCGATGCTGCCTTCGTGTGTATGATTCACGCTAGTGTCATAGGTGAACTGCCCGGCTTCAATATCCCTGCCAACTTTTTTATATGCGTCACGGAAGGGCATGCCCTGGTTCACCAGTTTATTGACTTCTTCCACACTAAAGAGGTATTTATATTTCTCATCCGCCAGAATATTCTTATTCACTTCAATATTGCTCAACATCAGTCCGGTCATTTCAATACAATCTTTCAGGGTTTTGAAAGCCGGGAATAAATGCTCTTTCAGCAACTGCAGGTCGCGGTGATAACCGGAGGGCAGGTTGGTGGTCATCATCGAAATTTCGTTGGGCAACGCCTTGATCCGGTTGCAATGCGAGCGGATCAGTTCAAATACATCCGGATTCTTTTTATGCGGCATAATGCTGCTGCCCGTGGTCAGTTCGGCCGGGAAAGAAATGAAACCGAAATTCTGATTCAGGTAGAGACAGGCATCCATACTCAGTCTGGCCAGGGTTTCGGCTACATTAGCCAGTGCCTGTGCTACAATGCGTTCCGCCTTGCCTCTTCCCATCTGCGCATACACTACATTATAATTCATGGCTTCAAAGCCGAGTAATTCCGTGGTCAGGGTCCGGTTGATGGGGAAAGAAGAACCGTAACCGGCTGCAGAACCCAGGGGATTCTTATTGACCACTTCATAAGCGGCACGAACCGTTACCAGGTCATCCACCAGGCTTTCGGCATAAGCACCAAACCATAAACCAAAGGAAGAAGGCATGGCGAGCTGCAGGTGTGTATATCCGGGGAACAGGTGGGCTTTATATTTTTCACTCTGGGTTTGCAGTAATTCAAACAACGGCTGAATATTCTTAACCAGTCCTTCGAGTTCGTGACGTAAAAATAATTTCACATCCACCAGCACCTGGTCATTACGGCTGCGGGCTGAATGAATCTTTTTACCGGCATCACCCAGTTTTTGGGTAAGCAGGAGCTCCACCTGGGAATGGATATCTTCGACATCGGGGTGAATGGTGAGTGGTGAGTGGTGAGTGGAGGACGTTGTCTTATAAATTTCCCTTAAAGCATCAACGATGCTATTCTTTTCTTCCGGGCTTAAAAGTCCGACAGACTCCAGCATAGTGACATGCGCGATACTGCCCAGGATATCGAAGGGAGCCAGCAGCAGATCGAATTCACGATCACGGCCCACGGTAAAAACTTCCACTTCCTTTAATGAGCCGGTATCCTTTTGCCAGAGTTTCATAATACCTGATTTAGGAGATTAATATAAAGGACGATTCCTTCGTTGATTTCTTCAATAAAGATATATTCATCCGCGGTATGACTTCGGGCTGAATCACCGGGGCCCATCTTCAGTGCCGGGAAAGGCATCAGGGCTTTGTCGGAAGTGGTGGGTGAACCATAATAAGTTCTTCCCAGCGATGTGCCTGCTTTTACCAACGGATGATCCAGTGCGATGGAGGTGGAACGTAAACGGGTGCTGCGGGGCTTTACTTCACAATCCACATGGGCCCTGATCAGTCCGATCACTTCTTCAAAACTATAGAGTTCATTTACCCGTGTGTCTACTACAAATTTACAGACCGCTGGTACCACATTATGGGCTTTGTTCTCTGTCTCGATCACAGTCACGCTCATTTTAGAGGGACCGAGTAAGGGAGATACTTTATCCAACTGATAGCTGTTGAACCAGCTGATATCTTTCAGTGCTTTATAGATCGCATTCTCTCCTTCGTTGCGGGCGGCATGTCCTGCTTTACCATGACTCACACAATCGAGTACCATCAGTCCACGTTCGGCTACCGCCATCTGCATCCGGGTGGGTTCGCCCACAATCGCACAATCAATTTTTGGTAAATAGGGCAGCGTGTATTCAATTCCACCGGTACCGCTGATTTCTTCTTCCGCAGTAGCGGCAAAGACTACATTATACTGACCGTTCTCTTTCTCATAGAAATAGAGGAACACGGCCAGCAGGGATACCAGGCAACCGCCGGCATCATTGCTGCCCAGGCCGAATAACTTGCCTTCTTCCGTAATGGGTGCAAACGGATCCTTGGTATACTGCGGGTTGGGCTTTACCGTATCATGATGCGAGTTCAGTAAGATCGTTGGTTTTTGCTCATCATAATATTTGTTTAGGGCAAAAACATTATTGCCCACCCGTGTATGGACGATCCCGCGTTCGCCGATGAAACGGCAGAGAATACCGGCGGTCTGGTCTTCCTGTTTACTGAAGGAAGGGGTGGCGATCAGCTCTTTCAGCAGATCAATGGCGTTGGTTTGTAATATGGTTAGTTCACTGTTCATGTAAAATACTTGTACCTGCCTTTCCTTGTAACAGGTCGGACAGTTGTTCCGCTTTGCCGATGATCACCTTGCTCACCCCGCTGTTCAGCGCGGTAAAAGCATTGTCGAGTTTGGGGATCATTCCGGCAAAAATCTTGTTTTTTGCTTTCAGTTCCAGGTAATAAGAAGGCCTGATCTCCGGGATCACCGTGCTGTCGTCATTGGCATCCAGCAACACGCCACTTTTTTCAAAAGAATAGATCAGCTCCGTATCATACAGGCCGCTCATTCCTTTGGCAATCTCCTGCGCAATGGTATCCGCGTTGGTATTCAGTAATTGTCCTTGCTGATCATGAGTGATCGGGGCAAAGACAATGGAAATATTCTTGTGGAGCAGGGTACTGATCAGGTCGGTATTGATGCTATCCACATCCCCGACAAATCCATAATCCAATACCGGGTGTTTTCTTTTATGGGCGAGTATCACATCTCCATCGGCGCCGCAAAGTCCGATCGCGTTGCAATGATTGGACTGAAGCGTAGCTACGATATTCTTATTGATAAAACCGGCATAGACCATGGTCACGATCTTCAGGGTTTCGGCATCGGTGATTCTCCGTCCGTCCACTAATTGCTGCTCAATACCCATTTTTTCGGCCAGTCGGGTGGCCAGTTTACCACCTCCGTGAACCAATATCTTTTTTTCTTCAATGGCAGCAAAGTCGCGCAGGAAGGTTGCGAGTTTGGCTTCATCATCAATGATGTTGCCTCCGATCTTTATGATATAGAGTTTATCCATTGGTCGTTAAAAGTTGTTCCAATACCGCCTGCGCAGCCCATACCCGGTTACCGGCTTCACGGGTCACGATGCTGTTGGGTCCGTCAAGGATCTCATCACTGAGTTCCACATTACGGCGCACCGGCAGGCAATGCATGACTTTGGCGTTGTTGGTCGCCTCGAGTTTTTTATTGGTCAGCATCCATTTCGGGTCGCTTTCATAGATCTTTCCGTAATCCGCATAGGTACTCCAGTTCTTTACATAGACAAAGTCGGCATCTTTCAATGCTTCTTCCTGGTTATGGGTAATCGTGGCTCCTTTGGTAAATTCCTCACTCAGTTCATAATCTTCCGGGTGAGTGATCACAAAATCTGCCTGACCCCAGGCATTCACCCATTGGGAAAAACTGTTGGCCACACATTGAGGAAGTGGCTTCACATGCGGAGCCCAGCTCAATACGATTTTCGGTTTATGGTTCAGCGGTTGTTCCTGCATGGACTCCGTTATGGTAATGATATCAGTCAGCGACTGCAGCGGATGCAGGGTGGCACTTTCCATACTCAGCACCGGGATACCCGCGTATTTGATAAATTGTTTGATGTATAGTTCGCTGTAATCATCTTCCCGGTTTTTCAATGAGGGGAAAGTACGGATGGCGAGGATATCGAAATATTTTCCGAATACCGGCGCGGCATCCTTCACGTGTTCCACCGATGTACCACTCATGATGGCTTCTTCCTCAAACTCGAGGGCCCAGCCTTCACTGCCTACATTGAAGACAATAGCTTCCATGCCCAGGTTCTGCGCGGCGATCTGTGTACTCAGACGGGTACGCATACTGGGATTGAGGAATAAACACCCGATCCGCTTATTGGCACCAAGTGTTTTATGGGCCAGCGGGTTGGCTTTATGGGCCAGGGCACGTTGTACCAGGGCGTCAATATTGTTTACATCATGAACAGAAACGAAATTTTTCATATCAGCTGGCAGGGGTTGTAAGGAGGTTGACCTCCTCTTTTATGGATTCGATAAATTGTTCGGCGTCTTTTTTCTTTAAACCAAGGGAAGGTAAGAGGCGGATCACATTGGGTTTGGCTTCCCCGGTAAAGATCTTTTGTTTCCAGAGCAGGTTTTTCTTCAGGTCCTTCAGTTCGTCCGGCACATCAAACCCGATCATCAGTCCGCGGCCCCTGACATTTTTCAGTTCAGGAATGGCATTCAGTTCGTCCCGCAGGTATTTGCCAATCATGACGGCATTGCCCATCAGTTTTTCTTCTTCGATGATTTCCAGAACCGCCAATGCCGCAGCACAAGCCAGGTGATTACCACCAAACGTAGTGCCCAGCTGGAAATGTTTGGGTTTGATATGGGGAGCAATGATGATGCCTGCTACCGGAAATCCATTTCCCATTCCTTTGGCCATGGTATAGATATCGGCACTTACGCCGGCAAAATCATGACTGAAGAATTTGCCGCTCCGTCCATAACCACACTGTACACTGTCGGCAATGTACATGGCGCCATGTGTATCACAAAGTGAACGGATACTGCGCAGGAAAGTGTCATCGGCAACATTTATGCCACCAACTCCCTGTATGCCTTCAATAATCACGGCAGCGATGTTTTTTCCTTCTTTTGCGAAACAGGCTTCAAGCGCCTCTCCATCATTGAAAGGCAGGAAGATCACATTATCGGTTTCATTGACCGGGGCCGAATAGTTTTTATTATCCGTCACCGCCACAGCGAGTGAAGTCCGTCCGTGGAAGGACTTACTGAAGGCGACGATCTTTTTACGACCCGTATGGAAAGAGGCAAGTTTCAGCGCATTTTCATTGGCTTCGGCGCCGCTGTTGCAGAGGAATAACTGGTAGTCTTCCTTGCCGGATACTTTACCCAGTTTTTCAGCCAATTGTACCTGCAGGGGTATTTTAATGGAGTTGGAATAGAAGGCAATTTTCTCCAGCTGCTCTTCAATCCGCTTTACCCAATGCGGGTGGGTATGACCGATACTGATCACCGCATGGCCGCCATACAGGTCAAGGTACTGATCGCCTTTTTCGTCCCATACATAGGAGCCTTTGGCTTTTACGATGGTGACTTCGTTGATAGGATATACATCAAAGAGGTTCATAAGAGTTATAAGTTATAAGTTGTAAGTTATAAGTAATGTACTAAGGGGTACTGGTTAATTTTTTGTATTTGAACGAACTTTGGTTAAAAGTGAAATGAGCATTGCTTTTATTTCATTGATTGTTACTGATAATTCCTCAAAGGCAGGAAGTTTCAGATATGTAAGGTCTTTGGCAAGAATCAGGAAATATTCTGATTCATTGGCAGAGCCAAGTGCTATGTTCAGGAAGTTGGCAAAGTCATTCTGAGAGTTTTTGCCACAGCCTTCAGCAATATTGGATGGAATTGAAGATGCAGCTCTCTTTAACTGGCTTGTCAGGCCATAAACTTCCTCTTTAGGGAAAGCCCGTGACACTTCATACACTCTCAATGTGAAGTGATGGGCTTTTTCCCAAACTTTAAGGTCCTTGAAATTCTGCATACTTATAACTTACTACTTACAACTTACCACTGCTCTTAGAAATAGTTTGCCTTCAATTTCAAACCAGTTGTTTCTTCCAGACCGCAAACCAGGTTCATATTCTGCACCGCTTGTCCGCTGGCGCCTTTTAATAAATTATCGATGGAGGAATGCACTACCAGTTTAGTGCCGGCTTTCTCCAATTGGATGACCGCTTTATTGGTGTTTACAACCTGCTTGAGGAAAATGGGTTCGCGGCTTACGGTGGTAAAGGGGTGGCCTTTGTAGTACTCCTCAAAGAGTGTATACATTTCTTCCAGGCTTTCGTCACAATGCAGGGTGGAACTGATAAAAATGCCGCGGGTGAAATCGCCGCGCCAGGGGACAAAATGAACGTCCACATCATTTACCGGTTGTAACTGCAGCAGGGATTCTCCGATTTCCCCGAGGTGCTGGTGGGTGAGCGTTTTGTAGGCCTGGATATTATTGGCCCTCCAGCTGAAATGGGAGGTGGCCGCCAGGGACTGACCTGCACCCGTTGAACCCGTGATACCGGTGGTATAGATATCTGCCAGTAAACCTGCTTTGGCCAATGGCAATAAACCCAGCTGGATAGCGGTCGCAAAACAACCGGGATTGGCAATATTTTTTGCTGTCTTTATGATATCGCGATTGAGTTCAGGTAAACCATATACAAACTGACGGTTACCGGCATTTGCATGAGCCGCTAACCTGAAATCATTGGCCAGGTCGATGATCTTAATGGAGGCGGCGATTGTATTTTCTGCCAGAAACTTTTTGGATTCACCATGGCCAAGACAAAGAAACAATACATCAATGCTCCCTTTTTCGAGCGGACTGCTGTCATCAGTAAAGGTCAGGGAAGTTTCCCCGATCAGGTCCTGGTGGATAGCACTCACCGCTTTGCCGGCATTGCTGCGGCTGTGAATCATGCGAATCTCCGCCTCCGGATGATGGATCAGTAAACGGATCAATTCACCCCCGGTGTACCCTGCGCCTCCTATGATGCCGATGTTGATGGACATTTGTTGCTTTATTTACGTATTCTATCTTAATTACGAAGATTAGTAGTTAAGATGTAAAAAGTTGTCAGTTGTCAGTTGCCGGTTGTCAGTAACAGCCCCTCCTGAGTTTGTTTATCCTTAAATAACAAGAACAATCACTTTTGCTGACGATCTTTCGTACTTCGGACTTCTAACCTCGTACTTTCTCCTCACTCGTTCACTGCCTTCCAAATACTCGTCTGATTCCCGAAAATCTTGCTGAATCCGCGGACATCATCGCCGGTAAATCCGGTATTCATTTCGCCGTATTTGCCAAACTTACTGTTCATCAGATCAAACTCAGATTCTATACCGATTACCTGAAAACGATAGGGCATCAGCTGTATAAATACTTCACCTGTTACATTCTGCTGGCTGTTGCTGAGGAAGGCTTCGATGTCCCTCATAACGGGGTCGAGGATCTGTCCTTCATGCAGCCAGTTGCCATAGAAGGAGGCCAGCTGGTCTTTCCATTGTAATTGCCATTTGGTGAGCACATGTTTTTCCAGGGCATGGTGTCCTTTCAGGATCAGCATGGGGGCGGCGGCTTCAAAACCCACACGGCCCTTGATACCGATGATGGTATCGCCCACGTGGATATCACGTCCAATGCCATAAGCACCGGCGATGGTTTGTAAATATTGAATGGCTTCGGTGGGATGACCGAAAGACTGATCATTGACCGTAGTGAGTTCACCTTTTACAAAGCCGAGTTTCACTTCTTCAGTGCCCGTCTTTGTAACCTGGGTCGGCCAGGCTTCTTCGGGCAGCATGCCTTTGGAAGAAAGGGTTTCCTTACCGCCGACACTGGTACCCCAGAGTCCTTTGTTGATGGAGTACATGGCTTTGGCAAAATTCATGTCCACGCCTTTGGTCTTCAGGTAGCTGATCTCTTCTTCGCGGCTCAGTTTCAGGTCGCGGATCGGCGTGATGATTTCCACACCGGGAATCATGATATGAAAGATCATATCAAAACGCACCTGGTCGTTGCCGGCGCCGGTGCTGCCATGGGCTACTGCATCGGCATTCAGTTTCTTCGCATGTTCAGCGATATGCAGGGCCTGGCTCAGGCGTTCGGCGGATACGGAAAGGGGGTACGTGTTATTCTTCAACACGTTGCCATAGACCAGGTATTTTATGATCCGGTCATAATAGCCTTTTACCGCATCGATCGTGGTATGGGTTTTTACACCCAACGCATATGCATGTGCTTCAATTTTTTTTAATTCTTCTTCGGTAAAGCCACCAGTATTCACGATGATACTGTGTACTTCATAGCCCTTGTCTTCACCCAGGTATTTAACGCAGTAAGTAGTATCTAAACCGCCGCTAAATCCGAGTACAACTTTTTTCGACATGGTATTGCAGAGTTATAAGTGAAAGAAATGGTATAACAATGATTTGGGCTTGCTTCCCCCATTGCCGTTTGGCTTCTCCTTTTTCAGGAAGGGGCGGAGCAGTTTCCATTGTTTAAATTTCAGGAGCCGTTCAAAACCTTTTTTATTCTCCTCGAAGTATTGGGTGGTTTCCGCCGGCTCGTAATGATCTTTTGGATCATAGAGCATGGCGGTACACATACAGTTCTTCCGGTCCTTGCTGATCAGGATATCATAATTCACACAGCTTTTACAGCCGGCCCAAAATGAATCGTCCTGGGTTAATTCGGAATAGGTAACCGGTTCGTAACCGAGTTCGCTGTTGATCTTCATTACGGCGAGGCCGGTGGTCAGACCAAATAACTTGGCTTCGGGGTATTTTTCCCGGGAGAGGTTAAAGATTCTTTTCTTGATGGATTTGGCTACGCCGCTTTTACGGTATGCGGGGGCGACGATCAGGCCACTATTCGCTACGTATTCACCATGGCTCCAGGTTTCGATATAACAGAAACCCACCCATTCATTTTGACTGGTGATGGCGATAACGGCCTTGCCTTCATCAATTTTTTGTTCAATATAATCAGGCGAACGCTTGGCGATACCCGTACCACGGGCAGCGGCAGAAGCCTCCATTTCGTCGGTGATCGTTTTAGAGTAGACCTTGTCGGAAAGCGTCGCTACCCTGATAATAATATTTTGATTGTCCACTATGGTTATCTCTTGATATGAAAGGGGCCACCAGTCCTGAAAAAATTTCTCCGGGGGAATTCTTCACTGACAGGGACCATGGTGATCGGTTCGTCCTGTCAGAATACAGGGCGACGTCGGGGGCGTGAAAAAGTAAACACATCAAAGCCAACGGAATAGACCCCGCTGGTGATGGGCGCGTGGAACGCAAATTGCTTGGTATGTGTCAGAATATTCGCCATTGGGCTGAATAGGTTGTAACTTGGACGCAAATTTATAATAATAATTGGTTTTTAAGACCAAAAATTTTTGTTATAAAAGTCTAAGTATGAGCAACAATACCTTCATAACACCTGAACAACCGTTAGCGCAACCGTCAGTAAAGAAAAAATCGGGATTCCGTCGTTTTCTCCGGGTCTTCCTGATCCTGCTGCTGATCGGTCTTGCGCTGTTTTTCTACTTCCGGTATTTTTTTGTTTTCGGAGAAGGAAGCAAAGCCGGGGAACTGAATTTCTTTGTGAAAAAGGGATATGTTTTCAAGACCTATGAAGGCCGGGTGATCCAGACCGGCTATAATTCAAAAGTGCCGGGAAGTATTCAGTCCAATGAATTTGAATTTTCCGTCGTCAATGAAAGGGTAGCGCAGCAACTGATGTCAAACAGTGGTGCTTTTATGGAATTACATTACAAAGAATACCTGGGGGCCCTTCCCTGGAGAGGTATGAGTAAATATGTGGTGGATAGTGTGATTTCGGTGCAGAAAATAAACAAAGCTGAAACGCCCCTGCCTTAACCATCAGCGTGCATGTAACAAAAATATAGCGGGTCGTTTATGAATGTCTGTTTTTTCATTCAGCCATTGCCGCACTGATTTTGTTTTAATCCATTCTGCCGGACCGGTAATATCCACGGCTATACAAAAACGGGTATCGGGGAGACAGTTCTTAAGAATGGCTTCGATCAGCTGGTTGTTCCGGTAAGGAGTTTCAATAAAAATCTGGGTACAGTCTTTCTTAGCTGATTCAGCTTCCAGTTCCTTCAGCGCTTTTATCCGCAATCCATTGTCAATAGGCAGGTAGCCGTTGAATTTAAACTGTTGGCCGTTCATTCCACTGGCCATCAGCGCCAGGAGTATAGAGCTCGGGCCTACCAGGGGTCTTACCGGCGTATTCATGGCCTGGGCGATGGCAATCAGTGATTGGCCCGGATCTGCCACACCAGGACATCCGGCTTCACTTACTATCCCTATGATCTTGTCTTCATTTATTTTTTTTCGAAACTGATCTTCTGCTCCGGGTTCCGCCATATTCACCCATTCATAGTTGTCAATAATGATCTCCTGTCCGGGCAGGAACTGTTTCCATAATTGTTTGAAATAACGGCGGGTGCTGCGTTCATTCTCCACAAAGAAGACCTGGCATTCCTTGATGGCATCGGTAATGAATGGGGGGACGGCCTGAATGCCATCTTCCTGCAGCAGGGCGGGTATCAGATAAATAGTGGCCATTGGTTCAGCTGTTTTTGACTTTGTTTACACTCAGCGTAGCCGCAATGATGGCATAGGCTGGTGCAAGAATGATCAGGGCGTGCATGGCATAAAAGAGTAAACCATTGCCAATGGCCAGTCCTTTGTGACGGCTGGTAAAAGAAATACTCTGGGATAAACTAAAATTATTCCGGGCAAAGGAATAATCCAGCATGGATACTCCGAAATAATAACATTCCAGGAACAGGGCAATGACGGGTGTGATCCAGCCCACCACAGGTACCAGGGAAAGGAGGATCAGGGCCACCAGGTATACCATCTGCCAACCTGCATTTCGGAGTGCCAGCCGGATACCCCGTATTGCATCTTTTTTAATTTCTGACCAGTTGAAAACATGTTCCTTCTGATCGATGATGGCTTCTGTTTTCTCACTGAGATAGGTGAAAAGCGGAGAACCGATAATCAGGATCGCGTATTTAAATAGGGAGAAGTAGAAAAGGACCAAAATCAAACGCAGCATCATCCCGGTCATTACAAAGAAGAAACTCAGCCATTCACTTCGTTCTTTCTGCAGCCAGACTTCAATCCCCAGCTGGTCGCTGATCCATGAAATCACCTGGTCAGACGATTGCCAGAAGAAAAGCATACCGGTAATAAAGAGCAGGGCATATACAATTCCGGGAATGATGATCCAGCGGAACAGTTTATGCTGTTGAATAAAGCGGCGGGCTTCTTCCCAGGATTGGAATGCAATGACAATTTCTTTGAGCAATGCCTTATTTTGAGGGCTAAATATAGACTATTGCGAAGCGAAATGGAAAGGATTTCCCCCTTATTTTTAATCATCTATCATGCGGAAAAAACTAAGTAAAGACTTCTGCCGGAGGACAGGCCTGATGGATAATGTCCGTGACTTATCAGGGAAAGTACTGGTTAAGGGATGCTATTGCTCACTTTTTTTCAAATAACTTATCTTACCCAAAATTTTTAAGGCTTGTCAAAGAATCAACTCAAAATAATTTCCTTACTGTCAGGTGTACTGGTGGCCCTGTTTTTATATTTTGCAAATCCCTTTCATGTAGCTGAACCTGCGGCCCGGGTACTGGCGGTAGCCGGACTAATGATCACCTGGTGGGTGTCGGAGGCCTTACCCATGCCGGTAGTAGCCTTGCTGCCCCTGGTGCTTTTTCCTTTATTAAAGATCAATACCATCAAGTCCACGGCGGCTTCCTATGGCAATGAAGTGATTTTTTTATTTATGGGAGGATTCATGCTGGGATTGGCGATAGAGAAATGGAACCTGCACCGCCGCATTGCGCTGAATATTGTTAAAGCAACCGGCACCAGTGGAAACAGGATCATACTGGGGTTTATCCTGGCTACAGGTTTTCTCAGTATGTGGCTGAGCAATACCGCCACCACCATGATGATGTTTCCCATTGCCCTTTCAGTGATTAAGGTCATGGGCGATAAACAGGAGGGGGGCAATTATGCGCATTTCAACCTGAGTATGATGCTGGCTATTGCCTGGTCCTCCAATTTCGGAGGCATCGCCACCATTATCGGCACCCCGCCGAATGTGCAGTTTGTGGGTTATTTTGAACGCAAGTATAATGTCAATATAGATTTTGTGGACTGGATGATCCTGTGCACACCCCTAGCGCTGATCCTGATGTTTGCCTTGTATATACTGACTACAAAAGTCCTTTTTCCCAACCGTATCCGTTCCAGTGAAGCAGCCCGTAAACATATACATGGTGAAATTGCCCTGCTGGGCAAACTCAGTGGTCCCGAGAAAAGA
>JAKQJH010000387.1 GCA_029561255.1 Bacteroidota bacterium | reverse complement strand
CCACTCTCCGCAATGACCGGCTTGCCGGCCGGGATAAATTTCCGCAATTGCAGGGAAGTATTGATATCCACTTCAAAAGTCTTGAGATTCCGGTTATTGATCCCCACCATACTCACTTCTTCACAGATATGCCCCAGCTCCTCCTCATTATGTATTTCCAGAATGGATTCAAGGCCGATACTGGCGGCATAGGCTGCATATTCCTTTACCTGGGCCGGCGTCAGACAGGCGGCGATCAGCAGGATCACATCCGCGCCAAAGGCCCGGGCTTCGGCGATCTGCCAGGGATCGACGATAAAATCCTTACGGAGTACCGGAATATCAGTCACCACCTTGGTCTGGATCAGGTCGTCCAGGTCACCCCCAAAAAATTCGTTATCGGTCAGCACGGAAATACCGGCAGCCGATTTATTATATGCGGTCACCACGGGTTCCACTTCCAGCTCCTTTGTTTTGAACCAGCCCTTACTCGGACTCTTGCGTTTGAACTCCGCTATAATACCGGTGCTATTGGGCAACAACAGGTGATGCACCAGCGACCGGGTTTGTATTTCCCAGAAAAAGCCTTCATTTTCAAACCGGGACACAGGGCTGAGTTTTTTAAACGGTTCAATTTCCGCTTTTTTGTGGGCAACGATTTTTTCTAAGATGTCCATGTTAAAACAATTCGTTGTAAAACAATTAATGTTCTTTCTATGATCATTGAAAATTGAACATTGAATTTTGAGCATTTTCTAAACTTAGGAAAACAATGTTCAATTTTCAACGCTCAATTTTCAATAGTTGAACCCCTTCAGGGTTCCAGGGCATTACCTACATCCCTGACCCCGGGTTTCACCCGGGGCTATTATTGTTCAACCCCTTCGGGGTTGGTAAATCAACACAATTTTATTCAAATCAACTTAATCTCCGCCAATGAAAATTGAACAATGAGCATTGAATATTGAGCTTTGGGCTTCTTAGAAAAACAATGTTCAACCTGCCTGCAGGCAGGCAGGTATTCAATAAGCAATGCTCAATTCTCATTTAAAGAGCTATTGCTGTAATCCAATCAGTAGTTCCAGTCCCCTCCATGCCATTTCACTTTCCAGACTCTGTACAGCTGCATTGTATGCTTCATCGTAGGACTGATACTTTCCGGTGCAATTCAAAGCCATAGCAGCATTGGCCAGCACCACTGCATTTTGAGCCCAGCTGCCTTCACCTTTCAGAATTTTCCGGAAAATGGCCGCAGCTTCCTCCACTGTATTCCCACCGCTGATATCTTCGGCCATTACCATTCGTTTACCTAATTGTTCCGGGGTCATGACCCGCTCCCCTTCTTGGGTGATTACCTTGGTATCACTGGTCAGGGATATTTCATCATACCCATCCAGACTATGAATGATCGTAAATGGCTTGCCGCTTAATTGAAGCAGGTAATTATAAATACGGGCCATCTCCAGGTTATACACTCCTACGAGCTGAAATGCCGGATTTGCCGGATTGGCCATCGGGCCGAGCATATTGAAAAAAGTCCGCATAGCCAGGTTCTTCCGGATCGGACCAACCGATTTAAGGGCCGGATGAAACAAGGGCGCGTGCAGGAAACAAATATTGGCGGCTTCCAATTCCTTCCGCAGTTTAGCTGAATCATTGGAGAAAACATACCCCATCTGCTCCATCACATTGGAGGCTCCGCTGACCGAAGAGGCACCATAGTTACCATGCTTGGCTACTTTCTGCCCCGTACCTGCCACGATAAAACAAGCCAGCGTGGAGATATTAAACGTGTTCTTCCCGTCACCCCCGGTACCCACAATATCGATGGTCTCATAGGTGCCGAGCTCTGCTTTTACACAAAGTTCCAGCAGTGCATCCCGGAATCCCTGCAGTTCATCAATGGTGATACTACGCATGAGGTAAACGGTCATGAAAGCGGTCACTTCATGCTCATTGTATAACCCTCTGCCTATATTCACCAGGGCCTCCTTTGCCGCTTCGCGGGTGAGGGTTTTGTGTTCGAACAAGTATTGTAAGATTTTCTTCATTAGAAAAGTTTAAAGAGTTTGGTGTTTAGTCGTGTAGGTACGCTTACTTAGAAGATCCCTGACACCTGACAGCCGACACCTGACAGCTTTTACCTATCAAGCCAATTCCTGAGTATCTTCTCTCCGTCCGGCGTTAATACACTTTCCGGATGGAATTGTACGCCCTGCACATCAAAGGTTTTATGTTGTAACCCCATGATATACCCATTATCATCAACGGCTGTAATCTCCAGTTCCTCCGGAAAATCCTGATCACTCACCACCCAGCTATGATACCGTCCAACATCAAACCTTTCAGGTAAGCCGCTGAATAAAGGGCTTTTTACTTTTGAATTTTGACTTTTTACTTCTATAGGAGTAGCGACACCATGATACACCTTCGTCAGATTCACCAACGTTCCCCCAAAAGCCTCCCCGATCGCCTGATGTCCGAGACAAACTCCCAATATGGATTTCGAGGACGCATATTCTCTGATCAGTGGCAACAGCAGTCCGGCTTCAACCGGAATACCAGGTCCCGGTGATAAAATTATTTTATCAAAGTCCTTTACTTTCTCCAACGAAATCTGGTCATTGCGCCAGACCTCCACTTTCACCCGCGTGATCTTTTCGACCAGGTGGACGAGGTTGTACGTAAAAGAATCGTAATTATCAAAAACCAGTATTCTCATCTTACTTAGTTTAATAGTTTAGACGTTTAGTCGTTTAGACGTTTAGTTGTTTAGAAGAACATCCGCTAAACAACTAAACGACTCAACAACTAAACAATTTTCTCCGCTTCCACTATCGCCTTCTTCAATGCCCCCAGCTTATTATTCACTTCCTGTAATTCACTTTCCGGGTTACTGGCCACCACCACACCGGCACCGGCCTGGTAAGTGAGGGTATTTCCCCGGCTCATGAAGGTGCGGATCATAATGGCATGATTGAAACTCCCATCAAACCCGGCAAAACCAATCGCACCGCCATAATAACTGCGCGATGTAGGCTCGTACGCATCGATAAGTTCCATCGCTTTAAACTTCGGTGCCCCGCTTAGTGTTCCTGCCGGAAATGTCTTCGCCAATAACTCAAACGGATTCGCATCCTCCTTCACCTGTCCGGTTACTTCACTCACCAGGTGGATCACATGCGAGAAATACTGCACCTGGCGGTAATGGGTAACTTCCACCTGGTCGCAGACCCGGCTGAGGTCATTGCGGGCCAGGTCCACCAGCATCACATGCTCCGCATTTTCCTTGGCATCCAACAGTAACCTTTCCGTGGCGGCTTTATCGGCTTCATCATCCCCGGTGCGTTTGAATGTGCCGGCAATAGGATGCACCACGGCTTTGTGATTGCGGATCAGTAACTGTGCCTCCGGCGAGGAGCCCATCAGTTTATAATCGCCGTAATCAAAGAAGAAAAGGTACGGCGAGGGGTTAATACTCCTGAGTGCCCGGTATACATTGAATTCATCCCCGGTAAAAGCCTGCTGAAAACGGCGGCTTAAAACGATCTGGAAAACATCCCCGCGCTGGCAACTGGCGATCCCTTTTCGCACCATCTCCCGGTACGCTTCATCGGTCATATTAGATACTTCCTCTCCTTTAACGGCAAACGGGTAGACCGGTACATCCTTACTGCGTATCAGCGATTCCACTGCGGAAGCATCTCCCTCCAGTCCGTTGATTTCATTTTCGCAGACAAACAACTCATCCTTAAAATGATTGATCACGATCACATACTGGTAGAGGCGGTAACGCATCAGCGGGAGAGCAGTCGGGAGTCGGGAGTCAGGAGCCTGCCTACCGGACAGGCAGGTCAGGAGTCCTTCGTTTTTTGAAGATAATTTTATTGAGTCGAAGAATTGAACGGCGTCGTAGGTGGTATAGCCAAAGAGGCCCTGAGCAAAGGCGGATTCTTTTTGCTCCGGTTTTGTGACATCAAACTGCTGCATATAGTTCCAGAGTAGTCCTGGCACTTCTGCGGTGTTTTTCAGGGATGCTTTTTCCGGGTTACGGCCTGGATATTTGAACTCAATTGACTCTTTGGAAGACACTTCCATTCCGCCAATGGCAT
>JAKQJH010000190.1 GCA_029561255.1 Bacteroidota bacterium | reverse complement strand
CCGGAAAAGATCTGGCTGGCTTCCTTGTTTATCGGGATTGCTGCCGTAGTGGATTTTCTGGATGGTTTTGTGGCCAGGCTCTTTAAAGCCACCTCTGAAATGGGCAAACAACTGGATTCACTGGCCGATGTGGTGAGCTTTGGCGTGGCCCCCGGCATGATCATTTACCAGTTCCTGCGGCTGAGTTTTGCAAAAGATCCTTCCGGTGTGGATACGAGTCTGCTCTGGCTGGTTCCTGCATTTATTCTTCCCTGTGCAGCCGCCTGGCGACTGGCCCGCTTTAACCTGGATACCACCCAGACCTATCATTTTAAAGGAA
Source organism: Bacteroidota bacterium (assembly GCA_029561255.1). Lineage (GTDB taxonomy): Bacteria > Bacteroidota > Bacteroidia > Chitinophagales > Chitinophagaceae > JJ008. Next base: position 16,292 of record JAKQJH010000190.1, on the reverse strand, counting down.
TGCCGGTTCCGGCGGTGGGACTGTTGGTGGCTTCCTTGCCCATGATCTATTTCTACAGTACAGATCAATGGATGGTGGATCTTTTATTGAACAAGTGGTTCCTCTATGGGGTGGTGGCTGTATTGTCCTGGTTAATGGTATCCACCCTGCCCCTGATGGCCATGAAGTTTAAGGACTATTCGGTTAAAAACAATCTTCCCAAGTATCTGCTGGTGGGGGTTGCAGTAATAGCAGCACTGCTGTTGAAATGGCTGGCCGTTCCGGTTATCATTTTGGCCTATGTTGTCTTATCTTTGCTCTTCAAAAATAAAATAGCATGACCTACACTGTACAGATAAAAGTAATGCCGCTGAAAGAATTACTGGATCCCCAAGGGAAGGCCGTAATGGGCGGACTGGCCAATCTCGGACTGAACGGGGTGGACGATGTACGGGTAGGTAAGCATATCACCCTCCAGGTGAATGCGGATTCTCCGGAGAACGCAAAAGCCATCGCTGATGAAGCCAGTAAGAAATTGCTGAGTAATGCGGTGATGGAGTATTTCGAGATAGTAGTTGACTAGTTTACAAGTTGAAAAGTTAACAAGGACCTTCTAAGAATACTTACCGGTAAACCTGTTAACCTTTCAACCTTTCAACCTATAAACTTTGCTTTACCTCGTCCCCACCCCCATCGGTAATCTCAAAGACATCACGCTTCGTGCACTTGAAGTGCTGAAGGAGGTGGATCTCATATTGGCGGAAGATACCCGGACCAGTTCGCACCTGCTGAATCATTACCAGATCAGTAAACCGGTTACGCCCTATCATCAACACAACGAGCATAAAGTGGTGGACCATCTCGTCAGTCAGTTGCTGGAAGGAAAGAAGATGGCGATTATTACGGATGCCGGTACACCTGGTATTTCCGATCCGGCCTTTCTGTTGGTAAGGGCCTGTATCAAAGCCGGGGTGAAAGTGGAATCATTGCCCGGGGCCACGGCATTTGTACCGGCGCTGGTCAACAGCGGTATTCCCTCCAACCGTTTTTGTTTTGAAGGATTCCTGCCCCTGAAAAAGGGCCGGCAAACCCTGATGAAACAACTGGCAGAAGAGGAGCGGACCATGATCTTTTATGAATCACCAATGCGACTGGTAAAGACCCTGGAGGAAATGGCCACTTATTTTGGCCCGGAACGTTTGTGCAGTGTGAGCCGCGAACTGACTAAAATGTTCGAGGAAAATAAGAGAGGCACTTTGCAGGAAGTCGCTGCTTATTTCAAAGAAAAAACAGTAAAGGGAGAAATTGTCCTTATTGTTGCGGGTAAATCCTAATACCAGACCGATACTTCTTCCAGTGCTTTACGTTGCAGATCCGGTACCCAGCAATCCTCCGCCGCATATCCAACCGGGATCAGCAAAAAGGGTTTTTCATTCTCCGGCCGTTTCAACAGTTGACTTAAAAAATTCATCGGCGATGGCGTATGGGTAAGGGCCGCCAATCCGGCCTGGTGAATGGCTGCCAGCAGAAAACCACAGGCCAGTCCGCAACTCTCACTGCCATAATACACATTTCCTTTCCGGCCATCCTCTTTTAGTTCGTAACTTTTTTTAAAAACCACAATCAGGAAGGGGGCGGTTGTTAAAAAAGGTTTTTGCCAGTCCGTCTGTAACGGGCGCAGATCCGCCAGCCATTCCTCCGGCATACGGCCAGTATAACTTTCATATTCTTCTTTTTCAGCCGCTTCCCGGATGACTTTTTTGAGGTCCTGGTTTTCCACCACACAAAAGGTCCAGGGTTGTTTATGTGCCCCGCTGGGTGCGGTGGCGGCTGTCCGGATAACCGATTCTATCACCTCCCTGGGCACCGGCCGGTCCGAAAAATCCCTGGTAGAACGTCGCTCCTGCAATCGGGTATAGAAATCAAGGCTTCGCTGTTTCATTTCATCCGCAGAAACCTCCTCCGGCTGGTAAGCAACAAAAGGATAACCGTCAATCAATTTTCTTTTTATCATAACAGGTATTTGGCGAAATTTACCAATTCAAACCAGAATAAATGAATAAACAGGTTTTTTTCTCCCTGATTACGGTGCTCGCACTTCAAACCGCCGTTGCCCAGCCAGACCGCTGGCAGCAGAAAGTAAAATATGTCATGAATATTGACATGAATGTGCAGACCAATCAGTTTACAGGTAAACAGAAACTCGAGTACTGGAATAATTCTCCGGATACCTTGACCCGGGTTTTCTATCATTTGTACTTCAACGCTTTCCAGCCCGGCAGTATGATGGATACCCGCAGCCGCCGGCAGGGAACGATCACAGCCGGGCGCGGGGCAGACTGGGATATGCGGGTAAAGGACCGCATCCAGAAGCTCAAACTTGATGAAATCGGGTACCAGGAAATTCTGTCGCTTAAAATGAATGGAAGGGTGCAACAATTCCTGATGGATGAGACCATCCTGGAAGTCAGATTGGATAAACCCATCCTGCCCAGATCCAAAGTTGTTTTTGATATGGAGTTCAAGGCCCAGGTGCCCCTGCAGATCCGGCGCAGTGGCCGGGATAATCCCTCCAGTAAAGTGAGGTTCTCCATGAGCCAGTGGTATCCCAAGCTTTGCGAATATGATTATGAAGGCTGGCATCCCACCCCGTATGTGGGCCGGGAGTTTTATGGAGTTTGGGGCGATTATGATGTAAGTATCTCGATTGATAAAAAATATATCCTGGGCGGAACCGGTTACCTGCAGAATCCCAACCAGATCGGGTATGGATATGAAGCACCGGGTGCCAAAGTGGTACGGCCTGCCGGGGATAAACTGACCTGGCGATTCCTCGCACCCAATGTGCATGATTTCATGTGGGCGGCGGATCCGGATTTTATTCATAAATCAGTAAAAGCCAGGGACAGCCTGACATTTCACCTCCTCTATAAAGTCAGCAATGTACAGGCGGCAGCCTGGGAACAGATACTGGATGATGCGCAACGGGCGCTTCCCTTTATGGAGAAAAAATTCGGCACCTATCCGTACAGGCAATTTTCGTTTGTGCATGGGGGTGATGGGGGGATGGAATACCCGATGGCCACTTTGCTGATCGGTCCGGGTGCGTGGTTGCATGAATGGCTGCACAACTGGTACTATGGAATCCTCGGCACCAATGAATCGCTCTATGGCTGGATGGACGAAGGCTTTACATCCTACGCGGAAGACCTGGTAACCGCCTATCTCGATAATAGCAAGGGATTTGCCTTTGATGGGAACTACCGCGGCTATCAGTCGCTGGCAAAAAGCGGCAAGGAAGAACCCCTGACTACGCACGCTGATCATTTTAATACCAATAGCGCCTATGGAGCAGCTGCTTATTCCAAGGGGGCCGTATTCCTGGAACAACTGGGGTATATAACCGGGGCGTCGGTCAGAGACCGGATCCTGATTGAATATTATAATAAGTGGAAATTCAAACATCCCAATGCCAGCGACTTTATCCGGATTGCGGAGAAAGTCAGTGATATGAAACTGGATTGGTACAAAGAGTATTGGGTCAATTCCACCAAGACCATTGATTACAGTATTGATAGCTTGTGGGAAGAAGGGGGCAAGACCAAAGTGAGGCTGAACCGGGCCGGTCTGATGCCTATGCCCATTGATCTCCAGATCAGTTTTAAAGATGGCAGTAAGGAACTGCATTATATCCCGCTTAACCTGATGTATGGCAGTAAACCGGTGGAGGATTCAGCTATTACCCGTACGGTATATGCACCCTGGAAATGGACGCACAGCACCTATACGATTGAAACCAGCCGGCGCTTGGCTGATTTCAGCCTGGTCGAGATTGATCCCTCTCTCCGGATGGCGGATATTGACCGGAAGAACAACAGACTGGAACTGAAATGGTAATGTAAAACAACTGATTCACCTAAAAAGTAAAGCCCCTGCTGGAAAGCAGGGGCTTTGTCAATGGTTTGAATCAAGGCCCTATATCGGGTGACAGGATAAGTTTAAGGTTAAGGGTTCTTGTAATGCTTTTTACTTACCCAAAAGTAGGCTGACTGCAGATACCCTCAAATACCACTTTTGTGGTATTTTTTGCCCTTTTTGATAAAATAACCCGCAAAAACCTGCAAATCTTACCTCCCGTAGTACTTATTGACGGCTGCTACGCGGTTGGTTACGTGTAGTTTTTCGTAGATATGATAAACGTGCTTTCTGACCGTTTCCGGACTCAGAAAGGTTTGTGTGGCAATTTCTTTATACATCAGTCCTTTGGAGAGGAGTTCAAGTATTTCCATTTCACGGGGGGTCAGTACATTCAGCTTTTCCGGATCGGTAAAACTATGCTGGCTTTGCTGATGCTGAAAAGCAGCCACTACTTTACGGGCAATCTGGCTGCTCATGGGGGCACCCCCCTCATAGAGTTCCCGGATGGCTTCGAGCATCCGGCCCGGCGGTGTTTTTTTCAGGATATACCCGCTTGCCCCGGCACTGAGGGCCTCAAATATTTTCTCGTCTTCTTCATACACGGTACAGATCATGAAATTGGTATCGGGTATCCGGGGTTTCAGGGTACGAACCACATCAATACCACTTTCTTCCGTCCCCAGGTTGATATCCATTAGTACCACATCCGGACGGATAATGGGAATACGGTCTACGGCTTCTTCCGCAGAACTGGCCGTACCAATACAGTGGTATCCTTCCGACATCGAAACGATCTCTTCGAGGGCATTTCTGAGCTCTTTATTATCATCTACAATAAAAACCGTAATCTGCCTCATTCTTTAAAGTTCTGCAATTAATCAATAGGCTCCTATACCACTAAGTGGTATATTTTACCGGGGTACGTAGAGCAGGTATTTTTCCTGGAAAAATTCTTCGGGGAACAATTCCTTTATTTCAATCATATGTGGCCGGGTGCTACTTTCCTGTATTTCTTTTGCCAGATCGCCGCCTTTCAGACAAATTAAACCGGGTTTATGTTGAGCATCCGGTGACATCGGCTTGGTTTTAAGCAAGGGGCGGGCCCAGGACCATAGCTCTTTTAACGGTGCCACCGCCCGGGAAACGGCAAAATCAAATTTCTGGTTCTTTATTTCTTCTGCACGGGTATGGCGGGTACTGATATTGGTCAGCCCGATTCCTGCAGCCACGGCCTCCACCACTTTCAGTTTTTTGGCAATACTGTCTGCCAGTAAAAACTTCACTTCCGGGAAAAAAATGGCCAGCGGGATACCGGGAAACCCGCCCCCGGTACCAATATCAATAATCTCCATACCGGGTTCAAATTCAAAAGAAGCCGCAATACTGAGTGAATGCAGGATATGTTTTTCATATAAACCGTCGATATCCTTCCGGGAAATCACATTGATCTTTTCATTCCATTCTTTATACAACCCTTCCAGCAGCTGCCATTGTTCCAGCTGCTGCGGGGTGAATTCCGTAAAATATTTATAGAGGATGTCGATGTGTTGCATAATCATTCAGGTCAGTTCCAGCTCCGTCGGGGTCTTCTCCACAAAGCCGGTGCAAAGATGAGATAATAAAAGAACATCCACATATCAAGGAAAATAAACCAGGGCCAGAGATCGGCCTCACCCATTTTCTTCATGGATTTATATAAGACAATTCCCTGCAGGATAAGGCGCAGGCCGAAAACCGGTAATACAAAACGCCAGTCAAAGAAAATGGCTGCCGCAGCGAAGGCCGGGTAATAAAGAAACTGGGAACCAAAATACAAACCAAGCAGGAATTTATGTTTGGGTTTATAAAACTTGGCCGTGGTATAATGCCTTGATTTTTGTTTTAACCAGCCGCCCCAGGTGGTTTTGGGTATGGAACGGGTAATGGCATCCGGATCGATCACCACCGCAGTATTCTCTTTGGTGGCGACTTTATTGATGAACAGGTCATCATCGCCACTCGGAATATGATTGATGGAAGCGAACCCCTTGTTGCGCAGAAACAGGTCTTTCTTATACGAAAGATTACGGCCCACTCCCATATACGGAATACCCGATAAGGCATACGAAAGGTATTGCAGTGCCGTATGAAAAGTTTCAAAACGGATCAGCTTGTTAAGCAAACCCCGGCGGCGATGATAAGCTCCGTAGCCTAATACAATTTCAATGCCCCCGGTATATGCTTCCTGCATTTTCTGAATCCAATGTTCACTCGCGGGTACACAATCCGCATCGGTCAGCAGCAACACTTCATATTTTGCTTCACGGATACCGATGGACAACGGATATTTTTTTCCGGAAATCAGCTTGGCTTCCTGGGTCAGTTCGACCACATGAAGGGATTTGAATGTTTTTTTAAGTTCCTGCAGAATATACTTGGAGTCGTCCAGGGAGTTGTCATTCACCACCACCAGTTCATGGCTGCTGCTGTATTGCTGGACCAATACCCCGGGCAGGTTTCGGGCCAGGTTTTCATCCTCATCACGGGCACAAATGATCACGGAAACCGGATGCTGCCTGGATTGCTGTTGTTCTTTGGGTTTAAAAAAAGCAACCCGGCTGAAAAACCGGCCATAATAAAACAGCTGGATAAGGGTCAGGGCAATAAAGAAATAAAAGAGAATTTCTTCCCAGGCAATTGGTGGCATAGCGGCGAAGGTAAAGAGGTGCCGGGCTAATGCCAACATTCAGTTGGCAAAAGCTTTCCACAGCAGTAGGATAAGTAGGGCTTGCATAAGCGCTGATTTAACAGATGGTTGTTTTTTTTTTGTATTTTAAGGCAGTAAATTTAATGTGCCGATAGCCGGAACCGGCTTCTGGCAATACAGCATTTAAACCTTATACAACCTTCTAACTGTATGAAAAAGCAAGCAGTATTCCCCCTTATTTGTTTACTATTCATCCATAATCATGTTTTTTCACAGGGATCAGCTGAACGGATCTTTGTACAAACTGACCGGGACTATTATGCACCAGGAGAAACGATCTCTTTCAATGGGTTTGTCCTGTCTGCTATCGATTCTGTCAGCAGCCGTAATTTGTTTGTGGAGTTGTGGGATGATTCGCTGCGGCAATGGTCGTCCATCACCCTTCCCCTGATAGATGGAGTGGGTGCAGGTGCTGTCACTATTCCCCGGGGGCTGAAATCCACTCCATTTTTTATCCGGGCCTATTCAGATGTCACGGCCCGTCAAACACAGCCATATCAGTTTGTAAAGACACTCTACCGGTCAGCGATGGATGTCCCGGTTGCCAAAGAGCTGAATGGCGACGGGGGGCCGGTTTTTTTTCCGGAAGGGGGATCCCTGGTCAATCAGGCGCTCAACCATGTGGTGTTTAAGGCCGGGAGTGAATTTCGTGGATCAGTTCGTAACAGCAAGGGAGAAACGCTGACCACGTTGAATCCAGTCTTCAACGGGATGGGCCGTTTCACATTTACACCGGTAAAAGGGGAGACCTACACCTGTTATTGGGAAGGGGGAGGTCGTACTGGCTCAACTCCGCTGCCAGATGCCGTTGATATCGGTGTAGCCCTCCATATCCGGCAAAGCCCGGATACTATGTTTTTTGATCTTGATAATGGTGGTAGTCCTGATCTGTTGGCCCATCAATTGAAAATGCTCCTCATGATCGGAAATGAACCGGCTTATGTGGTGGAGATGAATTTAGCAAAGAAGTCAAAGTTCAGTTATTTCATTCCCCTGCAGGATTACCGTTCCGGTATGGCCGAACTCCGGGTGTTGGCAACAGATAATACCGTATTGGCCACACGACCTGTCTTTATTAACCGGCACAGTCTGACGGGGCAACCGAAGCTGGAGCTGGTTAAAAAAGACCTCTCCCCCCGTGGTGAGAACAGGGTGAAGTTGCAGTTCGCAGATACAACGATCCGTGTACTTTCGGTAAGTTTAATCGATGCCGGTTATGCTGAGAACAAGGGTGGATCCGGTCTTGCGGCTACGCTGCTTTCACCCGATGGACAGCCGGTTCCTCGTGCTTTTCGGGCCATCAGTACGCCTGAACAAATGGATCTTGCCGTACAGGTTGCTTTTTCTCAACAGCCGGTGCGGGACAAAGTGCCGGCAGCAACTGTTCTGCCAAAGGGCAATTATCTTCAACTGGAGGGGACCGTTATAAAAGGTAAGAAACCCCTGGCAGAGAAGAATCTGCTGGTGGGTATACGTTCTGCCTCCAATGGAAAAGAATTGTATAAAGTAACAACAGATAACAAGGGAAAATTTGTCATTGATGATCTCGTTTTGTATGGGGATGTTTATGTGCATTGCCGGATTCCGGGTAATGAACTACAGGAACTCACTTGTACTTTCCGGTTGAATATACCGTCCAGCAATCAGCCGGCAGACTTGTTAGCAGCGTTTGAACAACTGGTACGAAGAACAGCTGCTGCTTATTCAGCAGGGGGAGCATCGCCATCATCCTCACTGACGGATGCTGTCGATACATTGGCCTTTACTGAAAAATCCATTACACTCTCCGAAGTGGTACTGTCGGCGAACAGCAGTGTTCAGGTTACCAAAAGATTAAAGGCGCTCGAGGAAAAATATATTGCTGGTAGTGTTGTCAGCGGATATTCTGCCACAAGCGAAACACTGGATGTATTGAATGATCCCGGAAGGATGCGCTACATGGATATCTTTAGTTATATGCGTGCCAACCTGAAGCGCGTGGATGTACGGTTCGTAAACGGCGCCCGTCAGCTTATTTATTTTGGTCGTGGACTAACGGGCGAAATGATGGTGGACCAGTTTTATGTTGACAATTCCATTGTGGACAGGAATCAGCTGGATTTTATTTCACTGGATCAGATAGCTGCGATCAAGTTTGTACAGAACCTGTCAATCGAGAAAACACTGCCCCCCGCACTGGCCATTTTTCTGAAAAAACCGGGTGATGAGGGTTATTGGGAAAAAGACAGGTTCCAGATATTAGAACAAAAACTGACAGGTTACCCGCTTTCACCGGAGTTCAGAGAGCCGGATTACCGGAAAGAAGAAATAAAAGTGGAAAAGGATCTGCGCAAAACGATCAGCTGGAAACCGAACACGCCTTTAGAAAAGGGGACTACAGAGATTCAATTCTATAACAGTGACCGCACCAAAAAAATCAGGATCATTGCAGAAGGTATTACGGCTGATGGAAGTATTGTATATGTTGAAAAAGAAATTGAATAAGCCGCTGTTCCGCTTACGGCGTCAGTCTTCAATTTTCCATTTCAGCCCCGGAAACAGCCCATTTCCATTTATCTTGCAGCCCTATGGCAGCACTTCATTTTGAACTGAGTCACCGGGATACTGACAGCAAGGCCCGGGCCGGGAAAATCACTACCGACCATGGGGAAATACAGACACCCATATTTATGCCCGTTGGAACGGTGGGCAGTGTGAAAGCCGTGACCCAGCAACAACTGGTGAATGAGGTGAAAGCCCAGATTATCCTGGGGAATACCTATCATTTATACTTGCGTCCCGGACTCGATGTACTGGAAAAAGCGGGTGGCCTGCACCGGTTCAATGGCTGGGAAAGACCGATCCTGACCGATAGCGGGGGCTACCAGGTTTTTTCACTGGCCGGTACCCGGAAAATCAAAGAAGAAGGGGTGACTTTCCAGTCGCATATCGATGGCAGCAAGCATTTATTCGCTCCTGAAAACGTGATGGATATCCAGCGCAGTATCGGCGGGGATATCATTATGGCTTTTGATGAATGTCCGCCGGGTGGCAGTGAATTTGCCTATGCTAAAAAATCAATGGAACTGACCCATCGCTGGCTGGACCGTTGTTTCACCCGGTTTAATGAAACGGAGCCGAAGTATGGGTATACACAAAACCTTTTTCCCATTGTGCAGGGTGGCACATTTAAAGACCTGCGCAAACAATCCTGTGAGTATATCGCTTCAAAAGAGGCCAATGGAAATGCGATCGGCGGTCTGAGTGTGGGCGAACCGGAACCGGTGATGTATGAGATTTGTGACTGGTGCTGTGATCACCTGCCGCAGGATAAACCCCGCTACCTCATGGGAGTAGGCACGCCCTGGAATATCCTGGAATGTATCAGCATGGGGGTGGATATGTTTGACTGTGTGATGCCCACCCGCAATGGCCGCAATGCCATGCTCTTTACGTCCAATGGAGTGATCAATATTGACAATAAGAAATGGGAATTTGATTTTTCGCCTATTGATGAAAGTATCGATTGCGAAATCAGTGCGTATTACAGCAAATCCTACCTGCGGCACCTGATGAAGGCCAAAGAAATACTGGGATTAACCATCGCCAGTGTGCATAATCTCGCTTTTTACCTTTGGCTGGTAGGGGAGGCGCGGAAACATATCCAACAGGGCGATTTTGCGGCCTGGAAAGCGGAAATCATCCCCCGCCTCAAGCAAAAGTTATAAGTCAGGCTTTCACAAAGCGTCAACAGTTAATTGGTTATTTTCGCCATTCCATGCACAAACTCGACTGGTACATACTGAAGAAATTCCTGGTCACCTTTATCTTCTGCATGCTGTTATTCACGGTCATCGCCGTGGCCGTGGACAGCAGCGAGAAGGCGGATGATTTTGTAACAGCCGGATTCAGTACCAAAGAAATCATTAATAAATACTATCTCGGGTTTGTGCCCTGGATCTGGAGCCTGTTGTTCCCGTTGTTTGTGTTTATCGCCGTAATTTTTTTCACCAGCCGGATGGCCACCCGTTCTGAGATCATTGCGATCCTGGCCAGCGGAACCAGCTATAACCGGTTTCTGCGTCCTTATTTTATCGGAGGGTTTTTCCTGGCTGCGGTTCTCTGGGTGGGCAACAGTTACTGGATCCCGAAAGCGAATACAATTAAAGCCAATTTTCAGTCAAAGTATATCGACAGCAAAGACCCCTCAAAGGGTCGAACCTTCAGCAGTTGTGCCCGTTGCTATTACCTGCGGATTGATACCAATACGTTTATCGGTATCAGGGATTATGATACCACTACAAAGTTTGCCCGTGGATTTTTCCTGGAGCGCGTAAAAGAGAATAAAGTGGTGTACAACCTGCGTGCAGAGTCAATTTCCTGGGATACGCTCACTAAAAAATGGAAGCTTTTCCGGGTTGGAGAACGGCATCTTGACAGTGTGGGCGAGCGGCTGGTAAACCGGGATACCATGATTCTCAGCATGAATCTCAAACCAGAGGAATTGCGGAAAGATGATTACCTCAAGGATAAACTCACTTCTCCGGAGCTCGCTTATTACATTAAGCGGGAGGAAATGCGGGGCACGGAAGGACTCAAAACCCTGCAGGTGGAATGGTACCGTCGCACAGCGGTCTCGGCTACCGTATTATTGCTGACCATGATCGGGGCCGTGATCGCCAGCCGAAAGATCCGTGGGGGCAGTGGAATGCACCTGGCTATTGGCTTTGTTATTGCCGCTGTTTTTATCATTTCAGACCGGTTCTCCACCGTATTTGCCACCAAGGGCAATTTTCACCCCTTTTTAGCCGCCTGGCTGCCTAATATTGTGTTTTTGTTCGTGGCGGTGTGGTTGTATCGGAAAACGCCAAAGTAGAGTCGGGAGTTCGTAGTCGGGAGTCGGGAGTATACAGCCCGTTCTAAGAAGATTGTATCTTAAATATCCTACTATTCCTGGTTTTACGGCCTGCCTTTCGTACCTCGTACCTCGTACTTCGTACTTACTACTTTAGCAAACTTTCCCTTTTATTATTTGTTACCACCCCGGGCATTCAGTAATTTTATGCCTTCTAATTTTTTTCAAAAATCCCCGAAAAATAAGGTGTTATGGGAATAATAAAAGACCGGTTCAGAGCTAAAGCGGATAGCGTAGCTGCCGAAATAAAGGACTTACTGAAAGAACATGGTAATAAAGTAATTGGAGAAGTCACCCTCTCCCAGATTTACCAGGGAATGCGGGGGATTACCGGTTTGGTGACAGAGACTTCACTCCTGGATGCCCAGGAAGGAATCCGGTTCCGGGGTCATTCTATTCCTGAACTGCAGGCCAAACTGCCCAAAGCTCCCGGAGGGTCTGAACCTTTACCTGAGGGCCTTTTTTACCTGATGCTGATCGGGGAGCTCCCTACCGATGAAGATGCAGAACATGTGACCAATATTCTTCAACGCCGGAGTCACGTACCTACCCACGTGTTTGAAGCGATTGATGCCCTGCCGATCACGGCACACCCGATGACGATGTTTGTCGTAGGCGTGATGGCCTTGCAGACAGAAAGTTATTTCCAGAAAAAATACGGGGAAGGGATCAGTAAAAAAGATTACTGGTTGCCGGTATTCGATGACAGTATCGTACTGCTGGCCCGTCTGCCACGTATTGCAGCTTACATCTACCGTCGTAAATATAAAAACAGCGATCATATTCAACCCAACGGTCTGCTCGACTGGGCGGGTAACCTGGCCCATATGCTTGGTTATGATGATGAAAGTTTCCGTGAACTGATGCGGTTATACATGACCATCCATGCCGACCATGAAGGCGGTAATGTATCAGCCCACACCACCCACCTGGTAGGTTCAGCCCTGAGTGATCCTTATCTTTCTTATGCAGCGGGTATGAACGGACTGGCCGGTCCTTTACACGGACTTGCGAATCAGGAAGTGATCAAATGGGTGTTTGAAATGCAGGAAGAACTGAATACCGACCTGCCCACCAAAGAACAGATTGCCGAATATGTTAAGAAAACCCTGAGCGAAGGGAAAGTGGTGCCCGGGTATGGTCACGCGGTTCTCCGTAAAACTGACCCTCGTTTCACCGCGCAAATGGAGTTTGGTAAAAAACATATGCCGGATGATAAACTGGTACAGACCATCTGGAATGTATACGAAACCGTACCTCCGATTCTCCAGACAATCGGTAAAATCAAGAACCCCTGGCCGAATGTGGATGCGCATAGTGGCGCCCTGTTAGTACACTACGGTATGGTGGAATATGAATTCTATACCGTACTTTTTGCAGTAAGCCGTGCCTTAGGTGTACTTGCTTCTCTCTGCTGGGATCGTGCCCTTGGCTTCCCCCTCGAAAGACCAAAATCAGTGACCACCGACCTGGTGAAACAATGGCTGGATGGGAAGGATAATATCTGGGGAGAGTAGGATAGTCGGGAGTTAGGAGTTAGTAGTCGGGAGTCAGGAGTCGGGAGTCGGGAGTCGGGAGTAGGGAAGTGTCCTTGTCATCCTGAGCTTGCCGAAGGATGAGCTTGCCGAAAGATGATCATGTCGAAGAATGAAGAGGAAGCTTGGATGTGATTAAGGTTTCACACAATATGATGTAAAAGATTAATGCTCCTGTTGAGGAGCATTTTTTTTGGAAGATATCAGGTAGTTGTTAGGTAAATGAATCGTGTTTTGCAGGCGCTACTTCAATTGGATGAGATTCACCTGTCTCAGAAACTTACTTCGTATGTCTTAGTCTCTCCTTTTACAATATAAATACTGTCTCTTATATCCACCCGTACTCCGTTTTTCTTTTTAATAATATCAAGGTACGTATACTGGTCGCCAGCTGTAGTACCGGTAAGCTCCAGTGTTGTAAACGGCCCGTATGATGTAAAGAAGTGAGTATTGCTGAGTTGGCCGTCCGGCTTTTTCATTTCTATGGGATGCCCTGTTGAACCATAAGACAGAAAATAGGGAAGACATTGGAAATAATCTTCTGTACTGACCGGGTTGAAGTTTTTATAGATGATTTTCAATGTTGCTTTGGCTGGAACATGAATAGCTGTATTTACCAGGCTGTCATATTTCCCGATTCCATAATACTCGTTTTGAGTCCGGAAATAATCGTTTCCCGCTAAGGCGGTAATATAGAATTTTCCACCTTGTAATTCTTTCGCTTTAGCCTTAAACGAAAAACTGATTGTTCCGTTGCCCTGGGTTTTTCCTTTGGCGATCAATCGCCCGGGATCACCCAGCGGAGTGGCCGGTTTTGACCAGCCCAGTTCAAGCGGAATGTTGGCCATGGTGGTGGTTGAATGGAGACCTGTAGTTACCCGGATATTAAAGACCATGCAACTGTCTGTACAAGGCGCATTTACATTTGACTCGTTTCTTTTAAAGCAGCCAGTCAGAAAAATCAGAAGGAGGAGTGCGCTGCATATTCTCATGGTCCTGCGAATTTGTAAAACAACGGAAGTGATAAAATGAGTCCTTTAAAAGTACAAATATAAAAGCGTATTTTGAAAAGCCTGCTTTTGCCTCATTACAGTCGTTCCAATTGCCCTTTTCTTTTCACAATATTTTTATAATCCCACTGAATATCACGTGCTTTTTTCAGCCATCGTTGAAGGTCTTTGGTATTCACCTGGTCAAGGGCTGTATAACGGATTTCTGCTGCCTTGAACTTGCCTTCGTTTTTTAAACCAGCTTCTTCAAATGTCTGCCCACTCCAGAAGAGCAACCGGATACCATTTTTCAGTTTGCTATACCCCACCACTGGATTGCCATCGAGAAACCAGACGGGGATCGCATGCCAGATTTTGTTTTCCGCTTCGGGGAGGGCGGCATTGATTGTTGACGCCAGCAATTGACAGATTGGCTTTTCTGTTACGCTTTGGGCGTTGTTGTAGGCGAGGGTGTCTTTATTCATTGGTGGTATCATTCACTTTTATACCAGACTTAAAATAAATCTGATGTTGAGAATAACTTCTTATCTGAATTCAAACCACTCAGGTTCCAGTAATTTGTTAACCGGTGTCCATTTTGCATTCCTGATTATATAATACATTTTTAAATCCCGGTTATCTTTCACAGCAATCTGATCCAGTCGCGGAAGTTTTTCCTGATCCAGTATCCCTGTTATTTCCATTGCCATGAAATGGTTTTCATCAGACCAGCCTGGCAGCTGTTCCATTTTTTCCACATAGATATCGGTACCCCGGTAATTGAACCACCAGTATTGGTTTTGGCTGATGGCCAATCCACGCAGACTGACCTGTTTTCCCAGCTGATCTTCCAGTCGTATTAGCCTGGATCTTCCCTGTAATACGTAAAACTGATTTTTTGCCGGTGTTCCCTGTATCTTCCCGTATACTTCTGCCTGTTTTCCGATTTCGGCGGGAGTCCATTTCGGAACATTTACCAGTTTCAGTACCCAACTGGCTCCCCGAATACAGGCGGTATCATTTTCATTTTCCGCTATGCCCGTGAGTAAGGCCTCACGACCTTCAAATTGAGCAGGGTGCCATTCAAGCGGTGCCGTTTTTTCGCCAGCGAGTACGATCAGCCGGTTTTTAAAATAGAATCCGGTTGTTTGTATGACCACCCCGGCTTCGTTGAAAGCCCCGTCGGGACTGCCAATAAATTCGCCGGTCTCGTATACCCGTAAACGATAACTATTACCTGTTTTGATGACGGGCATTGTCCCTTTGCCAAATGAGCCAAAATAGGGGGACAGGGGTATTTGTAGGGGTACCTGGGTGGCACTGTCGTTTATCATATGTACGATCAGGTTGGGGCCTTCTTCATATCCTTTGTCTGGTCCATCCACTACAACTCCTTGAACAGTAAGAAAGCTGCCTAACGATTGACCCAGTTCTCCAATAAATACTGTTTTTGAATCCGGGGCAAGAATATTCACTTTGCGAAGGCTGTCTTGCGCTTCACTGGTTAATTTGAGCAGGAACAAGAGGAATAGTATAGACGGCAATTTCATAATCAATATTTTTTAAAGCGGCAAAAAAGCAGGCAATGAGGCTTGTTAAAGTGACCGTCATTTCCTTAATAGCATATTTTTAAAGTAGTTCTATTTGCTAAATGTTTTTTGGCAAACAGCAGCATGCTGTTTATTTGCGCCCAAAAACCGGTTCTATAACTCGACAGGACTATGGTTTTATTTTTTTCCCTTTTATTACAAAAATGAGTGCTATTAAAAAGCCAATTGATATAAGTACAAGAAAATAGCCATTAATGGAATTGTGTACCCAGCCTCTGCCGGCAGTACTGTCGTAAAAATTGCCCTCGATTTCTTTATTCGTAATAATTAAAAATACACCAGTAATAAACAGAAAGGCCGTGATCAGCGATAAGACTATTTTTGTTATCATGATTTTATTCCTTTTTGATTGCAACTGTTTATAAATCTTAGCACATGATTTTTTTCAAAATCGCTATATAGATAATCCGCATGAATTCAATTTCACATTGAGAGAAAATAGTCCAATTGACTATTTTCTTTGTTATTCACGATCTTCTCTCCGGTAAAGTGTAAAATAATACCTGACAATCGATATTCCAAGCAAGCACAAAATCACAAAATTCAACGGACCGGTTCTGCTCCATTTAGGAAAATCGGCAGCGAAAAGAAAAACATAGTAACTGGTAAACAGCAGGTTGA
>JAKQJH010000382.1 GCA_029561255.1 Bacteroidota bacterium | reverse complement strand
GGTAAGATATTACGGTCAGCAAAACAGGTTTTTGCTATTGACCCGCAGCAACAAGTCTCCTACTTTTGTCCATTAATTCGACACTATGAAAGGAAGAATCCTGATTGTACTGATCATTGCCGTAATTGTTTTTGAATCCTGTGGCCGCGTAATGACTCCTTACCAGGCAGCCAATAATCCGCGTGGTAAAAAATGCGCCGTTATCCGTTAATGTATTAATCTCCTCCAAATACATTATTCACCGCGCCTTCCAGCATCGGGAACTTCTCGACTACAAAATTTTTGATGGTGGAGATGGCTTTCTTTGCCTGTTCGTCTGTCAGTCCGGCTTCGGCTTTCAGTTTGTCTACTAATTCCTGCATATAGAGTTTGTTTTAGGACCGCAAAATAAGAAAGGTCAGGCGAATGCCCGACCTTTTAAACTTTTAAACTCTTAAACCTTTTAAACTTTTTAAACCTCTTAAACCTCTTAAACCTTTCCTCTACGCCACTTTCAGCAGACTCAGCTTACTCTTATCAAACTTCCGCTTTGCATACTCCAGATCCAGCACAAACTGCGTTTCGTTGGAGGAGGGTAATTCATACATGGCATCTGTCAGAATACCTTCACAAATGCTGCGGAGTCCACGGGCGCCTAATTTAAATTCCATGGCTTTTTCCACCATAAAATCCAGCACATCATTTTCTATACTCAGTTCAATGCCTTCGAGTTCAAACAGTTTACTGTACTGTTTAATGAGGGCATTTTTAGGTTCTGTCAGGATAGCCCGGAGTGTGACTGCATCAAGCGGATCCAGGTGGGTGACCACGGGCAGACGACCCAGTAATTCAGGAATCAGCCCAAATGTTTTCAGGTCGGTGGCGTTTACGTAACTCAGCAGGTTTTTCTTCATATTATCCTGCAGTTCCTTATCCACGTTGAAACCAATGGTATTGGTTTGTACCCGGCGGGCAATGATTTTATCAATGCCATCAAAAGCGCCACCACAGATGAAGAGTATGTTCTGGGTATTGATTTTGATGAGTTTTTGTTCGGGGTGTTTACGCCCTCCCTGTGGTGGAACCAATACGTCCGTTCCTTCGAGGAGTTTCAGCATACCTTGCTGTACCCCTTCCCCGCTGACATCACGGGTGATGGAGGGGTTATCGCCTTTGCGGGCAATTTTATCAATCTCGTCGATATATACAATCCCGCGTTCAGCAGAAGTGACATCATAGTTGCAGACCTGGAGTAAACGGGTGAGAATGCTTTCCACATCTTCGCCCACATATCCGGCTTCTGTAAATACCGTGGCATCCACAATGGCAAAAGGCACATTCAGCATACGGGCAATACTCTTGGCCAGCAGGGTTTTACCGGTACCGGTTTCCCCAACCATGATGATATTGCTCTTCTCAATCTCCACCTCGTTGCCGGTGTTGAGATCGGATACTTTTTGCTGTAGACGTTTGTAGTGATTATATACGGCAACGGCCAGTACTTTTTTGGCCTCATCCTGACCGATGGCGTATTCGTCCAGGAATTTCTTGATCTCAATGGGTTTCTTAACCGTGAGTTTGAAAGAAGAGCTCGAGCGGTCATCTTTGACAGTCAGTTCCTGTTCGATGATTTCGCGGGCATGCTCCACACAATTCTCACAGATATGCCCTTCCTGTCCGGCGATCAGGATCTTAACTTCATCGCGGCTTCTGCCACAAAAAGAACAATGTAACGGGTTTTTTGCCATGTTGCTTAACCTTAACTTAACCTTAAACACAAATCCGGCTTCAGGTAATATACAAAAATATAAAAAACCGCCGGTAAAAGGCGGTTTTTATTTACAAAAATAATGCAAAGCACTTATATATAATAGGTTAGAGCGACTCAACCAGGTGGTCTGCGATGCCATATTCGATCGCTTTCCGGGCATCCATCCAATAGTCGCGGTCAAAGTCCTTCATGATCTGTTCAACTGTTTTTCCACAATTTTTGGCCAGAATGGTTGCTCCGATCTCTTTAACCCGGCGGGTTTGTTCGGCCTGGATCTCCAGATCCGTACTCACTCCCTGAATATGTCCGCCCAGGGAAGGCTGGTGTATCATCACTTCACCATGTGGGAAAATATAGCGCTTCCCTTTAACACCACCACTCAGTAATATACTGCCCATAGAGGCCGCCAATCCCATGCAAATGGTACTGACCGGGCTTTTAATCATCTGCATGGTATCATACATGACCATACCGCTGGTGACCACACCACCCGGACTGTTGATATAGAATTTTATCTCTTCACCGGGTTTGTCTGCATCCAGCAGCAGGAGTTTGCTGACCACATCTTTGGCACTTTTATCATCAACTACACCCCATAGGTATACCGCTCTTTTTTCAAAGAAATAACGCTCCAGTTTTTTGTTGAACATTCCCAGGTCGCTTTTAGGGGCCTCGTCATTTTCTTCGTCTTCGTTCATTCTCCGGTTGGAGTATTGGTAATTATTACGGTTCATTTTTCTGTATTAATAAGTAATGAATTAGTCTTTTTTCTGTTTGCGGGGATTGGTCAGCAGTACTTCATCCACCAGTCCGTATTCTTTGGCCTCGATCGCGGTCATCCAGTTGTCGCGGTCAAAATCCTTTTCAATTTGTTCGAGTGATTTACCCGTGTGGTTATTCACCACTTCATAAAGCTCTCTTTTGAGCTTCCGGATCTCATTAACCGTGATTTCAATATCACTGGCTTGTCCGCCTATCGCTCCACTGGGCTGGTGCATCATAATCCGGGAGTGCTTCAGTGCAGCACGTTTTCCATTGGTACCGGCACCCAGGAGCACACAGGCCATGGAGGCCGCCACCCCAATACAAATGGTGGCAATATCCGGACTGACATACTGCATGGTATCATATACGCCAAGGCCGGAATACACACTGCCACCCGGACTATTGATATACATATTGATATCACGGGAGCGGTCAGTAGAATCAAGAAACAGCAGCTGGGCGGTGACAATATTCGCCACTTCATCATTGATCGGGTAACCCAGGAAGATAATACGATCCATCATCAGGCGGCTGTATACATCCATTACGGCCACATTCATGGAACGCTCTTCAATAATATTCGGCGTCATGGCCGTTACCAGCTGGGAGGCATAACTGTTCAGGGTATTGCTGGACAGACCGCGGTGCTTGACCGCGTATTTTTCAAATTCTGATGGCATAATTCCGGGTTATTTTGTTAAAAATAAGGCAGAACAATCGTGCAAATATCTTTCCAATTGAAAATCATGACAAAAAACCGGCTGCGGGCTGACAAAAAAGGTAAACTAAGCTGCTAAAGTGAAGAATTTGTGCCAGAACCGTGTCAATCCATCATAAAAAAAGCTACCGGTAATCCGGTAGCCATATTTTTACGGTGTTTGCAGCAAGTTAGTGGTGATGGTGGTG
>JAKQJH010000372.1 GCA_029561255.1 Bacteroidota bacterium | reverse complement strand
TACCAGAAATTTTTTGAAAAGGATAAAGCGCTCGAAAGACGTTTTCAAAAAGTAATGATCGATGAACCCTCCGTGGAAGATGCGATTTCCATTTTGCGTGGGCTGAAGGATCGTTATGAGACACACCACCATGTCCGGATCAAAGACGAAGCGATCATAGCCGCGGTGGAATTATCCAGCCGCTATGTTACGGATCGTTTCCTGCCCGATAAAGCCATTGACCTGATCGATGAAAGCGCAGCCAAACTGCGGCTGGAAATGAACTCCATGCCGGAAGAACTGGATACCCTCGAACGCCAGATCCGTCAATTGGAAATTGAACGTGAAGCCATCAAACGGGAGAATGATGAAGTAAAGCTGAAAGAACTGAATACCGAGATCGCCAATATGGCCGTACAACGCGATACCCTTAAATCAAAGTGGAGAGAAGAAAAAGACATAGTGGAGAAAATCCAGAACGGGAAAGCGGAGATTGAGAACCTGAAACAACTGGCCGAAAGAGCGGAAAGGGAAGGAGATTATGGGAAAGTGGCTGAAATCCGTTACGGCAAAATCAAAGAGCAGGAGTCGCTTATTAACTCATTAACTTCTCAACTTGCCAACTCTACAGAAAAACGTCTGCTGAAGGAAGAAGTGGATGCGGAAGATATAGCGGAAAGCGTTGCTAAAGCCACCGGTATCCCCGTACAGAAAATGCTGCAGAGTGACCGGGAGAAATTACTGCATCTTGAAGAGCACCTTCATGAGCGCGTAGTGGGACAGGAAGAAGCGATCACGGCCGTGGCTGATGCGATCCGCCGCAGCCGGGCCGGTCTTCAGGATCCGAAGAAACCGATCGGTTCCTTTATTTTCCTGGGTACGACCGGTGTGGGTAAAACGGAATTAGCAAAAGCCCTGGCGGAATACCTTTTTGATGATGAGAGCATGATGACCCGGATTGATATGAGTGAGTACCAGGAAAAACATACCGTATCCCGGCTGGTGGGAGCGCCTCCCGGCTATGTAGGGTATGAAGAAGGGGGCCAGCTGACCGAATCGGTACGGAGGAAACCTTATAGTGTGGTATTGCTGGATGAAATTGAAAAAGCACACCCGGATGTATGGAATGTATTACTCCAGGTGCTGGATGACGGACGACTGACAGATAACAAAGGCCGGGTGGTGAATTTCAAGAATACGATCATCATTATGACCAGCAATATCGGGAGTCACCTGATCATGGATGCTTTTGACGGAATCAAGGAGAAGGATATTGAGGAGGCCAACGCAAAAGCAAAAGTGGAAGTGATGAACCTGCTCCGGCAGACGATCCGTCCGGAGTTTCTGAACCGCGTGGATGAAATAATTATGTTCCAGCCGCTGCTGAAAAGAGAGATCATGGGGATTGTAAAAATACAGCTCAACTCCCTGAAGAAACTGGTGGCGGAGAACGGAATCACTTTACAATTCAGTGACTATGCCCTTGAGTTTTTGTCCGACCAGGGCTTTGATCCGCAGTTCGGGGCCCGTCCGTTGAAACGCCTGATACAAAAGGAAATTGTTAATCAATTATCTAAACGTATACTCGCCGGTGATATTGACAAGAGCAAGCCGGTACTGGTGGATGTGTTTGACGGGGTAGTGGTATTCCGGAATGAATTGCCGGAGAAAGTAAAAGGATAAGGATTAGTATAAAGTATTAAAGTAAAACTGTAAAAGGCCAAGGTAAAAACCTGGCCTTTTTTTATGCCAGACCGGTTTTGATCAGTAATCATAATGGTAACTGATACATCTCATTCCGGAAAGGTTCCTGCCTGAGTTAAATTACCGGTCCTGGTACAATTTATTACCAGTAAAACGAAAAAGTTATGACACAGCAAGAAGAGAAAACAACGATCACCAGTATGCCCCGTATTGGGGACCCTGCTCCGCATTTTGAAGCAGTGACCACCCAGGGAAATATATCTTTCCCTGAAGACTATAAAGGGAAATGGGTCATTTTATTCAGTCACCCGGCAGACTTTACTCCAGTCTGTACGTCGGAGTTTATGACCTTTGCCAAACTGGAGGCGGATTTTAACCGGTTAAACACCCAGTTGGTCGGATTAAGCGTGGACGGATTATACAGTCATATCGCCTGGTTAAGGACGATCAAGGAGCGGATTGAGTTCCGGGATATGAAGAACGTGGAGGTGAAGTTTCCATTAATTGAAGACATTTCCATGAATGTAGCTACGAAGTATGGCATGATACAGCCGAATGAAAGTTCCACCAAGGCAGTCAGAGCCGTTTTTTTTATTGATCCCAAAGGAATTATCCGGGCCATGATTTACTATCCGCTTTCCCTGGGTCGGAATTTCAAGGAATTAAAGAGAGTGATTATCGGATTGCAAACTGCGGATAAACATGCCGTAGCGCTTCCTGCCGACTGGCAGCCGGGTGAAGATGTCATTGTACCTCCGGCCAATAGTTGTGGAGCTGCGGCTGACCGGATGGCGGGCAAGGATGAAGGCGTTTATTGCAAGGACTGGTTCTTCTGTATGAAGCCATTGGCCAAAGAAGAAGTAGAAATGGCTTAATTCTAAGTTATAGTGTGCCGTGCATAAGCTGAACTTATACACGGCCTTTTTTATTCAATCAGGTTGCTGTTGGATTGTATATTCTTCAGGGCGGTGGCTAATTTGTCCAGGTCTGCCTGGAAGTTGAATGCATTGATGGAATAACGGAGGTATACTTTGTCTCCATGTTGCATGACAGGAACCTGTATTTTATATTTTTCAAATAGGAGGTCATGCAGTTTGTCCGGGTCACTGGTTTTTATTGGTATACTGAGCAACTGCAAAATATAGTCATCAGTTAGCGGGGCTAGAGCCTGTCCCCCGGTAATGTCAAAAAATTTAGCTGCATTATCTTTCACCAATTGCCGGCAGGAAGCACTCACCTGATCCCATTTATTTTCTTCCATGAATCCGATAGCCGCTGGAATTGTCAGGAAGGCGGAAAAATCACGGGTGCCGTTGAACTGGTGGTAATCGAGGAAAGTTGATGAGGAAGGAGTGGCGGCCTTATATCCCCAACTGATAACCAGCGGATCGATGGCTGGTTGTTTTTCTTTTTTTACATATAAAAAGGAACTTCCCTTGGGCGTCAGCATCCATTTATGACAGGCACCGGTATAATAATCCACTCCCAATGTAGTCAGGTTAAGCGAGACTTGTCCGGGGGCATGTGCACCATCCACAAAAACAGGGATGCCCAGGGTTTTGGCTTTAATGATCACTTCTTCCACTGGCAGTCGCAAGGCCGTACTGCTGGTAATATGACTGATGAAAATCAGCCGGGTTTTCGGACTGACTCCTTTGAAAAGTTCATCTACAAATTCTTCTTTACTGGTCAGCGGTAAAGAGATCGGCTGTCGGACATAGCGGGCACCGGTTTGTTCACAGTAATAATTCCAGGTCTTGTCACAGGCCCCGTACTCCAGGTTCGTGGTCAGCACTTCATCCCCTGTTTTGAGTTTCAGGCTTCTTGCGACTGTATTTACGGCAAAAGAGGGATTCGTGACGTACACCAAATCGTCTTTGTCTGCATGCAGGTATTGGCCCAATGCCTCCCTGGACTGTTCCAGGTATTTCGGCCCGTTGCCTGTAATGAATAGCACGGGTTCCTGCTCCAGTTCCAGCTGGTATTGCTGGTATTTTTCAAATACGGGTTTTACGCAGGCGCCAAAAGAGCCGAAATTCAGGAAAGTGATATCATCTCGTAAGAGAAATTGGGATTTGAGGTGTTGCATGGGGCAAATGTAGTATTTCGGAAAGGAATAGATATGGCTGGGGCAACATAAAAAGGGCAGTAGGCAGAAGGCAGAAGGAAGTAGGCAGAAGGCAGAAGGCAGAAGGCAGAAGGCAGTAGGCAGTTGGCAGAAGGCAGTAGGCAGTAGGCAGAAGGCAGTAGGCAGTAGGCAGTTGGCGAGGCGGGACGGAGCTAAAATGGAATGTCGTTGAAAGGCAGCAGGCGAGGCGGGGGCAGAGCTAAAATGGAATGTCGTAGAAAGGCAGCAGGCGAGGCGGGACAGAGATAAAATAGAAGGTCGTTGAAAGGCAGCAGGCGAGGCGGGACAGAGATAAAATAGAAGGTCGTTGAAAGGCAGCAGGCGAGGCGGGAC
>JAKQJH010000308.1 GCA_029561255.1 Bacteroidota bacterium | reverse complement strand
ACTGACCACCAGGTAAAAGATCAGGTTGACCACCAGGTAGAGTTGTACTGCATTGGCATACGGAATGCGTACGCCCCGTAGGTTTTCTTTGGTTACAAACCCGGGCTTTATAAAATTGAGCCAGATTGTTTTCAGGACTTTGTTTTCAAAATGGTAGAAAAAATCAATCACTTCATGGAAAAAGTGCCCGGCACTGAGATGGTGTTCATGAAAAACTTTTTCGCCGCATTGGTTGCAGACTTTTCCTTCAAATTGATGTCCGCAGTTTTTACAGGTATGGGTACCTCCCTTTTGTTTTATTGACATAATGGTCCGGTCTCGGCGATTGGTTAAATGTTCGCGGTGAAAATATCAAATTGTACAACGACAACTGCATTCAGTGGTTTTTTTTGAACAGAAATCTTAGTGAGAAATAATTCAACCAAAAATCGCTTTCCCTGTTATTATTAATATGGCAAAAGCTTCTACCGAACTGATACAGGCATTCCGGGAAACCGCCCGCCGCTTGCGGGATGGATCCGCCTATTCATGGGGTCATCACGGGGCCTGCAATTGTGGTAACCTGCTGCAGGTGCTCACCCCGCTCAATGAAATGGAAATTCTGACTTATGCGCATACGGGTACGGGTGAATGGACTGAATTGGCGGTGGAATATTGTCCCAGCAGCGGGGCACCCGTAGATCTGTTGATTTCAAAACTCGAACAGGCCGGATTGACGCCTACCGATATTCATCATATTGAGTATTTATCGGACCGGGCAGTCCTGGAACAATTACCCGGTGGATTCCGCTGGCTGAAACGGAATGTCAGGGAAGACGTTATCCTTTATTTTGAAGCCTATGCCTGCTTGCTGGAAATGCAATTGCAGATGGCCCACTATACCGAGCAACTGATTCAAGAAGCTCTGATCGGGGAAAAACAGGATAGGAAAGTGGAAACAGTGAGTTAGGCAGCGTGTACCAGACCAGTTTTTTCTGACAACCGGTGAAGAACTCACCGGTTTTTTGCGTCCGGACCTCTAAGGACTTTTCTTAACCAGCCGGATCATAGCACTGCTGCCTTCGGTACTGGCCAGGTAGGCATCCTGTTTAACACCGTTTACAATGGCCACCATATATGAAGTATTCGGTGGAATAGATCCCATGTTTTCTGCTACCATTACCAGCTCATTATCTTGCGCTAAGTCACTGACTGCCAGTTTTATAGTCCAAGCACCAGCCGCCAGCCTGATATGCTGATACAGGAGTTTATTATTCAGGAAAAGGGAAATGGAGTCGCCGTCTATTTCCGCGTTATCATAAAAACGGAGTTCGACAGAGTCACCGGCTACCGGTATTTCTTTA
>JAKQJH010000297.1 GCA_029561255.1 Bacteroidota bacterium | reverse complement strand
CTCCTGCTTTCTAATTGCAGCCATTCCTTAAACCGAGGGTACCGGCAATATCTTTCCACGATATTGCTGTTATGCTGCCATCATTGTGCACCGGATAAAAGGCACCGTACCGGAAATCGCCGAATGCTTTTTGGGTAATTGCCGTACCATCGGTGTTGCGGGTAATCTCACCGCCAAAACCGCCAATATATTCCAGCGTTTTTCGATCAAACACCTGAAAGGTATTGTTTATCTTACCCTGATCAACAATGAGATAATACCCCGAACTGTCAGCTTCACATTCCCATAAGACAATGCCTTCGGGCTCATAGAAGAAATAGTTGTGAGGAATGATTTGTCCGGTAAACCGTCCGCCAGTATCATAAATCTTTACATTACAATGATCTTCATGTTCATCGGCTATCAGCAACCTGTTATAAACCCTGTCAACAAGGATAGATTCTACCTTATACAGAACACCTTCACCCGAAGTATCGCTAAAAGCTCTGACATGCTCTGCGGCTACCTGATCATTTTCCACCGTAAAAACAAAGTGATGTATTCTCCGGCCCAGGCTGTCAGCCGGTGGTGTTTCTTCATCCGCTGTTTTATAGTTATCGGTAACATAAAGATGGTATTTGCCTTCAAACCGGTCAATAGTGATGCCGTAGGGTAACCGTAAAACTGTTTCGCCGAAAACTCCCAGGGGCCTGAATTCGGGCAAAATGAAAACCTGTACCCTGTGGTTGTCTCTTTCAATAACCACTGCAAAATCATCTATCACGGCAATACCGTTTGGCCGGCTAAGTTCTCCCAGGCCGGTTCCGATAGTGCCAAAGCGGGCAATTTTCTCTCCGCTTGCTGCATCATATACAATAATGGCATTACCTTCCTTTGCAGTTGCCAGCAGCCAGTTCTGTCCCTCCCTGCCATGCCACAAAGCCGGACTGTCAACATTGTCGCTTTCATCGCGCATGGTTGTGAATGACTCCTTAATCAACGCAACTTCAGGAACTATTGATTTTGACTGATTGCCCTGATTATGTTTATCAACTTTTGAGGTTTTATCACTACATGCTGATAACAGAATGCATGACAGAATAAGCAGATACCCTATTTTCCCCAGGTTCATT
>JAKQJH010000291.1 GCA_029561255.1 Bacteroidota bacterium | reverse complement strand
TATGGAATTTGCCTGTAAAGTAGCCGGTTCCAAACTGATCGTGATTTTGGGCCATACAAAATGCGGTGCGGTAAAAGGAGCCTGTGATCATGTAGAAATGGGCAACCTGACCGAGCTGTTGTCAAAACTGCAACCGGCTGTTTACCAGGAAAGGGAAACCGTAAATCAGGAAATGCGTAACTCAAAGAATCCTGTATTTGTAGAAAATGTTTCCTCCATCAATGTTCGCCGTACGGTGAAGAGTATTATTGAACGGAGCTATATCATTGAACAAATGGTGGAAACCGGAGCGATCGGGGTGGTAGGTGCTATGTATAATATTGATACTGGCCGGGTAGAGTTCTATGATGATGTACAATACATAAAAGACGATCTGAATCCGGAATTCAGCGTGGCTGATTTGCGGCATTAAGCAGGGATCCCGGGTTTATAAATAAAATATATGCAGCAACCATTTGATGCGAATGAAGTGATTCATCAGCTGAAACACTATCTCCCCGCCCAGCAGGCGTTGAAGGATTTTATCCATCATAACTCGCTGCATGCTTTCCAGCACCAGAAATTCTATGATGGCATTTTCAAGGCCTCCCGGATTTTTGGATTCCAGGTACACCTGCAATTAGGAGAATACCGGGAGATGTACCAGACCGGACGTATCCGGGAGGATGTGGTGGACCGGGTGATTGAATGGAGAAAAGGGAAAAAGGAAATGATCTCCTGGAAAGAGAAAATGCTGTTGCAGGGATACAACCCGGTTTTTGAACCTCGCATAGGAAAATTGCGGGCGAGGTGGAAACAGTTTTACGGCATCGATCTGGATAACCGGGTGCACCCCCTGTTATTCCGCATTCTCTGCAGCTTCCTTGATCAGGGTATTGCCCTGAAGGAACTGCCCGTGGTCAACCGGAGTTTCACCACTACCATCCGTGAGCTGGAGTCAAAATCATTGGTTAGTTTTTTTAATACCCGGAAAGTCAGGCAACTTTTTATCTCCGGGGATTATACCATAGACGGATTGCTGAAGCAGGTGGCAGGGGATGAAGCCTACTTTGAACAATACCTTTTTGACCAGCAATTCGCCCATCATGGCTGGAGTGGTTTTGTAAGTGCAGCAGAAGACAACCCGCAGACATTGCCGGATCGTAAACAGATAACACTTCGTGAACTGGTCGAGTTTGAATTGCTACTGGAACTGGATGCATTGTACAAGGAACTGGGCAACACCTGGAAACCCCTGACCACTCATATTGCTGAAGCTCCGGCTGATTTGTTTGCGCCTGTACCACAAACGGAGTTTACCGAAGTGATAGCCTGCTGGCAGACCGCATTTGAGTGGAGCTATTATGACAGCGTACTGCGGGGGATGCTGATGGCAAAACCGAAGCCAGTTCCGGAACAGAAAAGCCTCCAGGCCATTTTTTGTATTGATGAACGGGAAGATTCCATCCGTCGTCATATAGAAGCCGTGGATAAACAGGCAGAAACATTCGGCGCACCTGGTTTTTTTGGGGTTGAATTTTATTTTCAGCAGCAGGGCAGTAAGTTTTACGATAAGTTATGTCCGGCCCCTGTAACACCTAAATTCCTGATCAAGGAATCGGAAGCCAGCACCGTACACCAAAATGACCTGATCTATACAAAATATACGCACGGCATTGTTTCCGGATTTTTCCTGAGTATTGGTTTCGGATTCTGGGCACTGGCAAAAAAACTGCAGCTGCTTTTCCGTCCCAAAATGAGCCCGGCTATTTCCAATGCCTATGGACATATGGATAAAAAATCCAGGCTGTCCATCGAAAACCAGGATCCGGCGCATATCGAAAATGGGTTACAGATCGGATATACCGTGGAAGAGATGACAGCCCGGGCGGAAGCGTTCTTGCGTGGAATTGGGCTGATAAAAGATTTTGCCCCCCTGGTCTATATCGTAGCCCATGGAAGCAGCAGTGCCAATAACCCGCATCACGGGGCCCATGATTGTGGCGCCTGCAGCGGAAGACCTGGTGCCACCAATGCACGGGTACAGGCCTTTATTCTGAATCATGAAAAAGTCAGAAATATATTGGCAGAGCGGGGTATCTCTATTCCGGCAAGCACCCAGTTCGTCGGTTGTATGCACGATACCGCTGCGGATGTAATGGATTATTATGATGAGGATGTGCTGGATGAAACTAACGGACAGGCACACCTGCTGAATATCCAGCGTTTTGAAACAGCCCTGAACCTGAATGCCAAAGAGCGAAGCCGTCGTTTTGCCTCCATCAATACCAAACAGGAACTGGAACAGGTACGGAAAGCCATTCATAACCGGTCAGTTTCTTTATTTGAACCAAGACCAGAGCTGGGTCATGGCACGAATACCTTAGCCATTATCGGCCGTCGCCAGGTCAGTAAGGGATTGTTCCTGGACAGACGGGCCTTCCTCAACAGTTATGACTATACGACCGATCCCGATGGTTCGATCCTGTCTGCTGTTATGCGGCCGATCGGACTGGTGTGTGGCGGGATCAACCTTGAGTATTATTTTTCCCGGGTGGATAATATCAAACTCGGGGCAGGTACCAAATTGCCCCATAATGTGATGGGTTTATTCGGGGTAGCCAACAGCAGTGACGGCGATCTGCGGCCCGGTCTTCCCTGGCAGATGATTGAAGTACATGACCCGGTACGTTTGCTGGTGATTGTAGAACAGTCTCCGGAAATAGTATTGAAGGCGATTCAATCTGCGCCTGCCGTATTTGAGTGGTACCAGAATGAATGGGTGCATATAGTGGCCCTTCACCCGGCAACGCAGCAATTTTATTATTTCCGCAACGGCGTATTTGAACCTTACCAGTTGCTGACGGCTGCAGACGAGATCAGGACCATTCACAATATGGAAGAGTTTATTGAAGGGGCCAGGGAGATGGAGACCAATCATATTGTACATGCCACGGAGGAAAACCTGCCGGTGTATCTGCTGGATTAAAAGGATCGGGTTATTAATACAGGCAGATGCCACAAGGGCCTCTGCAAAAAATGAATTCAATGGGTCAATTACTTGTATTAGCTGTACTGGTGCCGCTGCTGGCTTTTTTTGCCACCCTGCTCTGGCAAAATAAAAATGAGCGGCCCATCGCCTGGATCGTTCGTATAGCGAAAGTGGTCAATATCGGGCTGGCCGTATTATTTGCCGCCTGGTGGATCCTGGATGGCCTAAAAGCGGTGGATTATCAGTTACTCACGTTGTATAAGTCTGATCATTTCGTTTTTGCCCTTCATTTTTATTACGACGAAATAACAGCGGTTTTCAGCCTCACCGGTGCGGTTCTCTTTTTCCTGGTGGCCACATTCAGCAAGTATTATATGCACCGTGATCAGGGCTTCAAACGGTTTTTTAACACAATTCTCCTTTTTTCAACGGCTTATAACCTGATTATCCTATCCGGCAATTTTGAAACGCTTTTTATCGGCTGGGAGATCAAGGGTATCTGTTCTTTCCTGCTCATCGCGTTCTACCGTGACCGTTACCTGCCGGCAAAAAATGCCTTTAAAGCCGTGTCCAATTACCGGATCAGTGACGTCTCTCTCATGCTGGCCATGTGGATGATGCATCACCTGATGAACCAGAATATCAGTTTCCCGCAACTCGGACTTGCCAAAGAAACGGCACTGGCCACCGCTTCGCCCTTTATGTCCGTGTTCATTGTTTGTATGATGATCCTGCCAGCTGTAGTGAAATCAGCCCAGTTTCCGTTTACCACCTGGCTGCCCAGAGCACTGGAAGGTCCCACTTCATCATCGGCGATCTTTTACGGTTCATTGAGTGTGCATATTGGTGTATTCCTTTTATTACGTACACATCCCTTCTGGGAAGATATGCTTTGGGCCAAGATCCTGATCATCGTTATCGGAGCGCTCACGGCCATTACCGCTACGGTGATTGCCCGGGTACAACCTACGGTGAAGACACAGATCGCTTATTCATCGGCGGCACAGATCGGACTGATGTTTATTGAAATTGCCCTAGGTTTCCATTGGCTGGTTCTGCTTCACTTTGCCGGCAATGCTTTTCTCCGCACCTACCAGCTGCTGGTGTCTCCATCCGTACTCAACTATCTCGTACATCACCAGATTTTTCATTATACCGCACCGGTTCACAAAGCAGTTTCCCGCTGGAAAGCTACCCTGTATGTCCTGGGGATTAAAGAATGGAACCTTGACACATTATTATACCGCTATGGATGGAAACCCTTCAAGACGCTGGGTGCTGTATTTGGTTTTTTGCAAAACAAGGTTTTTGCCAATACCCTGGCCATCATGGGTGTCTTTCTGCTGATTGCGGGGTATAATAAACCGGATTCCTTCCAGAGCCAGGTCAGCGGGATGCCCATGCTGCTCATGTCGGTGGCACTTGTATTGTTTCTCTATTCTTTTTCATCCAGGGGCAGGGCTATTACAGCCTGGTGGTACCTGCTGACAGGACATATCTTTATACTGGCAGCTGTCTTATTCAATGCACCGCATATTTATTTCAGTGAATTGTTTTTCTACGCCAGCGGGGTGCTGATCGCCTTTTTACTGGGCTATTACTGCCTGCTTAAGATAGAACGTATCGATCAGGATATTTCCTTATCCCGTTTCCACGGTTATGTATATGAACAGGAGAATACCGGTTTCCTCTTTCTGTTGGCGGCCATGGGCATGCTGGGTTTCCCGATCACGGCTGCGTTTATAGGCATTGATGTTCTGTTCACGTATATTCATAGCGATCAGTATGTACTGATCGCTATGCTCGGACTATCCCTGTTTTTTGTAGAACTGGCCGCCTTCCGGATCCTGCTCCGTATCTTTTTTGGCCCGCATAAAAAATTATATCACCCGGTGGCATTCCGGAGTACTTAACCGGCATTACATCAGCTGTCCAGCCGCCCACTGCAGACTGTTGAACGTCTTGACATACTTGTTGCGCAACTCCTGTAATTTCTGCAGCGCCTCGAGGGTTTTGTT
Organism: Bacteroidota bacterium; assembly: GCA_029561255.1. Classification (GTDB taxonomy): domain Bacteria; phylum Bacteroidota; class Bacteroidia; order Chitinophagales; family Chitinophagaceae; genus JJ008. The sequence continues at coordinate 1,146 of JAKQJH010000291.1, read as the reverse complement.
TTCCCGGCTATTGACCAGGAAGAGCGAACTCTCTCCGTTTTTAAACCGGGTTTCTTCACCCTGCTGTAGTAGCTTGTAATTTTTATAATTGTTTTCCTGCAGGAGCAGCTGCTGACGGAGGGTAACCAGTTCGTTATAGTAAGAGCGGACTTTTGTTTCTACCTGCAGTTGCTTGTAACGTTGTTCTGTTTCAGCTTCTGTAATTTTCAATCGCGCTTTTTTATATTCACCCCGGCCGGCCGAGAAGCGGAGGGGAATACCCACTGAGAATCCGTACCTGAAATTATTTTCAAAAAGCGGACCTGTTGCTGTTTTCAATACATCATATCCTTTCCCCAGCTGGTTATAGGTAAAGTTGACGGTGGGCAGTAACTCCTGAAACTTTAATTTTTTGTCGACAGCCAGTGCATCCAGCTTATAGTCATATAGACGCAGTTCCGGATGATTTAGCCGCGCAGCATTCAGCAGGCTGTCCAGTACAGGAACCGGCAGCTCGGATAAACCAGGCTGTGCAGCCGGTATAATTTCGGCGGGTAGGGTATAAGGCTGCTGTTCCGGAGTCCACAAATAAACAGATAATCCAAGTCCGGCATTCGTAAACTCAAGTGCGGCCTGCGATTGCAGTAATTCCATATTCTGTAACTGGGCCATGGCTTCAATGGTATCGATACCCGGACGATCACCCAGCCGGAAACTCGTCTTAATAAACGCCACTCTTTTCCGGTTCACGTCTATCGCATCATTTAATACCTGAAGCACCTGGTATTGAAGCGTCCAGTTCCAGTATGCAGCAATAGATTCCTGCAGTATATTATTCAATAGAATATTTTTTTCCACCTGCGAAGCATCCTTATAAATCTTCGCGGTTTGCAAGGCAGCCCTGCGTTTATCCATCAGCAGGTTTTTAGCCAACGGGACCGTAACCCCGAAATAACTGGTCTTACCCGAAGTTTCCTGCGGGTCGGTCCGGCTACCCGATAAATATTCCAGGCCGGTACTGATATTCACACCAAACCAGGTAGGGATATTCAATTCGGGCCGGTTGTAGTTGTAATAGTCAGTTCCGTCAAACGTCTTTTGTGCATTGGAACTGTACAGCTGCGGATCAAATTGCCCGCGGGCAATGGTAATATCCGCTTTGGCCAT
>JAKQJH010000290.1 GCA_029561255.1 Bacteroidota bacterium | reverse complement strand
TCAGAAAGCCGTGGAAAAAGAGGCCCTGATATTAAAAAGAAGTGACGCTTATATTGGCGTGCTCATCGACGACCTGATCAGCAAAGGAACCCAGGAGCCGTATCGCATGTTTACCTCCCGGGCAGAATTCAGAACCTTGCTTCGTCAGGACAATGCAGATATTAGATTGACAGAAATAAGCTACAAACTCGGACTAGCCAGCCAGGAAAGGATGGACCGGGTGACTGACAAAAAATCCTCTGTTGAGCAGATCAAAAAAATACTAAAAGAAATGTCGGTGGAACCGGCAGAAATAAATGGCTGGTTTGAACAAATCGGATCTTCGTTGATTACTGAAAAACAAAAAGCGGAAAAAATTCTATTGCGCCCGTCAGTGGAACTGGCCGATATGGCAACTATCCTTCCAAAACTTAAAACAGCCTTGTACTCTTTCACACCAGACTCCATTGAACAAGCTGCCATCCAGGTCAAATACGATGTGTATATAGAAAAGGAAAAAGAACTGGTCAGCAGAATGTCCCAGCTGGAAGAACTGGAAATTCCGGAAAACTTTGATTATAAAAAGATTGGCTCCTTAGGAAATGAGGCCCGGGAAAAACTATCAAGGGTTCGGCCACGGACCTTGGGACAGGCCAGCCGGATTTCTGGGATAAATCCAAGTGATGTCCAGATACTTATGGTTTTTATGGGTAGGTAAGAAAATGGTCATAAACGAAGTCAATTAATTTTATTAATTTTTCGTTTTCTATACTCCTTATCTGCAACAAAATGCATCAAAAATTCCTGATTGCACTTATCTTGTCCTTATTGTTTATTCAGGCAAATGCCCAGCTTCGTCAAATTCATTCCAACCTTTCAATTGAAGGAAACAATATTAAAAGGATCAGCTTTTACACCCCGTCAACCGGATATATTGCAAGCACCGGAAATCCTCATGATTGGATAGGCTATACAACAGATAGCGGAAGAACTTTGACAAAAAGAGAAATCACGCTAACCAATGTAGATTATGGCACCTATTCTGTCAATCTCACATTCGGCTTTATGATCGAAGGAGTTGTTGCCTTTGACGCCAATAATGTACTCGCATACGGTAATTATGGCTATGTACCTGCGATATTGAAATCATCCAACGGGGGACTTTCGTACCAACTTGTTTACCATAACCCGATCGGCCCAAATATATTCAGCTCATTATTTAATCTGGTTTTCCCGCAAAACAACCAGACGGGATATGCGGTAGATGGTTATAATATTCTAAAAACAACCAATGGCGGAACAACATGGACCAGGGTATATACAGGGTCCACCTTTTCAATCGGGCAACTGGATGCAATAGATAACAATACTGTATTTGCCTTTTCGGATGATGAAAGTGCCACTGCATCTACAGGAAAATTGATAAAAACCACGAATGCCGGAAACAGCTGGACTCAACTCAATACCCCAGACAACAGAATCTATGCAGCTGATTTTTTAACACCAGAGAAGGGATGGTTGAATGTATATCTGAATGCCGATAGTCTGTTAATATATTATACATCAACCGGCGGTGTGACCTGGACAAAGAAAAATATGGCAGCAGTAAATCCAATCGGGTTCCACAGAATGCACTTCGTTGATGATAGTACAGGATATGGGGTAGCGAATTTATTCTATACCTTTAAAACCAGTGATTCGGGCCGTATTTGGGAACCTCTCCCAAGAGACAATAGTTTCAATTACCTTAATTATGGTCACACAGAAATCCATTTTGCCAATAGCTCACAATTCTGGAGCGCAGGAGCACGGGAATTTATAGAATTAACCACAAATGGGGGTGGTGTGCCGTTACCCAGGGCGTACTTTACCATTGATACAAGCGGTTTATATCAAACCGGAACGGTAAAATTGCAGAATTATTCAAAAGCTTCATATACCCATAAATGGTACAGAAATAATGAATTAATCAGTACCTCTTATCATGCAAATTTCCAACGAGTACCTTCCAGCACGCATGATAGTATCAAATTAGTCGTTTCAAACGGCGTATTATCTGATTCCCTCACCCTTCATCAGCATTTCTGGCCTCCGGTAAGTGTTACCTCCTTTACCCCTACAATAGGAGCAAGTGGTGCAGTAATAAACATATCCGGTCAGAATTTTACAAATGTAGTATCCGTTTTCTTTGGAAATGTACCGGCATCTACTTTTACCGTGAATTCGGCCCAAAGTATATCCGCAACAGTTGCAGGTGGGGCCAGTGGCTTTGTAAAGGTTTTAACAGCAAACAGCAGGGATTCTTTGGCTGGCTTTACATTTATTCCAGCACCTACTATTTCCTCGTTCTTACCAGTATCCGCTACAGCCGGAACAACGATCACCATTCTGGGAACAAATCTGACTGGCGCTACATCTGTAATAATCGGAGGTGTTTCTGCGGTTTTTTCTGTAAATTCAGCTACACAAATAACGGCAACGGCTCCTTCGGGTCCATCGGGTAGCATAAGCGTGACAACACCCGGCGGTTCTGCAACGTTGAGCGGCTATTCTTCCTTACCCGGAATCAATACCTTTTCTCCAACCAGTGGTACCATTGGAACCATCTTGTCCATAACCGGAAGCTCACTTACGGGTACAACCGCCGTTACGATAGGAGGTGTAGCAGTATCTTCATTCACCGTAAATAATGCCAATAGTATTACTGCTATAGTAAGTACGGGGGCAACAGGGCCAGTTGCTATAACCAGGCCAGAGGGCTCCGCTTCTTTGCCCGGCTTTACCTGGATACCGGCACCAGTTATAACTTCATTTACCCCACAATCCGATCCGGTTGGAACGAACGTGACGATAACAGGAACGGGTTTTAATAATAATCTAACTGGAAATACTGTTTATTTTGGCGGCGCAAGGGCTAATATTGTTTCCGCATCGTCAACTCAAATAACCGTTACTGTTCCATATAGTGCCGGGTACAGCACAATCAGTGTTACAGCTAACAATCTATCCGGATACTCAACTAACATGTATTTAACCACTTTCAGTGGTGGGGGTAGTATCACACAGTCTTCATTCGGCACCGCAGAAACCATTCAAACCGGTTTTGAAGTGTTGCCATTCAGTACGGGAGCAGCTGATTTTGACCTCGACGGCAAAAGTGAACTCATCGTTCTGAAACTGAATAATCCGGGCAACACACATGGAGTATTAATATATAAAAACACTGGAACAGGATCTGCAATCACCATGGGCACGCCGATTGAATTAGCAGGAGGCAATGAATCATTCGCAACCGGGGATGTTAATGGAGACGGCAAAACAGATATTATACTGTCCGGAGCTCCATATCTGTATACCTATATAAACACATCCTCTGCAGGCAACCTCTCATTTGCACCAGTAATCATGACATCTTCTACCCTGACACTTCAGCGTATACGATTAGCTGATATGGATGTAGATGGAAAACCGGATGTCATTTGCAGCTCAAATGGCAATATTTATGTAATCAGAAATATCAGTGAACCAACACAGGTCAACTATGCGGAACCTGTTATGATATTCACCGCTTCATTTGAACGAAATTTTATACCTGCTGACCTCACCGGGGATGGTAAGCCAGAACTGATCATGTCTGGATTTGGCGTGTTACGTAATAATTCGTCACCGGGTACGCTGAACTTTACACTAGCGGCCACATTACCTCTTTATAACCATTCATTCATCTCCACCGGTGATATTGATGGAGATGGTAAACTGGATGTTGTTTCAGGAGACCGTTATGGCTCACAAATTAATGTGATCCGCAATACCAGTTCCGGCAGCAACATTTCTTTCGCAACGCCTGTGTCTTATCAGGCAAGTTCCTTACCGGCAGGTTCCGCCATTGGCGATCTGGACGGTGATGGTAAGCCGGATATTGCCGTATCAACTGCTGAAAATGCGGTAACCCTGTTTAAAAATATTTCAGTTCCAGGTTCTGTAAATTTATTATCACCAAAAAGTTTTGTACCCGGAACATATAGTGGCGAAAATCAGGTTGCCCTTGCAGATTTCAATAATGATGGGAAATCAGATATCGCTATTTCATCTGAAAATCCAAGAACGGTATTCGTTTTACGAAACGAAGTGAAAGCAGATCCGTCCATTATTTCTTTTACCCCAACTATTGGTGAAAACGGAACAGCCGTAACGATTACCGGTACCAATTTTACCGGGGCAACCGCTGTAAGATTCGGAGCGGTACCGGCAAGCAGTTTTGTAGTAAACTCTCCAACTTCTATAACTGCAGTAGTAGGTAGTGGCGCAAGTGGTTTTGTGACAGTAGTAACTGGAATAGGAATAGATTCATTACCCGGTTTTGTATATGGAATACCACCTGTAATCACATCGGTTTCGCCATCATCTGGTCATGTGGGCACAATGGTTACAATCAATGGTTCTAACTTCAGCACCAATCCTTCTGATAATATTATCTACTTTGGCCGTGTAAAAGCACAGGCTTTAACAGCCACATCAACAACGATTACTACCTATGTACCTCCGGGGTCAGATTATGCCCCGGTATCAGTAACAAAAGCACGCCTGACTGGCTGGTCCAATAAGCCGTTTTTAACAACTTTCCCCAATAATGGGTCCGCGCTAACCACACTGTCATTTGCAAACCGAATCAATATTGGCAATTTCCCGGTGGGATGTCTGGTGGATTTTGATGGTGATGGAAAACTGGATGTGGCTGGTGTGCTAAATACATCAACCGTTGCTATTGCCAGAAACATTAGTGTTCCCGGTCAGATCCGTTTTGCACCAGCTGTTGTATTAAGTGGAACAATTGGCGGTGGGGGAATAATGGCCGAAGATTTTGATGGTGATGGTAAAAAAGACCTGTTATTTATACAAAACAATATCCAACTGATGTTGGTAAAGAATAACAGTACCCCGGGAAATATTGTGGTTGCAGGCTTATACAGTATTCCATCCGGCAACTCTGGTGTTATAGGAATAATTTCGGCCAGGGACATTGACAAAGACGGAAAACCAGATATTCTGTTCGCGAGTTATTCTGGTGCAGTCAATATTATTAAAAATAACTGTTCGGGTGAAACTATAAACTTTTCTCCGCACTATTATTATCCTCTGGGCAACTATGGTTTGTCCGCGATTTCTACCGATGTAGACGATGATGGCAATCCTGATCTGCTGGCAGCTTCAGGTGAGCTGGCCGTATTTCGGAATACGAGTACCCCCGGAAATATCATAATAAGTCCAAGGGTCGGTTTCAGTGGAGGCGATTGGCCCACTTATATATCTACCGGTGATCTGGATGGAGACGGCAGAACGGATGCACTCGTCTCTCAATCTGAGCCCAACAAGATGGCCGTATTTAAAAATTTAAGCGCTCCGGGGGCAATCGTTTTTTCTGTTCATCCCGAGTTGCCATCAGGGAATCATCCCTATACAAACGGAATGAACGATCTTTCCGGGGACGGCAAACCAGATATTTTTGCACCTAATCTGTCAGAGGATTCATTATCCATTTTTACCAATAACAGCACGCCGGGATCACTGGTATTTGCGCCACACATTAAAATAGCATCGGGAAATGTTGCCAGCCGTATGGAGTCTGCAGATCTTGATGGTGACGGAAGGCCCGATATCATCATTTCGGGAAATTCAGGACCGGCTACGATAATCAGGAACCAACACAGTGTAACAGGTCCCCAGATAAACAACTTTTCTCCTGTTAGTGCAACCGCCAGTGCCACTATTACAATAACCGGGGAGCGTTTTACAGATATCAGTAATGTAACATTTGGCGGCGTTCCTGCCTCTTCGTTTAATGTAATATCTACTACCCGGATTGAGGCCATTGTTGGTAACGGGGCGTCAGGTCCAGTATCTGTACACAGTACTGCGGGAATCAGCAGTCTGACCGGATTCATTTATGGCAACAAACCCGTCCTCAGTTCCTTTATGCCTGAAACCGGATTTGAAGGATCGACGATAACAATTAACGGAGCAAACTTAACGGGCACAACCGCCGTTAATTTTGGTAATACACCTGCGGCCTCTTTTGTGGTAAACGCATCCGGCACAAGTATCTCAGCCGTAGTTGGGAATGGAAATTCCGGGCAAGTAAAATTAGTGACCCCGGCAGGCTCAGACTCCCTGGGTAATTTCATTTATCTGACTAAACCAACAATCAGTTCTTTTAGTCCATTATTGGGCAACGCCGGCTCTACCGTAGTTATTACCGGTACTAATTTTAATAATGTTTCAGCGGTACTGTTTGGTGGGGCGTCTGCCATTAGTTTTACAGTAGTATCTGAAACATCCATATCGGCTATTGTAGGAAATGGTCATACAGGACAAATAGAGGTGATCACCGCTGGTGGCTCCGCTTTTGCAAATGGGTTCATTTATAATAACAGTGCAAGTATTTCAGATTTTAATCCAAAATCAGCTGGCACAGGAAGCGCTGTTTATCTCTATGGCTTCAATCTTGCAAGTGTAACCAGTGTAAAATTCGGAGGTGTACCCGCCAGCAGTTTTACCATAGAATCACCAACCCGGATAAAAGCACTTGTTGGAACAGGTGCTTCTGGCGAAATCAGTGTAACCAATCACTTATATACAACCAGTAAACCCGGCTTCACCTTCCTTAATGGAACGGTTCCTTCAATTACCGCTATATCACCCGTATCTGGTTCTACTGGCTCCGTAATAACGATCTCGGGAAAACTCTTTACGGGTGTATCAGAAGTCCGCTTTGGAAATTCAATCGCCGAAGCATTTGAGGTACTATCCGATTCGATGATCATCGCAACAGTTGGATCTGGCAGCACCGGGTTAGTTACACTTCTGTCCCCCGGTGGCGCCGTTTCTGCTGATGGATTCACCTATTCTCCCGGGCCCGTCATTAACTCATTTTATCCGGTTAGTGCCCCACCTCTAACGCCTGTAACAATTGTAGGACAGAATTTCAGTAATACCATTTCCGGGAATACCGTCTTTTTTGGTACAGTTAAAGCAACGGTAACAGAAGCAAGTCCAAATTATCTGATTGTAAAGGTTCCGTATGGGGCAAAGATGTCTCCTATAACAGTTACTTCCGGACAGTTAACCGCTTATTCCTCGGTTGAATTCATTCCAACGTTTAACGGATCCTCCATCATTAGCCCGGATGCGTATATCCGAAGCATTGATTCGACTTCTCCCAAAACACCCTCTTTGATAACATTAGGGGATCTGGACCTGGACAGCAAACCAGATATCGTAGTCAGTAGCCCCAGTGGTTCAACGCTGACATCGCGGCTGAGTTTTCATCTTAACGTATCCAGTTCCTCGAATATCTGGCTGGCACCCCGAACATCCATACACACGCCCATCGGGCCATACGGATCCACTTATGCTGACTTCAATAATGATGGGAAACCGGAAATAGCGGCATCGGGAGGGGCATCATTCAGTCAGTTTATTCTGTTTCCGAACAACAGCAGTCCGGGAAATCTCAGTTGGGGTACAACCTTGACATTTCCAATGTCTCCCGAAAGCGAAAAATGTTTTTCTGCCGATTTTGACAAAGACGGAAAAACAGATATTGGATTCCTCGGAGGTTGGAATGGTGCTATAAGCATTTATCGGAACACCGGAAATGCGACAACGTTCAGTTTCAGTGCTGCCCAGGTCTTCTCTACCTTCTTATATGCAAGTAGTGTTGCTATTACAGATCTGGATGGAGATGGCAAACCTGATATTGTAGTTGCCGGTGGCAATTCGACCATGCCCACCTTTCATGTACTTAAAAACACCAGTACAAACGGATCAATCACCTTCCAAACTATTGTACTGAATCTGCCTTTTAATGTAAATCAGGTACTAACAGGAGATCTGGATAATGATAATAAACCAGAGGTCTTATTGATAAACTTCTATGATAACAAACTGCTGGTGCTCAAGAATCAATCGATACCTGGATTTGTGTTGTTAGAAACCGTGCTGTTTCTCCCTGTAAAAAATCCGGGCAGTATTGCCCTTGCAGATATCAGTGGAGACGGAAAACCTGATCTCTGTGTGGCCGACACCTATAATAACTATGTGAGTGTTTTGGCCAACAGATCAGATAACACCGGCATTCGGTTTGGTCAACCCGTATCCTTCTTCGTCAGCAATCACGGTGGCCATGTGACTATTTGTGACATGGATGCTGATGGGCGTCCGGAGCTGGTCCGGAACAACCCCTATTCGTACAGTATCAGTATCATGAAAAATAATCAACCGGTTATTGATTATAACAATATCAACCTCTGCGCTAACGGAAACACGACTATTAATGCAGGAATGTCCGGCACTATTTATCAATGGCAGCAGGATGACGGTAACGGATTCATGAACATTACCAATAACAGCAATTTCTCCGGATCAACCACAGCAACACTTCAACTGACGGGTGTACCTGTTACATGGCATAACTACCGGTACCGTTGTGTAGTGAACGGAACACTTTACAGTTCCTTATACCGTTTGATAATTGGACCCGTTATCACTCCGATTGTTTCAATTTCCGGTAACAATACAGTTGCATCCGGACAGTCCGCTGCACTTAAAACAACCCTTGTTAATGGCGGTAGTTCCCCGCAATATCAATGGCAGGACAGCACAGGCGCTGCCGGCTGGCAGAATATCAATGGGGCTGTAAATTCGACGCAAAACTATACGCCATCCGCTAACGGAGTTAAAATCCGTTGCCAACTCACAAGCAATGCTATTTGTGCTACCCCATCAGTTTTAAACAGTAATGTAATTACGTTTACCATTAACCCTGTAACCGCCGTAGATCCGGTACCTGCATCTGATTATGGTATAAGGGCATATCCAAATCCTGTAACAGGAACTCTTTATCTGGACAGTTTGAAAATAAGCGATAAGTGGACCACAGCCGAACTGATAACCATTACCGGAACTATAATAAAACAACCAGTATCCTTATCTGGAAGAACCGGTGCGGCTATCGAATTAACCACATTACCGCAGGGGTATTACCTCCTTAAATTGAACAGGAAACACGGACCACCCGCGCTGATAACTTTTATTAAACTATAGCGTTATCCAGCACGGTAGTTTTAACTGGTCTGAATCATATAATAACGAAATGGGTTTTCATACCTTTAAAAAAACGGGCCACTTATGAAAAGATACCTTATCAGCCTGCTGGCTGTAATTACCTGCTTTTGTGCTACCCTGCAAAGCGAAGCACAGGAATACAAGATCCGCCAATCCTCCTCCCTGATGGGGATGAAAATGGAATCCACCGTTTATGTCAAAGGCATGCGCAAGCGAACCGAAAGCGGCGCCATGATGGGCATGACTCAACCCATTACTATCGAACAATGCGATCTGCAACGTACCATTAAAATCAATGATAAAAAGAAACTCTACTACATTGATTCTTTTTATAAAGTACGGGAAGAAATCATCGATGAGGACGAGCCGGTGAACAAAAAACCCGTGCCCATTGCCAAAGAGAAAACACCTAAGACCACTCCTGAAAAAGGAGGCGTCATTACCATTTATTATAGTATCCGCGATACCGGGGAACGTAAAAAAATATACGGACTTACCGCCCGCCATGTATGGACAACCCAGAAAATGAAACCCTCCCCGGATGCCTGTATGATGAAGGATAGTTTCCTAATTAAAACGGATGGCTGGTATATTGATCTGCCTAAATTTAATTGTCCGGTACGGTATCGCCCGCAACAAATGCAACGTCAACCCGACGAAAAGCCCATGCCGGATTGCCAGGACCGTTTTGTAACCCGTCGTAGTGGAAAAGGAAAACTCGGCTTTCCCCTGATAGAAACCACAACCATGATTATGGGTGCCCAGGGCGCTAAAACAACAGAATTTAAAACGGATATCGAAACGCTGGATTTCTCGATGCAAAAATTAGACTCGATGTTGTTTGAAATCCCGCCGGGTTATACGGAAACAAAAAACGAAGATGACCTCATGGATAAAATGGACATGAGCGGCATGCTGGATGAGGTGATGAACAAGGCGAAAAAACAAATGAAGGAAAAACCGGTATCCGATGAAAAGGCTCCTGATATGATCCGGGTGGGCATTCTTCCTCCCAAAGGCGATGACCAGGTACAGCCCGCTGAATTACAAACGATGCTGGTTGGCACTTTTACCACCGGTAATATTGAAGCAGTTGCGGTCAGCAGTGCCGAAGAAGCCAAAACCATGAAATGTGATTACCTGCTCAATAGTGAACTGTCCAAAATCAAGAGTGGGAGTAAAGTAGGTGGCTTGCTGAAAGCCCTTAAAAATACCGACCCCAATGCCTTGTCAAGTTTTACCATTGAAGGTAGTATGCAACTCACAAAACTGGCAGATGGATCCAATGCCGGCACCCAAAAAATTGACGGTAAATATGAAGGTAAGGTCAATGATGCCGCAGGGAAAGCGCTGGACAATAGCGGACAAAAACTCGTTCAAAAAATTAAATAATTTTCGCCGGATATAAGGAAGTGGCTCAGGCCACTTCCTTATATCCAGTATTTGTATGCAATGGCGGACGCCCCAGATCTTCTTCCTGTATTTCAATTCGCCGTGTAATATCATGTAAAGAAGAAAGCCGTTGTACGGTATACGGTATAGTATCCAGTCCTGAAACAAACTTCTGTATATAACTATAGATTCCAATCAGACTACCCGCTTCTATACCCGATCCTGCTGCTTTATTGGTAACTAATAATGATATCCCGATTACAATCAACACCAGTATTTCCATAATACCAAAGTTCCAAGCTTCCTGATCACTGATGCGGATCTGCCATTTACGGAGATTATCATAGTGCTGACGGATCAGGTGATTGTTCCCTGTGGCAATTATATTAACCTGGTTTTCAAGTTCATCGTTCTTCTGCTTATTCAGCTTCTTCATTTTCTTTCCATAGAAATAACTGAAACCGCTTACAGGTAATAATATAGCCAGGCAAACCAATACTACCGATGTATCATAGAAAAATAAAAGGACGAGCGAGCCAAAGAGGCTATAGAATGCTTCAATTACGTAGACCAGGTCAAACTCAAGGAAGTCTACAAATTCACGGGCCAGGTTGGAATGGGCGCTCAACCTGGATACATCCTCCTTCCCATACCGGCGGGCCAGAAACTTTGTAACAAGTGAAGTATAAATAGCCGTATACGTACGGGTATCCAACCGGTGCCGGATCGTACCAATGATCAGCCAGGCCACATGTACGGCTGATAGTAATAAAAGACCCTGGTAACTGCCCTTGATCAGATCATTCACGGCCCAACCCAGGAAAAAGGGGCGCATCAGGCTGCCCAGCATCTCCAGGGTAAATAAGAAATAGGTCAGCACTAACCGATAGCGGTGCTGTAGCATAATAGTACGGAGTACGGCAAAACGGGACATAGTTCATCTGTTTAGATAAATTCATCTAATGGGTCAGTAAAATCTAATGGAGTAAGTAATAGACTCTGGGGTGAGTAAGTCGTTTAACGGGTAATAGATTTCTCCCGCAAATTTAAAGAATTACCGGTCTGTCCCGAAATTTTTCCCCGGCATCCTTTTGTACCACATTGACAATCAAATGGTTCCATATGCTCGTCCAGAAAATTAGCATAATCAAGGGTGAGTTCCTGTCCTTTAGATATGTCGCATATAGCTAATACGTTTAAGCCGTCGAATTCGGTATTCGGGGTGCAACAATGGTTCTGGGGCGCCCATTCAGAAGGGTCATCGTCCCATAAAATAAAGACCTCATCACTGATGGGGTAGGCATACCGGCGGAAATGCAGTTTTTCGTCCTCATTCCAATGCTTCTCAACAAACCGCTTTGTAATGATCCGCTGAGCGCGACCTTCCCCTTTAAAGATAACTTCCCCTTTCCGGATATCCCTGTTAGCATAAATGCCATAACCGGCTATTGAATTCCCCTTCATAATAAAGGGTTTAAGCTTCCGCTGATGACGGGCAATCCCCTCAGCAATCATATGCCGCAGGAATCCGGCCTGACCGATTCCGTCAAATTTGATAATAAAATCCGCGGAGCCTTCATAACCATCAATGTAGAAAACAGAACAGGTAAAATTGATTTCCAGAAAGTAGATCTCCTGTTTATCATTGACCCTGAAATCAAGGCGGGCATACCCCACTCCGTTAAATCCCTTAAATATTTTTTCTGTGGCCGCCCGCAACTCACGGTCAAGCGTCTCATCCGTACATGGCACATTACAATCCGGATGTAATTCCGATGTTTTCAGGGCATAGGTTTTAAATGATCGCCCCTGGGGGAAAAGGTATTCCACCGGACGAAAAACCGTGCAATTGTGTTCGTCGGCATTGGCAGCGACTAATACAGTAAACTCCCTGCCATTTATATACTCTTCTACCAACAGCGGACCATATTCATCCAATATGCTGATACATTTCTGTTGCAGTTCAATCTTATTATTGACCAGTGAGCGTTCATCCACTCCAAGACTATCACCTGCTTTAGCCGGCTTTACAAATAGAGGAAAGGTTAAGTGCTTTACCGCCTCATCCACATCAGCCAGTTCATTGATCAGTACATACCCTGGTGTTTTGACCCCTTCACAATAGGCCAGGTATTTCATCAGTTCCTTGGGGGGATCATACAATTTAGTGGTGGGACCCGTGAAGGGCAGGTTCAGTAACTCAAGAGTATAAATCACATCTATACTCGGAACCTCCCACTCAAGATAGCCTTCGCAGAGGTTGACGAAAATATCATAGCCTTGTTTACTTAAATCTTTCAGCTGACTGTAGGTGGTCAGCTTATTGAGAAAAACCGTATGTACTTCATGTTCGGGAATCAGTACCGCTAAATCCCGGGGAGGGTCATAATTCTTATAATCCACACCCGTGGTGGAATAGTCTGGTTGAAGTACACATACTTTCATGAATTGCTAAGGTAATAATCAGGGGAATACAAAACTTATTTCGCAGAGACGGCTTTCACTTTTTTAGTACGCTTTGCTTTAACAGCTACAGCTGCTTTTACCACACTCCGGCGGAGCGCGTCTTTCAGAATCGCTGCAATCACCTGTGTGAAGGAAACGCCGGATACTTTCAGGATAGCACCAATGGATGTATAGTTTTCATCTTCACTCAATCCGCACTGGGCATTGGCTTCCAGCATATATAGTTTGCCGGTCTTTATATCCTGACGGATATCGATCCGGGTATAACCGCGACCACCGCAGGCAATATAAGCATCCATGCTTAGTTTCTTCAACTCCGCTGCAAGTGCAGGCTTTACGGATGTATATTCATAAAAGTTGCCTTCTTCCGGCATGGGCGTTTCATCTTCATAAATTTCCCACAGCCGGTCAAAAGAAAGGAACTTCTCCGATTCGGGCAGGGAAGGGTGAAAGACCCGCTCAACAGGTTCGTATACGATACAATGATCCGGGTCATTGGCAGATCCGGTAATGAATGTCGTGTATTCAGGGCCGGTAATGAATTGTTCTACAAATAAACCATCTGCCAGCAGGTTCCAGCCTCGATAGCCTTTTTTAATCTCTTCCACTCTTTCTGCCAGTTCTTCCTCGGAGTTCACCACATTTTTTACAGAAACACCCATACTTCCACCGGAAACGGCGGGTTTAATGATCAGCGGGATACCCACCCTTTTGCAGATTCCTTTAACAGAACCCTTCTTCTCCGTAATAACTCTCCAGTTGGCAGTAGCGACCCCAGCCTTATCAAAGGCCTTTTTCATGGGGATCTTAGACGTTGTGATATCGTAAAAATGAGCATCAGAGCCAGTATAGATCAGACCATTCTTTTCGATTTCGTGAATAACTGATACGCCCGGTGTGCCGTTTACTTCATCACCATCGCAGAGATTTAATACTAAAGGTGTCTTGCCGGGTGAGTTAACTTTGATTTTGGCTATAATAGTCCTGAAATTATCCATGGTCACAGGTTGCCATTTCCACTCCACATCCAACTCCTCGAAAACCCTGGTATATTCCTTAATGCTTTGGGTAAAATCGTAATAGTATTGAATATTGGGGTCCTCGGACTCCAGGTGCGGGGCAAGTACCCATACGATGTAGGGTGCAAAAAGGGCGGATTCAGATTGCTTCATCGGCTCAGGCTACTTTTTTATCGGCTTTCTTAGCCAGGCGGGA
>JAKQJH010000265.1 GCA_029561255.1 Bacteroidota bacterium | reverse complement strand
TTTGTACACGCCTTCTACCGGGTGATCGAAGAAGGCACCCGTCATTTTCTGGCCAAAATGGATAAGGCCGAAATCGAGATCACCCATGATTTCTACCTGAAGAAATTTCAACTTTCCGCTCCGGTTCTTCCTTATGATTATATCCTGTTTGATGAGGGCCAGGATGCTTCCGCTGCCATGCTGGATGTATTCCTGAAACAACCCGCGATCAAAGTGATAGTGGGCGATACCCATCAGCAGATCTATGGCTGGCGGTACGCGATTAATTCTCTTTCGAAGACGCCGTTTGCCACCCTGAACCTCTCCACCAGTTTTCGTTTTCCCGCCGATATTGCGGCATTGGCCATGGGAGTACTGTCCATGAAAGATAAACTGGGCACAAACAAACCCATCCCCATAACCGGGAAAGGCAAGACCACCAAAACGGTCACCAAGGCCACGATTGGACGTACCAACCTGGGACTATTATTGAATGCTATTAATTATATCACAGATAACCGGAAAGTCAAACATATTTACTTCGAAGGCAATATTCATTCGTATACCTATGCGGATGAAGGAGCTTCTTTGTATGATGTACTGAGTCTGTATAATGGCAGCCGTGAACGGATACGGGACAAACTCATCGGCTCCATGAATACCATGGATGAGCTGGAAGAATATATTGAATCCACGGAGGATGCACAGCTCGGCATGATGATGGAGATCGTGAATGAATACGGCAACGAGATCCCCCGCATCCTGAAAAACCTGAAAGACCTGCATACGGGAGATGAAGACCGGTTGAAAGCCGAAATGATCTTCTCCACCGTACACCGTGCCAAGGGCATGGAATATGATACGGTACACCTGGTCAATGATTTTATCTCGGAACAAAAACTGGACCGGGTCATCAAAGAAGCGGAGGCGGAGAAGCAAACGCCGGACAAGGCAAAACTCAACGAAGAAATTAACCTGCTCTATGTAGCAGTAACCAGGACACGGCATAAACTCTATGTACCGGACAGCCTGGTACCCGCCGACCTGCCGGCTTCCGCCCATATCATCAAACTAAGAAAAGAGAATAATGATAACACTTTTGGTCAGACCTCAAAAGTGATCAGTGAACCAAAAAAGAAATACATAGCAAAAACACCTGCCGTTTCATCCGCTGAAAAAAAATACTCCGTGGAGAAAAGCCGGGAGGTAAACAAGGACGCTTATAAACCGTGGACGGCTTCACAGGATGATGAACTGATATATCTGTATGAAAGTGACAACTCCTTTTTTGACATGGCTGCGCATTTTGGAAGAACCAGGGGGGCGATTATTTCGAGGCTGAGGAAGTTGGGGTATTATACGGAGTAGGCATGAGGGAGTCGGGAGTCAGTACTTGTAACTCTGTCTATTGGTAAGGGATGGCCAGTGCTTTTACTATTTTTCGAAAGATTTCGGTATTCTCGTATACCCCGGTAAAAAGATGGGATTGGGGGCCATAGGCAAATACAGGTACCGGAACAGCCGTATGATCACCGGTACTGAACTGACCGCTTATCGTTCCCTTTGTATAATCACCATCCGTAAGGGTGAGTCCGCCCGTTTCATGATCACCGGTTACAATCACCAGGGTTTCCCCGTTGCTATCGGCAAAACGCATGGCTTCTCCAATGACCTGATCAAAATCCAGTAATTCAGTAACCACATAGGGCAGCTTGTTGGCATGTCCGCCATGATCAATCTGAGCCCCTTCCAGCATCAGAAAGAACCCGGCTTTATTTTTTGAGAACTGTTCTGTAGTATAACGAAAAGCCTGCTGTGCCCAGTTACCCCGTCCATGCTGCATAGAAAAGCCGGCTCGCTTATCAGCTACAAACAGGGGAGCCCGTGTACCTGCCAAACTATCTACTGAATGTTTAACGGTAAATTTTTTCTTCAAAGCCAATAGTATACTGTCACCCGCGGATAGTTCACAGGCGCCCATTATGATATCCACCGGTGCTTCTAACAGATCATTTAATATCTGCTTGTAATTGCTGCGCTCCGGTTGATGGGCATAAAATGCCGCCGGTGTGGCGTCCCTCAAATCACCACTGGTGATAATCCCTGTCTTCATGCCCCTGCTCCGGATGATATCGGGAATCAATCGTAGTTTTTTCCCGGTATGATCAACCCCTACAGCCCGGTTGTTGGTTTTCTGGCCGGTTGAAAAAGCA
>JAKQJH010000233.1 GCA_029561255.1 Bacteroidota bacterium | reverse complement strand
CGAAAAAGCCAGGGTGATATATGGATAGCGCCAGCCCGGTGCTTCATAAATGGCCTTTTTGGCATAATAAATCGCACTGTCGTAACGATAATTGTCGAGATGCAGGGCCGATAACGTATTCAGGATATAAGCGGCTTTCTGGTCCCTTGCATACGCGGTATATGCATATTCAAACGCCTTATTGATATCCACCGCTTTTTTGGCTTTACCAAAATAACCGCGGGCCTTAAAGAAATACAACTGTCCTTGTAAGGTCTCCGCAAAATCAGGATCATCTTCCCGGATGATGGCAATGGCTTTCTCCAGCATCGTACCCACTACAAAATCTTCCTGCTGCGCCACCCGTTCCATCCGGTCGATACCGGCCGATGTTTCATCCGCTTTTTCCTCTTCCCCCAGCTGCGCCCGGATCCGCTGTATCGAAGCCGCATCCCGGCAATCGAGGTAGAGATTGATCTTGGCCTGGGCAAAATTGATAAAACTAACGGCCAGGGTCAGCCGCGCATCGGCCGTGTATTTGTTATCCGGGAAACGTTGTTCCAGTTGCTGGTAAAAATATTCGGCCGATTCCGAACCGGTCAGCTTATTCTCCCGGATGGCTTTATAAAACTGCTGGTAGGTCTCCATCAGCAGACTGTCCGCTTCCGCATAATACCGTTTATCCCTGATCATCCCGTGAAAGGAATTACCGGGTCCTTTCCGCCGGGTCTCCAGCCATTTTTTTAAATACTCAATATCGACGGTGCTCACTACTTTCTCACTGTTCTCCGTGCAACAGAAATAAGGATCCTGTTTTCGTTTAAACCGTTGCTGCGCTATACTGGGAACGTTTTTGTCGACGTATTTCTGAATCTCCGACAAGGTCACTTTATTATCCCCCGAACCACCATCCGTATCGGCCAGCCCGCTTAATCCATCCACTAAGTAGTAGGTAAATAAACCATGCCCTGTGCCGATTGAGATATCTTCCAGGGATTCCTGCCCGGCCCCGGTGGCCAGCATGATGATCTCCCCTGCCCTCTTTTCAGAGATGGCCGCATTCAGAAAATTCTGTCCCTCCGATCCGCCCGGCAATTCATTGGACCGGCAGGCATCCATAATAAAAAACACTTCCACCCCTTTGGCGGTTTCGGCTGCAATTTTCTTTTTCAGGTTAAATAACTGGATGGTGCCCCCCACGAGGTAATTATTCTTATCCCCGGCCGGATTGCAATCGTAAGTGAGGTAAAAAAACTGGTCTTCGTCAATCGCGTCTCCATGTCCCGCCAGGTAAATAAACAGTTTATCTCCTTTTTGTAATTTTTTAGCCTTCAGCCACTGGAAACCTTTGCCCCAGAATACGGCACTGATAGCCTGCTCATTCAGCACCATGAAAATGTTATCATCCTTCAGGCGCCCGCCGGCCGGAGATCTCAGGTAATCGCGGAACATTTCCGCGTCCTTATCGGCATAACTGAGCGGCCGCACATATTTGTACTTGGAAATGCCCATGATCATGGCAAAAGTCTGTGGCCCCGCCACGGTAGTATCCCGGGGGGAAGGCGGCGACTGGGCCAGCCCTTTACCAGCAACCAATAAAAGAACCCCGCACAGAAGAAGGGTGGAAAGGAAATTTCGCATAAATTCGAACTTCCAAATTACGGATTTAGCGAAGAACCAACGCTTACTTGTAATAAATACCCGCCAACGGGTATCCCACTTAAAAGACTACCTGTG
>JAKQJH010000232.1 GCA_029561255.1 Bacteroidota bacterium | reverse complement strand
TGAAATCAGCGCTCCGTGGTTTTTCAGAAAATCACGCATCTCTTCTGCCGTCCATACACAGCCTTCATATCCGGGTTCCCAGTCCGGCTCATTCTGTACCGACACTCCATAAAGCGGCGCTCCGTTTGCGGCCATATACAGCGCAAAATCATTCAGGTATTTTGCATAAGCCGATGCACTGTCAGGTATCAGTTTGCCCCCAATAATGTTGTTATTTGTTTTCATCCTGGCCGGAGGGCTCCAGGGAGAAGCAAATACACTGGCCCCGCGTTGGATAGCTGCTTTGGCATGATTTAATTCGGTGGCCCGCCAGGCATCATCTGAGGCTATACGGATACGCAGAAAATTAAGTCCGACCTGCCCGGCACCCGAACCAAAAAGCTGGTCAAAATCTTCCGCTGTGACTGCGGCAGTATTCGGTGGATTAAATACGGTAGCACATCCGAATCCCTGAATGACCTGGTTTTGCTGATTCCCAAATACAGTAATTTCAGCATCAACAGCACTATTGTTGCCCTCATTGTTGTTTCCTCCATTATTCTTTTTACAGGAAAACAATTGTATTACTGTAAAAAAGGGTAACAGTATTTTTAGAAATCGGCTCGGAAACATTAAACTCGTTTTAAAACTAAATATGCGCCGTGCAATACCTTTTTATGATCACTGTTTAGCGTAAAATGCCTTGCTTTACAGAACCGCATTTACTGAAAAAATTTCTTCCGTTATTTATAAAAATTCGACAACAAAGAGGCTAAAAAAACAGGAGGGATGGACATCTCCCTCCTGCTAAAAAAAACAACTGCTCTGCTAAGCCTCTTAAAGTCTTTTATTCAACATGGACGAAACTTAATATCCGGGGTTTTGCGGGAATGCTGGTCCTTCGGTTACCAGGTCAATCTGTTGCTGAGGTATTGGCCTTAACATATTGTAAGGCTGAACGCCAGCCGCTCCCTCGGAATTATGTAACTGTACCCTGGCTACTAAAGTCTTGGTCCTGGAAAGATCCCACCAACGGCAATCTTCGGCAAATAGTTCACGGCTTCTCTCATCCAACAGGAAATCCAATGTAATCTGGGCAGGTGTAATCTGCTGTGCAATTACAGCTGCTGCATATTCTGCCGGTGACTGGTTCAATTTTAAGGCAGCTCTTGTCCGGAGTACATTGATCATGTCAGCTGCATCCTGCATGGTAGCACCGCCTTTGAAAGCGGCTTCTGCTGCAATCAGGTACAAATCGGAGAACCGGAATAAAATAAAGGGTCTGTCAGAATAATCGTTCAGATCAGCCCTTGTTGAATCATTAAACTTCCGGAGATTAGGAAAATAACTGGCTGTATACTTTACGGTAGCCCCGGGAAGATGATCGGGTTCAAAGATAATTCCTTTGAAAGCGGCTCTTTCGGCAGGTGTTACTACCCTGTCCGCAAACCAGATGGCGGTATCAACCGCATTAATTAATTGTCCCCTTGGTGTGGTGGCACCTGGAGATCCTACGGCAGCCATCTGCGTACTGTTTGACAGAAATACAGTCTGGAATGTACCATCAAAACGGGAGTCAGTAGCCCGATTGGCAAATGCCACATCAATAATGTATTTGGTATTGGGCCTGATCCGCTGAAAAGGTCGCCCGTTCCGGATATCCCTTACGCAAACGGAAGCACCACCTCCGGAAGGATAATTGGCATTAACCGTCGGGTAATTGGGACGCCAGAAGAAATTTGATTTATTTTCTGCAGGGCCGGAAGCAAAACTACCAGGAGCTGAATTCTGACCAAATTTTAAATCCTTGGTATGATCAATCACCATCAGCACTTCAGGGCCGTATTCATTTCCTTCTTTGAAAGTATCCCCGAAATAAGGCATGAGGTTTAATCCATAGGTGGCTTTATTATCAATGACACTCCTGGCCGTAGTATAGGCACTGGTAAAGTCTGTCGGTAATGCAGCTGATGACCATGCTCTCCACAGGTAGGTTTTCGCAAGCAGGTACAAAGCAGTTGCTTTATAGGCTGGCTTACCGGTTCCCGCAGCAGGCGTATTGGGTAAGTCGGCCGCTGCTTCGGTAAGGTCAGTGATGATCTGTGCATATACATCCGCTAAAGGCGCCCGGCTATCCGCGGTGGAAGGATCGGTATTAAACGTGGTATGCAGGGGAACTTCTCCAAAAGTAGTCACCAGGTAGAAGTAACAGAAAGCACGCAGGAATTTGGCCTGCGCCAGAATCTGTGTTTTGGTGGCGGCGGGCATATTGGCGTTCGCGCCATATTCAAGTACACCGTTTGCCGTATTAATGTCAATAAACAATCCATTCCAGAAACCGGCGTAATCGTTTGTTGTACTTTTAATCAGGGGATTATTGTACGTAAACCAATGTTGCACATCAGCGGCAGCACCTTTGAGCGATTCATCAGTTCCGGCACTGAATAACTGGGTGAAAATCTGAGTACCCCAATGGCCCCGGAATGAAGAATAAATACCGGCTATACCTCCCTGTATCCCTTCAGGTGTTTTAAAGTATGAGGGATCAATGGAAGCCCTGGGTTGCTCCTCCAGAATTTTCTTACACCCTGTAGCTGTAAACAATACAGCGGCGCAGAGTATCAGGAAGATTTTATTTTTCTGTTTCATATAATTAATAATTTTTTGATTAGAATTTCAGGTTTATTCCAAAAATAAACTGGCGGGTTGGAGGCACACCCATATTCACCGTAATTGCACGGGTTTGTACCGGAGATCCTCCTGCTGTAGAGTTAACCGCATTACCCGTACCGTTACCTTCAGGATCAATACCTAAACCAGCCTTCACGAGTGGAGACCAGAGGATAAACGGATTCTGGGCAGAAACATACACCCTCAGTCCCTGGATTTTTGCCTTCTCAAGTATTCTGTTTGGCAGGTTATAACCCAGGTCGATTGTCCTGATCTTGATGAAAGAACCATCCTGATACGTCAGGGTTGAGGTATAAAGCAATCCGTCGCGGCTCGCATCCGGTTGAGGGAACGCATTGGTAGGATTAGTGGGTGTCCAGTAATCCACCTTATGAATATTTACGCGGCTGTTCAGGAAGAACGGATATCCGTTTGCTCCACCATCTGCTGACAGATAAGTAGCAACCACGGTTTGTCCGAAACGACCAAACATCACGATATTCATATCAAAATTCTTGTATTCAAAATGCTGCGTCATGCCAGCTACAAAATCGGGCTGGAAATCACCAATGATCTGACGGTCGCTGGCACCAATGGAATTGTTCTTGTCCACATCCTCCAGTTTAATGTCGCCAGGTGCAGCACCATAAACAGCCGCTTGTGTTGCTTCACTGGTTTGCCAGATGCCAATTTTTCTTACATCATAAATGGTAGTGATGGGGTGACCAACAAACCAGCCATTCCCGAGGTCCTGCTGTAAGCCCTGCTGCAGGGACACAATTTTCTCCCGGTTGAAGAAACCGGTGAAATCGGTACGCCAGGTAAATCCACCACTGCTTTTACTTTTAATATTCACACTGCTTAAGGTCAGCTCGATTCCTTTGGAGGCCGTAACTCCCACATTGTCCAGAATGGAGTTGGCTCCGTTACTACGGGGAAGGCTTTTGCTTAAGAGAATATCCGTTGTTTTGGTATCATAGTATTCAATACTACCAGAAAGCCGGCTGTTTAATACTGCGAAATCCAGTCCTATATTAAATCCTCTCGTTTTTTCCCAGGTCAGGTTTGGATTCGGCAACGTATTAATGGTATAACCATTCACATAATTGACTAAAGGAGTAGAGCCCTGTCCATAGTTATAGAAACCGGAACTCAGGCTACCCAAAGTTGTATACGGGCCTATACCTGCATTGGAGCTGATACCCAGACCCGCTCTCAGTTTCAGGCTGTTTACAAACTTTAACCCTTCCATGAATCTTTCCTTCTCCATATTCCAACCCAGCGAAACGGCGGGATAGGTCACCCACTGATTTCCTTTGGCCAGTACGGATGATCCGTCTGTTCTGACGGTGGTGGTCAGCAGGTATTTGTCATCAAATGAATAAGTAACACGTCCCATATAACCAATCAGTCCGGACTCACTGTAGCCGGAGGCCTGTGGTGTAACGGTGTTCACTAACTGAAAGTTATAGTCCTGGATATAATCAGCCGGCACGCCCTGTCCGTTGAACTGCTGGGACTGGAATTTATTCTTCTGTACTTCCTGCAAAGCGAGTACCTGTACTTTATGTTTTCCGGCAAATGTGCGGTTATAATCCAGTGAATTATTAATAGTATACTGCCAACCCTCTGCATTGGATTGACTGAGGTTAGCGCCCGCGGTATTCGCGTTACTATTAAACACGTTGTTAGGACCTGTATAATTACTGTTGAAGGTCTGTGACCAGCCAAAACCGAAGGTGGATTTGAACTTAAGGTCCTTCAGTATTTTCACTTCAGCAAAAAAGTTGTGCTGGAACTGATACCGGCGTGAATTCGCTTTAATGATATCATTATTTCCAATAGAAGTCAGCGGGTTAATGGTGGTATTGTCTACGCCTTGCTGGATCGTCGGCTGGAAATTCAGTGTACCATCGTCATTGTAGGGTTTATACAACGGACCAATCCGCATAGCCGTGCCGTATGCGCTGGTGCCAAGCCTTTTCTGATAAATCATCGTATTAAAACTGGTAAAGCCGATTCTTATCCGCTCTGTCATTTTATGATCGATATTCACATTTAATGTATAGCGATCCAGGGCCTGGTCAGGAATTATTCCTGTTTCCCTGAAATAACCAAATCCGAAAAAGTATTGTGTCCGGTCATTACCACCAGCAACATTCAGATCATGCCCGGTTCTGATACCAGTGGTTAACAAAAGATCCTGCCAGTTGGTATTTACACCGGCTGCCAGGTTCGTTTGTTCAATCGCCGTCAGGGCATAAGGAGAAGTAACGTTTGGATTTGTCAGGAAGGCGGGTTGTCCCTGCCGTGCATCTTCCTTATATTTTGCATATTCCTGGCCATTGAATTGCTCCCAGGTATCAATCGCGCTGGAAATCCCTACATATCCATTATAGGTTGTAACGGGCTTTCCGGTTCTACCATGTTTAGTTGTAATGATTATTACGCCATTGGAACCTCTTGAACCAAAAATAGCCGTGGCAGAAGCGTCCTTCAGGATGTCTACCGTCGCAATATTCTCAGGATTTATATCATTCACACTTCCGCCAAAAGCCATCCCATCCACCACAATCAGCGGGTTATTATTACCGGTGATAGAGCGGTTACCCCGGATGCGGATTTCACCACCCGCTCCAATCTGTGAACTATTGTTAACTATATCTACACCAGCCGCACGGCCCTGTAACTGATTAAAGAGGTTCGGTGCCTTAATCTGGTTAAGCGTCTCCCCTTTTACCGTGATAGTGGAACCCGTAACATCTCTTTTACGCTGGGTGCCATATCCCACCACAACCACTTCACCCAGACTACGGGTGGCGGAAACCAAAGTAACACTCATGGTGGCTGACCCGTTCACCGCTACTTCCTGTGTAATAAAGTCAACGGTAGAAATGATCAAGGTCCCGTTAGAAGGTGCTGAAAGGGTAAATTCTCCGTTCTGATTAGTAGTGGTACCGGTATTGGTACCTTTTAAAAGTACTGAAGCACTTTGAGCTGGCTGTCCGTCATCCTTGAGCACCCGTCCTTTAATGGTCAGGTTCTGCGCAAGGGCCTGACCAGCCGTGAGCAGCAACTGGAATAGTACCAGGAGCTGCAGCAATCGTTTTGTAATGTTTGCAGTTTTTTTCATATGTCTGTTTTTGGAAGTGACAAATAAGTAACCTGTTGAATAGAAGAATCGGAATGAAGAATAATTGTCCCTGCGGTAATACGGGAGCATTTGTCCTTGGGGCAGGACCGATGAAAAGCGGTGTTGGATTTCCAATTTTTCATATAGCAGCAAGCAATTTTGGGAGATGAATGATCCATCAAAATCAGGCATCCGGAAACGAATATAGGAATTTTTTTAAAAAATGCAACCGATTGCAATTTTTTTTTAAAATTATGTTGCCGTCCTTTGTAAGCATGGAAGAAGACCGGGATATAACCATTTATGATATCGCTAAATACCTGAACATTTCAGCAACCACGGTTAGCCGCGGACTGAAAAATCATCCGGCGATCAACAAGAACACCCGTAAGAAAATTGCCGAAGCGGCCAGGCGGCTGGGCTATCGTTCCAATATGTTTGCCAGCAGTTTACGTAGCAAAAAAACCAACACAATCGGGGTTATCATCCCCCGCATTAACAGCTATTTTATGGCCTCCGTACTCGCCGGTATGGAAGATGCAGCCAGCCTGAAAGGCTACACGTTAATTATCAACCACTCGAATGAAAGCATGGAAAAGGAAAAGGCCAATGCCCTTACCATTTTCAATAAACGGGTGGATGGCCTCCTGATTTCCACCGCCTTTGACACGGATAATATCGACCACCTGGACCCATTTTTCCGCAAAAACATTCCCGTGGTTTTCTTTGACCGTTCCTGGCCTCATAAAGACACTATAGCGGTTGAAATCGACAATGTTCAGGCCGGTTATAATGTTACCAAACATTTACTGGATCAGGGTTTCAGGAAAATCATCCACCTGGCAGGTAACCTACGCAGAAATGTGTATGCCGACCGGCTGACGGGCTATAAAAATGCCCTGCAGGAAGCAAAGATCCCCTTTGATGACAAACGGGTCCTGTTCTCCCCGCTGACCGAAAAAGCAGGCGCAGAAATAGCCGCGAAAATTCTTTCCATGAAAGAAAAAGACCGGCCGGATGCAGTGTTTGCAGCCAACGATACATCGGCCGTATTCTGCATGCTGGCGCTGAAAGAAGCCGGCATCCGGATTCCACAGCAAATCGGATTCGCCGGTTTTAATAATGACCCGATCAGTCAGGTAGTGTCACCTAAATTAACCACAGTGAACTACCCCGGATACCGGGTCGGAGAAACGGCCGTAACGCACCTGATCCTCCACCTGGAGGGTATAGCAGATATGAAAACCACACCAAAAATCATCCTGAGATCAGAATTAATTATCAGAGCGTCCTCACAAAAAAAGAAATCTTCGTAATTTACTTTTTTTTCCGAATTTCATGCAACCGATTGCAATATGAAACCCAAAAAAGATATAACGATCTATGATATCGCCCAGCGATTATCGCTCTCTTCCGCTACTGTAAGCCGTGCCTTGCAGGACCACCCTGCTATTAATAAAAACACGCGGAAAAAGATCCAGCAAACAGCAAAAGATCTGGGTTACCGTCACAATACTTTTGCCAGCAGCCTGCGAAAGCAAAAAACAAATACAATCGGGGTGATCGTTCATGAGTTGAACAGTAACTTCATCACTTCAGTACTGGCAGGAATTGAAAAAGTCACCACCGAGGCAGGATATGACCTGATCATTGCACACTCATCAGAAAGCTATACCAAAGAAGCAGCCAACGCATTGAACCTCTTCCATAAAAGGGTGGACGGTCTGATTGCCTCGTTGGCTTTTGATACAAAAGACCTGGACCACTATAAGTCCTATGAAGAGAAAGGCATCCCGGTGATTTTCTTTGACCGGGTGGAGGAAAAAAGTGAAAGCACCAAAGTCATTATTGATAACTATAAATGCGGCTACCAGGCCACCCGGCACCTGATTGAACAGGGATGTAAAAAGATTGTACTCGTTACCGCCAGTCTCAAACGTAACGTATACGCCCAACGCCATAAAGGATACACGGATGCCCTCTATGACAGTGGTATCACCTACGAAAAAGAACGGGTACTGATCAAAGACCTGAGTGAACAATGTGGGGTAGAAGCGGCGCTGCAGATATTGAAAATGAAACCGTTGCCGGACGGCGTATTTATCACCAACGATTTCTCTGCTGCCGTTTGTATGCGTACCCTCCGGGAACATGGTGTACGGATTCCGGAAGACATCGCCATTGTAGGTTTTAACAATGATGCCATCAGTAAATTGGTGGAACCACAAATGACCACCATTGATTACCCCGGTATTGATATGGGTGAAATATCCGCCCGCAACCTGATCAATCACCTGAAAGGTCTAAGTGACCTGAAACATACCAACACCATTGTTGTCCGTTCGGATCTGATTATCCGGAGCTCCTCCCTGAAAAATAAAAAATGAAACTCATCCGCCAGATATGAAAAAGCTATTAATTGCCTCCCTCCTTTTTCTATCCTTCAGCACGGCCTTTGCTGAAAACGGATACGACTTATGGCTCCGCTACTTAAAAATCACCCATACCGGAACACTTGTCCAATACAAAAAACAGGTCAGTTCGCCTGCCTTGGCCGGCAGTTCTCCTACCCTGCTTGCTGCAAAAGAAGAATTACAAAAAGGGCTTAGCGGTTTGCTTGGCTATCGTATACCGGTCAATAATTCCATTACCACTAAATCCACGCTGGTAATCGGCGTAGCGGGAACCCCATCCCTCAGGCTCACCCCGGCAAATGAAAAAAAACTGATCAGCCTCGGAAGTGAAGGCTTCCTGATAAACAGTGATAAAAAAGACAATGGCTGTATCCTGATCACAGCGAATACGGATTTAGGGATCCTCTATGGGGTTTTCCATTTTCTGCGCCTGATGCAAACCCAACAGGATCTCCGGCAGCTTGACATAGTTTCCATTCCCCGATTAAAACTCCGGCTGCTTAATCATTGGGATAACCTGAACAGAACAGTCGAAAGAGGGTATGCGGGTTTCAGTATCTGGGACTGGCATAAACTACCGGGCTATGTAGACAAACGATACATTGATTATGCCAGGGCCAACGCCTCCATTGGTATCAACGGGGCGGTATTAAATAACGTAAATGCCAATGCACTCATCCTGACCAGCCAATACCTGCAGAAAGTAAAAATTTTAGCCGATGTATTTCGCCCCTACGGCATTAAAGTTTATCTCTCTGCAAAATTCAGTTCACCCATTGAAACAGGTAAATTAAAAACAGCCGATCCCCTGAATGAAGAAGTCAGGCAATGGTGGAAAGACAAAGCCAAAGAAATCTATTCACTGATTCCTGACTTTGGCGGATTCCTGGTCAAAGCAAACAGTGAGGGACAACCCGGTCCGCAGGATTACAAAAGAACCCATGCAGACGGTGCGAATATGCTGGCAGATGCCGTAGCCCCCTATAAAGGAAATGTGATCTGGCGGGCTTTTGTATACGCCTCCGAAAACCCGGTGGACCGCCATAAACAGGCCTATGATGAATTTGTGCCGCTTGACGGACAGTTCAGGAATAACGTGATGGTACAGGTGAAAAACGGCGCGATTGATTTTATGCCCAGGGAACCCTTTCATCCCCTTTTTGGCGCCATGCCCCGCACACCCCTGATGCCTGAATTTCAGATTACCCAGGAATATACAGGACAATCCACGAATCTTGTATACCTCGCTCCGATGTTTAAAGAAGTACTGGAAAGTGATACCTATAGTAACGGACCTGGCAGTACCGTTGCCCACATCATTGATGGCAGTACGAATCAAGATCGCCTGAACGGAATGGCCGGCGTATCCAATATCGGAAATGATATCAACTGGTGCGGCCACCCGTTTGCACAAGCCAACTGGTATGCATATGGAAGATTATGCTGGGACTACAGACTGAGCAGCGCGGCCCTCGCAGAAGAATGGTT
>JAKQJH010000225.1 GCA_029561255.1 Bacteroidota bacterium | reverse complement strand
AACCATTTACATCCGATTTGATGGAAACAGTATAAACGATATCCTTTGAAGGAGTGGAAAGCGGGTTGGAAATATTGGCATTATCCAGGTAAGTGGAAGGTGTCCAGACATATTCTGTACCACCTGTTGCCTGCAACTGGTAATTCTGTCCATAACAGATAAATCCATCCACACCCGCATTTGGGATGGGTGCTCTGTTCACATTCACAATCACTGTATCGTCGTGCGTACATCGTCCTAACGTAGCCGTAACAATATATTCAGTGGTCACAACAGGATTCGCCACCGGGTTAAAGATGGTTGTGCTGCTGAGTCCGGTAGCCGGGCTCCACACATACTGGGTGGCATTGGAAGTCAGTTCCAGTTGTACGGATTTACTCTCGCAGATCGTGGGATCTGTTTGCGGTATCCACGTCATGTCATCGGTCAGACCCACCACAGCCGGAAAACTGGTAGAACAACCCAGGTTGTCTCTGACCGTAACGGTATAGTTGCCCGGTGCTACATTAAACTGATTGGATGATTGAAAACTTGTTCCGTCAATAGAATATGTATAACCTGTATTTCCCCCTGCTGCGGTAATCAGTATTATCCCATCCAGCCCTCCGTTACAGGTAGCATTGGTATTAACCGATGTGGCCGTCAGTGCGGCGGGTTCGGTTACCGTCACCGGCTGGGTGCTGATACAACCATTCATGTCACGAATCTGTACAGTATACATACCGGCCGGTACATTGAATACATTGCTACCCTGCCAGTTTAGTCCGTTGATCGAATATTCATAAGGCGAAACGCCACCGGTTGCAGCAGCAGTGATGGTACCGGTACTTTGCCCGTTACAAACCACCGGTATGGCTCCGGCTGTACTTGACAGAACGGTGGGTTCTGCTACTGTAATACTGAGGGTGCCACTGCAACCATCTCTTTCCCTGAAAAAAACAGTATATGTACCGGCAGGTAGTCCATTGAAAACATTGCTGGTCTGCCAGGTAATCCCATCGAGCGAGTATTCATATGGTGCATTACCTGCAGCAGGCTGCGCCACCGTGATGGAGCCGGTTGAGCCGCCATTACATAATGCATCCGTCTTGGTGGCGGTGGTGGCAATTGGCGGTCCGGCTGCAATGGTAAAAGGCAGTAATGGGGTGAAACAACCGAATGCATCCTGTACGGTAACCGAATGATTCCCAGAAGTAAGATTTGTGAAATTATATGGGCCGGGTGCCGTGAAAGGAGTTCCCCCATCAAGTACATAGGTAAACGGTCCGTTCGTTGTAGAGGGGGTCACCAGTGCTGATCCGTTACCGGCTCCGTTACAGGAAGTGGCAGCAGTGGCAATGGCCGCCTGCATCTGATTCAGGTTGACTGTAACCGTATCCATGGAAACCAGCTGACCGCCAGACCCGTCACATACAGAATAGGTGGTTCTGACGACAAACTGTGTAGAACCTGTATTTACACAAACGTTGGGGAAACTGAGATCAAGTAAACCGGCAACAGTAGTGGAAGAATCTGCTGTGGAAACCAGTGTGCCACCCATGGTAAACATTTCCGAGCGTACAAAACGGGAAGCCCCGCCTGAAGGAATGAATTTGTACCCGGAATTATTCTCTGTCCAGACAGCATTATTCTTACCCACGCCAGCGATAGCCTGATCCTGATTCCAGTTTTGAATACCCAGAATCCCTCTCCCGGCATTGGTACTGGAATTACATGATTTCTGCTGAAAAAACATCTCCACGATCCCGGTTGATTCGTGTATCACAATCTGGAATGTATTTGCAGGTGTGGGACAGGTTGCAGAGGTACGGCCAAAAACACCAATATGGTAAAAACTGACCACAAATTTCCTGCAAGGTGCTGTACCAATCACTTCCCATTGAATTTTTCGATCTGCATTACTTGCACCAATCCGGGGGTCAAGGTCTGAATAGGCCGCCATAATGGAAGCTCTTGGGTAGTAGGTGGAGGCGGAGGAACACTGGGATCCTCCTGCATACGGAATGGTTTGTGTAATCGGCCATGCATTCGCACAACTGGCATTCGCCGGATCAAATGTGATCAGCCCGTTTGATCCAACAACGGTTTGATTATAATTGGCCCCATAAAAACAGAAGTTAAACGGAAGATTGATCAGATAACTGTATTCGTCATCTGCATATAAAGCAACGTCTTCGGCACCTGTTGTTGTAACATATGGATACGGTGCATATGGCGTTGAAACAAGCGTATAATCTGATGAAGACTTAATGTGTGGAATCTGAACGTTCACTGGTGCACACAACTGCGTGCAACTTCTGTTAATCACAGTACCGTTTAAATTAGTGGGGATACAGTTTTGCCCACTCAGGTTATTTCCAATAAAGAAAAAAAAGCCCGCCAGGGCAAAAAATTTTTGCAGTTTAAGTCTCATTATTAACAGCAGTTGTGGTATGGGATTGGTCGTCTGATAACGAGGCATCAAGATAAGAAAAAAACCGGTTCAGACAGGTTCACCAACAGCTAGTTTATCAACAAATTCCATCAGGAAAAATACGATTTGAGCCCGATCAATGATTATCAATACTTCAGGTGGGAATATCTTCCATATCGTACCGCTCCACCGACTCGATACCCGGCAGTTTAAGGAGACTCTGTACCAATACATCCAGTTCCTCTTTATCATGGACATAAAGCCGTATATTTCCTTTAAACAAACCTTCGTTTGCTTCAATCGTCAAAGCGGCGATATTAATTTTGAGTTCACCGGATATCAGGTTGGTTATTTTATTTACCACTCCCACATCATCCATGCCGATGATCTTAATACCGGTCAGGAAGGAGATTTCTTTATTCTTCGCCCATTTGGTCTTCACCACCCGGTGACCGTAATTGGCCAGGAGTTTGGCGGCATTGGGACAATTTGTCCGGTGTATCGTAAGCCCTTTACCGGTGGTTACAAATCCAAATACATCATCCCCTGGAATCGGTTTACAACAGTTTGCCAGGTTGTACACGATCCGGTCACTGCTCTCCCCGAAAATCACCAGCTCCGCATCTTTCTTACCAGTAACATGATGCGGCAGAAACTCATGCTTTTCAGTATGCAGTTTCACCGGCTTCGGCGCTTCGATCCGGTCTCCGGTTACTTTGAATTCCTTGAGTTCTTTGAGGTCGATATTTTTCACCGCTACCTGGTAGAAAAGATCCAGGTTGGAACCCAGTTTATACCATTGTACAATTTCATCCAGGTTATGCTGCGACATATGCGCCCCCATCCCCTCCAGTTTCCGCTGTACCGTATACTTGCCTTCGTCTGCTACTTTTCGCTTCTCTTCTTTTAAGGCATCCCGTATCCGGCCCTTGGCCTTGGACGTTACGACAAAGCTCAGCCAGTCTTCAGACGCTTTCTGTTTATTACTGGTGATGATCTCCACCTGGTCACCACTATGCAGTTTATGGCTGATGGGTACCAGTTTGTGATTCACTTTGGCGCCAATGGTTTTTACACCGATGGCACTGTGGATGGCAAAAGCAAAATCCAGTGCGGTGGATCCGACCGGGAGCATTTTCACATCACCTTTCGGTGTATAGACATAAATTTCCTCTGCCAGGAAACTGGTTTTGAAATCCTGCAGAAAATCGATCGTATCCGCTTCCTGGTTGGTGATCACTTCCCGGATCTGCTGGAACCATTTATCAAAACGGCTTTCATCCGTGGTGCCTTCTTTATACTTCCAGTGAGCGGCCAGTCCTTTTTCCGCGATCTCATTCATCCGGCGGGTACGGATCTGTACCTCCACCCATTTCCCTTGCGGACCCATTACCGTAGTATGCAGGGCCTCATACCCATTGGCTTTGGGATTACTGAGCCAATCGCGCAACCGTTCAGGAGACGGATTGTATTCATCCGTGATCATGGAATACACTTTCCAGCAATCTTCTTTCTCTTTCTCCGTGGGCGAATCCAGAATGGCCCGGATGGCAAACAAATCGTATACTTCTTCAAACTCCACCCCTTTCTTTTTCATCTTGTTCCAGATGGAATGGATGCTTTTGGGCCGGCCATAAATTTCTGCCGGCAGATTGGCTTTCTCCAGTTTTTCCCGGATAGGTTTTATAAACTCGTTTATGTATTTCGTACGTTCTTTACGGGTCTCGGCCAGTTTACGGGCTATTTCTTTATACGTTTCCGGTTCCATGTACTTCATGGCCAGATCTTCCATCTCGGTCTTGATGGTATACAAACCCATCCGGTGGGCCAGGGGCGCGTAGATATAAACTGTTTCCGAGGAAATCTTCAGTTGCTTTTCCCTTTTCATACTGTCCAGGGTGCGCATATTGTGCAGCCGGTCGGAGAGCTTAATCAGGATCACCCGGGGATCATCCGTGAGGGTCAGTAGTATTTTTTTGAAATTTTCGGCCTGTTGTGAAGCATTTACATCAATCACATTGGCGATCTTGGTCAGTCCGTCCACGATCCGGGTGATCTCTTCGCCGAATTCCCGTTTGATATCTTCCAGGGTAATATCCGTGTCCTCCACGGTATCATGCAACAGGGAGCAGATGGTGGAACGTACCCCCAACCCGATCTCTTCCGCACAGATCTTGGCAACGGCCAACGGATGCAGGATATAGGGTTCCCCGCTTTTGCGACGCATCGTCTTGTGTGCGTCCGCCGCCATTTCAAAGGCGGTACGCACCAGTTTTTTATCGCCTGGCTTCAGCTTGCTCTTTATGACTTTCAGCAGGGAACGGTATTCCCGGAGGATGAGTTTTTTCTCTTCCTCCTCATTCAGGTTATATTTCGGGAGCTGTGCAACGGTTTCCATGGTCTACGAATTTAGTGAAAAAAGTTGGAGGTTCGAGGTTGGAGGTTGGAGGTTCGAGGTTGGGGGTTGGAGGTTCGAGGTTGGAGGTTCGAGGTTGGAGGTTGGGGGTTCGAGGTTGGAGGTTGGAGGTTCGAGGTTCGAGGTTGAGCAAGTCACGGGAATGTCGGGGTCGGGAAAACGATGAAAGAAATAAATGATAAAAATCAGTGTGTATACATAACCGGAATGTTATAACTTTAGTAAAGACCTTATTCCAGCAATTGACCGGTTCCAGCTACAGCTACCCGTTGTACAAGCGGGAAAGGAAATCAGCCAGTTATTAATAAGGTTTTTTAAATCAGGGATGGGACTGAGGTGCACGAAGTGTGCGCGGTAGGGAGTTGGAGAGGAAAGATTGAAAAATCGGATTGTCCTAATGACAATACAAAAAACATATCACTATCCTCTTGATTCCCAATAGGAATATTTTTTAAACCCATCACGTAATTGCATAAATTTACGTGTT
>JAKQJH010000213.1 GCA_029561255.1 Bacteroidota bacterium | reverse complement strand
GCAGACCGAAGACGAAGCAGAAAAACGTCGACTGGAAGCATACCTCCGCAACCAGATCAAGCCCGGGAGTATTGATGTGAATATCATGACCAAACTGGATCGGGAAAATTTTGATGCAAACAGCCAGGTGGTCAAAGATGGATCAGATGCCGTAGCCTCACTACGGGGTTACGTAAACAGTGATCTGGATGGATCTTCCATTGTATTTTCAGCGGGTATGAATCCCCGGTTATTTAATTACATGGAACAATGCAGTCAGTTTGAAATGCGGGAGGATGGCAGTTTTTCCAAAAAAGTGGTACTGAAAGTAAGTGATTTCCGTTCCGCTTTGATCCAGGGCAAGTACCTGGCCAAAAAGGGAATCTGGGTAAGCGAGTTCAGGATTGAATCGGGGTTGAACTGCGGCGGACATGCGTTTGCCACGGATGGCTTCCTGCTCGGACCGATTCTGGAAGATTTTAAATCGGGTAAGCAGGAACTCCTGGAGTCTTTATTTGAGATATACAGTGCGGCTCAATTAAAGAAAAATAACCGGACCATAACAGCCATTCCGCCGGTACTGTTTTCCGTACAGGGAGGTATTGGTACAGCGGCAGAAGATCAGTTTCTTCATCACCACTACGAGATCGGTACCACCGGATGGGGCTCGCCTTTTTTACTGGTTCCGGAAGCCACCACCGTAGATGAAGAGACATTACAACTGCTGGCCGCATCAAAAGAAGAGGATGTGGTGCTCAGCCGAAAATCGCCATTGGGTGTACGGTTTCATTACCTGAAAGGCACCAGTGCAGACCGCGAAGTAAAGGCGCGCATTCAACAGGGTCGTCCCGGTAGTCCCTGCACGGAAAAGCATCTCGCTTTTAATACAGAGTTTACCAAAGAGCCGATCTGTACGGCTTCACGAAAGTACCAGCAATTAAAAACGCAGGAATTGAAAGCAGCCAACCTGCCGGTGGAGGAATTTAACCGGAAGATGGAGGAAATATGGGATAAAGACTGTCTTTGTATCGGACTGAGCAATGCTGCCTCCCTGGTTTATGATGTGCCGTTTGTTGACAAACTGAAGTCGGTGAATATCTGCCCCGGTCCGAATATTGCCCATTTTTCAAAAGTGGTTTCGCTGAAGACCATGGTGGATCATATTTATGGACGCACGGATTCATTGACACCTGCTGAGCGGCCACATATGTTCATTGCAGAACTGGATTTATATATTGATTACCTGAAAGAGAAGCTGGAAGAAGAGCTGTTGCAGGGCACACTACCAAAAAAAGCAAAGTATTATAATGAGTTTTATCTGAATCTCCGGAAAGGGATTACGTATTACCAGTCACTGGCTGACCAGATCGATGATGGTTCAGGCAACTTTCAACATTTGCTTAGTGGAGCAGAAACCGAACTGGATGTGCTGAACTATAGATACAACTTAGAGAATAAATAATTGATTTAGCAAAGTAAAGAGCCTGTCTTCCCTGGATTAATCCGGAAGACAGGCTCTTTT
>JAKQJH010000212.1 GCA_029561255.1 Bacteroidota bacterium | reverse complement strand
GAAATTGGCTACAATACATTCCGCCGGTTTGGATACTTTGTAATATTTATCCTCCATACCGTCCAGATCTCCGTTCATACTGCCGCGGTAATTATGGAAACAGATATATTTTCCCAGCAACCCGCTGTCATTCCCCAATCCGTTGGGGAAACGGGAAGAAGTGGAGTTCAGTAAAATGAGATTGGAATTCAGCGCCGAGGCATTGCAGAAAATGATTTTTGCAAAAAACTCAGTGGCCTTCATCGTATTCGCATCGATTACTCTTACACCAATAGCTTTTTGTTTGTGCTCATCATAAATGATGGAATGTACTACTGAATGCGGGCGTATGGTGAGGTTACCCGTTTTTGCCGCCCAGGGAAGTGTGGATGAATTCGAACTGAAATAACCACCCAACGGACAACCGCGCATACAAAGATTCCGGTTCTGGCATTGGGCCCGTCCCTGGTCCAGGTGTATTTGTTTGGGATCCGTAATATGTGCCCAGCGGCCCGATACATAGTGCCGGTTGAATTTTTCTTTCAGTACCTGCTGCAGGTGTTTCTCTGCCGCATTCAGTTCATAGGCCGTCAGAAATTCTCCATCCGGCATGGAGGGAATACCGTCATAGCTGCCACAAACCCCGATGAACTTTTCTACATGACTGTACCAGTCTTTTATTTCTTCATATCCGATCGGGAAAGATTGCCCGTATCCATCCCGTTCAGGCCCTGTAAAATCGGTAGCACTCCAGCGGGCACAGGCCCGGCCCCAGGTGAGTGACTTGCCACCTACCTGGTAGCCCCGTACCCAGTCAAATGGTTTTTCCTGGATATACGGATGATCCGCATCTTTCACAAAGAAGTGCTGCGTGTCTTCTCCATAACCGGCAGCCCGGCTGATCAGCGGATTTTGTTCACGGGTTTCGCGGGTGATGGATCCCCGGTGAGGCAATTCCCAACGGGATAAATGTGCTGTGGGATAGTCTTTGATATGATCAACAGGTCTTCCCCTTTCGAGCACCAGTGTTTTCAATCCTTTTTCACAAAGCTCCTTAGCCGCCCAGCCACCACTGATGCCACTGCCTATGACAATTGCATCATAGCTGTTTTCAGCCATGCCTTTTGTATTGATATGTACCGAGGTGCTGTCCGACATGATCAGTACCGCTTTTTTTTATGTTTAAAAAGGAATCCGTCCAGGCTCAGGGCACCAGGACCGGTAAAGAGGAAAACCAGGCTTAATAAAATAAACAGAAACGGATGTTGATCGCCTTCCAGGATTTT
>JAKQJH010000172.1 GCA_029561255.1 Bacteroidota bacterium | reverse complement strand
CTGGCCGGGTCCTTGTACACCGTAGCCAATTACAGCCACTGTTTCATTTTTAAGCACTTCCTGTGCTTTACTGAGGGGAAACTCTTCGCGGGTAACTACATTTTCTTCTACACCGCCGAAATTTAATTTTGCCATGATTATTTTTTGTTTAGATGTTTAGACGTTTAGTTGTTTAGTCGTTTGACCAGATTACATAGAGAAGATTTCCTCGTTCTTATCAAGGAACTCATTTTCTAGTGCTTCTTCGCCGGGTTCCTGTTTTTCAAAATCCTTGAGGCGTTCATGGAATCCGCGGCTGGCTTTGATAATGGCTACCCGGGCACTGCGGACAAACTCGATCAATCCGTAGGGCTCCAGTACTTTGATCAGCGCTTCTGTTTCTTCGCGATGACCGGCTACGGCGAATACCGTATAATCTTTACGGATGACCACGGTATGGGCCCCGTTCTCCCTCAGGAGACGTTCCACTTTTACCTCTGTCGCAATTACATCGGTGGGTACTTTATACAGCGCCAGTTCCTGCCATACAATTTCCTCTTCGGTATTGTAATAGGCTTTGAGCACTTCGACCTGTTTTTCAATCTGCCGGCAGAGTTTACGGACCACGTCTTCAAATTCATTGATAACAATGGTGAACCGGTGAACACTGTCTACTTCCGTAGGCGAAGTGTTCAGGCTTTCAATATTGATCTTTCTCCGCGAAAAAATGATCGCAATGCGGTTTAGCAAGCCTACCTGGTTTTCGGTGTAGACCGTGATCGTGTATTCTTTTTTTTGCATAGCGTGTTAATTCAAAAGTCAAAATTCAAAAGTAAAAAAGACACCTAAAGCGGGACCATCTCTTTTCTTTGGAACTTATTGATATTATTTAATTTTTCAAAAGCGAAAGTCTGTTTTTCATAACCGGGCTGACCAATACGTTATTGAAGTTTTCGGTTACTATTTTTTACTTTTTACTTTTGATTTTTTACTTCTTTAGATTTCTTCCTTACTTAATACTATCTCCGCCACTCCTCTTCCCTGTGGTACCATCGGAAATACATTGTTCTCTTTTCCAACCATTACTTCCAGCAGGAAACTCCCATTGGTATTCAGCAACTCTTCCAGGGCGGCGTTTAGTTCGGATCGTTGGGAAATACTTTTCCCTGGAATGCCGAATCCTTTGGCCACCTGTACAAAATCGGGGCTCTGGATATCCACGAAGGAGTAGCGTTTTTCATGAAATAGTTGCTGCCATTGGCGTACCATTCCCAGGAAGTTGTTATTCAGAATTATGATTTTTACATTGGGTTTAAACTGCATAATGGTGCCCAGTTCCTGGAGGGTCATCTGGAAGCCGCCATCCCCGATAATCGCTACTACTTTTCTTTCCGGTGCACCATAACAGGCACCTATAGCCGCAGGTAGCGCATAACCCATGGTACCTAACCCGCCACTGGTGATATTGCTTTTGCTCTGATTATATTTTGCATAGCGGCAGGCCACCATCTGGTGCTGCCCCACATCGGTTACCACCACGGCATCTCCACCTGTCAGTTCATTCAGGTTCCGGATCACTTCGCCCATGGTGAGGATGTCACCAGTGGGATTGAGTTCTTCCCTGATCACTTTATCTTCTTCTTTTTGCTGGTAATCCCTGAATTTCTGCAACCATTGCGGATATACTTTCTGTTCCAGCATTTTGGTCAGCAGGGGCAACGTCTCTTTACAATCACCCCAGACCGGTACATCGGCTTTTACATTTTTATCAATTTCGGAAGGGTCAATGTCAAAGTGAATCACTTTGGCCTGCTTGGCATATTTATCCAGGCGACCAGTAACGCGATCATCGAAGCGCATCCCGATAGCGATCAGCACATCACATTCATTAGTGAGTACATTGGGGCCATAATTCCCATGCATACCGAGCATACCTACGGCCAATGGATGTTCAGTAGGAATGGCACTCATGCCCATTATCGTCCAGGCAGCGGGAATACCGGCTTTCTCAATAAATTGTTTGAATTCCTTTTCTGCTTTACCCAGGATCACTCCTTGTCCGAAAATGACAAAGGGACGTTCCGCTTTATTGATCAGTTCAGCGGCCTGTTCAATATATTCTTTTCGAACGATTGGCTTGGGACGATAGCT
Source organism: Bacteroidota bacterium (assembly GCA_029561255.1). Classification (GTDB taxonomy): domain Bacteria; phylum Bacteroidota; class Bacteroidia; order Chitinophagales; family Chitinophagaceae; genus JJ008. The sequence goes on along the minus strand of JAKQJH010000172.1, from coordinate 3,640 downwards.
GCGGATATGTGTGCATTTTTCATAACCGCTGTATTCGAATAATTGCAGTTGGGCATTCTTCGTGATATCAACCAATACAGGACCTGGACGGCCGCTGTTGGCAATATAAAAGGCCTTTGCCAGTACATGCGGTATTTCTGTTGCATCTGTCACCTGGTAATTCCATTTGGTAACGGGTGTGGTAATATTGATCACATCAGTTTCCTGGAAGGCATCTGTACCCAACAGGTGTGCAAAAACCTGACCGGTGATACAAACCAGCGGCGTAGAGTCGATCATGGCATCAGCGAGGCCGGTCACCAGGTTGGTGGCACCGGGTCCGCTGGTGGCAAAGACCACCCCGGTACGTCCGCTTACACGGGCAAAGCCCTGGGCAGCGTGGATAGCGCCTTGTTCATGGCGGACCAGGATATGTTTCAACCGGTCATTATAATCATACAAAGCATCATAGATCGGCATGATGGCTCCGCCGGGATAACCAAATACGGTTTCCACACCTTCCGCTAAAAAGGCTTCCAACACTGCTTGTGAACCGGTTTTGCTAATCACGGTAGGTTTGTTTGTTGTTTCTTTTTCAGGAGCAAATGTTTGCATATATAAACTCATTTAATTCGAACATGTATTCCGTACTTCGTACTTCTTACTTCGTACTTTGTATTTAAAGGTCCTCATCGGTCACACAACCCTTGTCCGCCGGCTTTACGGTTTTGGCATATTTATATAAAATGCCTTTTGTCGCTTTCAGGGCGGGTTGTTTCCAGTTCTTTTTCCGCACGGCAATCACTTCCGCACTTACTTTCAGAGTCAGTTGATTATTCACCGCGTCAATTTCGATGATGTCGTTGTCTTCCACCATGCCAATCAATCCGCCATCAAAAGCTTCGGGTGTGATATGTCCTACCACGAAACCGTGTGTGCCACCACTGAATCGTCCATCAGTGATCAGGGCAACAGATTTCCCGAGTCCGGCTCCAATAATAGCACCGGTGGGTTTCAGCATTTCCGGCATACCGGGTGCTCCTTTGGGTCCGATATAGCGAATCACCACCACATCACCAGCTTTGACTTTACCGGAAGAAATGCCTTCAATCAAATCTTTTTCCCCGTTGAATACGCGGGCGGTACCTTCAAAACGTTCCCCTTCTTTTCCGCTGATCTTGGCCACACTTCCTCTCTCCGCGAGATTGCCATACAGAATTTGCAGGTGCCCCGTTTTTTTCAGGGGCGCTTCTAAGGGGCGAACAATATCTTGTGCACTGAAATCAAGATCAGGGACACCTGCTAAATTTTCTGTAACCGTTTTACCGGTAACTGTCAAACAATCGCCATGCAATAAGCCGTTTTTCAAAAGGTATTTCATTACTGCGGGAACCCCGCCATGTTTATGCAGATCCTCCATGAGGTATTTGCCGGAAGGTTTAAAGTCGGCGAGTACGGGAATGTGATTGCTGATCTGTTGAAAATCATCGGGTGTTAAATCCAGATCCACACTCCGGGCCATCGCGATCAGGTGCAATACCGCATTGGTGCTGCCACCGAGCACCATGACTACCGTAATCGCATTTTCAAAGGCATTACGGGTCATGATATCTTTCGGGGTGATATTTTTCTCCAGCAAAACTTTAATCGCCTTACCGGCGGCGGCACATTCTTTTTGTTTGTCCTCACTGAGGGCGGGGTTGGACGATGAGAAAGGTAAGCTCATACCCAGGGCTTCAATGGCGGAAGCCATGGTATTCGCGGTATACATTCCTCCGCAGGCACCGGCTCCCGGACAGGAGTGCTGTACGATGCCCTTAAAATCACCCTCGCTTAAGTTACCGGCGATCTTTTGTCCGAGTGCTTCGAAGGCGCTGACAATATTCAGGTCTTCTCCTTTATAATGTCCGTGGGCAATCGTACCCCCATATAGCATAATCGAAGGGCGGTTCAGCCGGCCCATAGCCATTACGGCACCGGGCATGTTCTTATCACAACCCGGAATAGCAATCAATCCGTCATAGTATTGTGCCCCGGCATTGGTTTCAATGCTGTCAGCGATCACATCCCGGCTAACAAGACTATAACGCATACCATCTGTTCCCATGCTGATACCATCACTCACCCCGATGGTGTAGAAACGTAAACCCAGCAGACCTTCAGTCGTATTCACACTGTCGCGGACAGTAGTGGCGAGATCATTCAGGTGCATATTGCAGGGATTGCCATCCCAGCCCATACTCACAATACCTACCTGGGCTTTATTAAAATCTTCTTCCTTGAACCCGATCGCATAGTACATGGCCTGTGCGGCAGGTTGTGTAGGATCCTGGGTCAGTGTCTTTGAATATTTGTTCAGTTCGCTCATGATTGTTTTTTCTTTGTCTTAGGGCTGATCGTATTTAAGCCGGTTCCGTTTGTAATGCGTTTGTTTTTTCTATCACTCTGTTTTTATAAGCCTGCTGGATCATCCGGCTCAGGCTTTCATCCCAGGGGAGAGGAAATTCGGTGTCGTCCAGTTTCTTCCAACCGATGACTTCAGCCGCTGTTCCGCAATAGAAAACCGCATCGGCCTGCTTCAGTTCTTCCAGGGTAATTACTTTTTCTTCCACCGCAATGCCCAATGTTTCGCAGATCTCAAATACCGTGGCGCGGGTGATGCCGGGTAAGATATTTCCGGTGGCAGGGGTGAAGAGCTTGCCGTCTTTTTCATAGAACAGGTTGGCGCCCGGACCTTCGGCTACATTCCCATGCATATCCGTCAACAGCGCTTCATCAAATCCCGCGGCCTTGGCTTCCTGGCTGGCGAGTATGGAGTTGACATAATGACCAGCGGCTTTGGCATGGATATTAAATCCTTTGGGGTTGGGCCGTTGAAATGAACTGGTCATTACACTCAGCAGTTTATCTCCAAGGAAGGGCTGCATTTCCCAAACTTCAATCACGAGAAAGGATTCTGTGTTTACTACAAAACTCATGTTAGCCGGGGCGTAGACCACGGGCCGTATATACGCATCCTGGAGATTGTTCCTTTTGAGCACTTCGTAAGTAATGTCAATCAATTCTTCCGTCTTCCAGTGATAGGGAAGGTTCAGGGCCTTCGCGGATTGTTCCAGCCGGTCGTAATGTGCTTCTGCTTTGAAAATTTTTGTATCGCCATTGACAGTCATATACGAACGGATGCCTTCAAAAACAGAATAGCCGTAATGAAAGGACTGGCTGTAGAAATCCATTTTTGCTTCAGACGCTTTTACAAATGCGCCGTTCAGCCAGAGTACCGTATGTTCATTAAAATAGGAAGCCATTTTACTTTTTAGTTTTTACGATTTCAGTTTTTCCTGAGCGAAATAATTATTTATTCTTTAAGACTCTTAAGCCCCTCTTTTGGAGGGGTTGGGGAGGCCAAAAAAAGAAACCCGCCTTTCAGGAGGCGGGTTGCTGTATCTTGTTTTTTTTAATTAACTGTCAGGCACCACCTCCGTTTGAAGAAATAATAATAATCACCACCACAATAATAATCGCGGCCACAGGAGCAAGATGACTATGTATAAAATTCTTCAACATAAAGGATGTATGCTTTCGTAAATATACACCCGCCGTTTCAATAAAAGAACTCAGCAAGCAATAATTATTTCACAGTGGACGAACCACCGTTCGTTGT
>JAKQJH010000208.1 GCA_029561255.1 Bacteroidota bacterium | reverse complement strand
GGTACTACGTACCGTTTTGACGATCTTTTCTGCAGATTTATCTACCAGGTTGTGATCGTACGACTGTAATTTGATTCTGATTCGCTGAGACATGTGTAAAAACCCAATTTTCTTTTGGGAGTGCAAAGGTAAGGGCGAAGGATATACCTTCCAAATACTTATGAAAGAATTTTAGGCACTGTGGAGAAACTCTTTTCCCCAGCTGTGGATTAATCCAGTTTCCGGAGCTTCAACGCCAGGGTGGCAAAGCCGTTTAACTCTACATGTTCGACCTTAAAAATATGATTTCCAGATAGATGTAACTTTACTTTCCGATTGGGGGACTCATCAAAAATGTACCGGGAAGGCTCCCATTCATCCAGGATTATTTTGCCATCCAGATACACTCTTACGGCATCATCCCAGGTTACCGACAGCTCATACTCCCCGTCCGGGATATTTGCCTGCCCGCTTGCCAGGGTGATAAATTGCGGAAACTGCTTCTCCCCCACCCTGATCCCACCCCACCAGGCATAGTCCAGTTTATCGGCAATTTCGGACTTTACAGGTTTTTGCTGATCCAGCCGCACCAATCGTTCCGGAAACCTGACCGGATTGGTCAGTGAATCATAAGTGAACCAGTTTACCTCCCAACGGATGGGCTGGAAAAACCGGCGGAACTGAAAGCGATAAGGCTTCCCGGCTTTCACTATCTCCCCGAAAGGCGTATGCACCTCCTGCCCGGTATATTCCAGTTCGATCAGAATATCCGTCCGCTCACCGTTCAGTTTCCGGGCAGTGATTTTTGCGGGAACCTCCCCGTTTACAGCGGATACTCCCTCCACACCGTAATATTTCCTGATCTTCCATTGTCCAGCCGGACCCAGTATATCAAACTGCATCAGTCCGGATGTATCCGTTGCGTTGGTATTCCAGATAATGGGGCTGCGGAAATCATAGGGTCCCCATTCGGTGATCAGTATGTTTTTACGCCCGGCAAAATCCTTACTTCCTTCAAAAGGATTGTTTGGTTTTTCTATCAAAGGCAGACTCATGACCGAATCCTCCCGCTCTACAGAACGGGTATCAATATGAGTAACAGTGGAATCTATTTTCCATTTTTGTTCACCGGCCCAGCTGTTATCGGCAAGGCGCAGACTGTCTGTCCCGCTGATGTTTAGCCCTAAAGGATGGTGATTGAAGCTATTACCGGCAATGATATAATCCGCACTTCTGGTGTCCCTGAACCGGGCATAACCCCAATCGGAAGGCTGGTTCTTCCGGGACCATAACCTGATTGCTTCCTTGTCCTTTGAAAAAGTATTATAGGAAATTTCGTTATGTACACCATGCTCAATCGCAATGGCAATCCGGTTGTCCCTGAATTGATTATTGATGAATTTTGAATTAAAACTGTAACCGCCCCAGATCCCATGATCACATTCATAAATCAAATTACCGGATACGGCCACCCGGCTGAATGTCACCTCCACCCCATTGGTAGGGGCGTACGAAAAATCATTCTCATGGATCACATTATCATTACAACCACCTTCTCCTGTATCCATCGTGGTCTGACCGGCCCAGAGAAAAAAACCATCGCCACTGTGGGTAGCTGAATTCTTATAAAAAATATTGTAGTGGCTTTGCTCATAAACCAGGAACCCGGCACTGTCCTGTCCCCTGTTATAAACACCATAACTGTATCCCCTTACATTAAAATTCAGCCGGTTGTAGGAAAACTCATTGGCACTACTCCTGTATATCCCGATACCGATACCTGAATTAAAGGAAAAATCATTGTTATAAATTTTACCATGATCACTCTCCGTCATCATCAACGCATTCTGCCCACCCGTTACCCGGCAATGCCTGATAACGGCCTGATCACAATTACGCAGATACATCGCCGCCCCATACCGCAGCCATTCATCTTTTTCATTGTGATGATAGCTCATCCAGTCGGAGATATCTTCTTTCTCCTGGGTGCTGTTAAGATGTTGCCGGTAATTATAACTGAAGTCACAATTCTCCAGGGTCAGCTGTTCCACATTCCGGGCCAGTAACGCCACTTTATAGCCATTGGCTTTCAGATTGCGGATGGTTACATGCTTACTATTGCGGATCAGCAGGGCCACACCAAAAAAAGCATCCGGCATTTTCCCATTACTCCCTTTCAGTTCAGCCTGATTGAAATCGATGATCAGGTTATTTCCTTCAATGAGAATTAATGAATGGCTGGTATCAGCGGGTGCGTCAAGCAGATAAATCCCTTTTTTAATTTTCTGACTTTGGGTGATGCGCAAACCTGCCCGCAGCGTCAGTTCCTGAGCTGTAATCGTTGTCGTTAAAAAAATCAGCAAAAACGTCAGAATTCGTTTTGTCATCATTTTAAGTTTACTTGCAAACATATCAACCATTATGAATCAGGATCGATCCCGTTTCCGCTGGCTCAAGTTAGCACTTAAAATAGTGGTGTCCGGAGTCTGTATCTGGTATATTTCAGGAAAAGTTGATGTGGAGCAGGCCGGGAAATTGCTCCTGCAGGCAGATTGGTTTTACGGGTTGCCTGCACTGGTTTTGTTTGTTCTTTCCAAACTGGTCTCCGCCATCCGCCTTCAGGTATATTTCAGCAATATACAGCTACCCATCACCGCCCGTGAAAATACCCGGCTTTACTGGCTGGGTATGTTTTACAATCTTTTTTTACCGGGAGCCATCAGCGGGGATATTTACAAAGTAGTCCTGCTATCCAAAAGATTCAACCAACCCTTTAAAAAGATCACCGGTGCGGTGATTCTGGATCGGTTCAGTGGCCTGCTCGGTCTGGGCATCCTGTTGGCCTTTTTGGCCTGCATTGTCTCATTACCGGCCGCTGTTCCCATACTGATCAGTTTGGCCACCCTGTTATCTATAACACTGTTTTATTTTTTTCTGCGCCGATATTTCCCGGATTTTAAAAAAGGATTCTACCACACCCTGCTCCTGGGTATAGCCGTTCAGGCACTGCAAATTGCCTGTGTTTACATGATCATGAAATCGTTGGGAATCACCATAAACGAACCGGCTTACCTGTTTATCTTTCTGGTTTCTTCGGCGGCGTCTGTATTGCCTGTGACTATTGGGGGATTGGGTATAAGGGAATTGGTTTTCCTGGAGGGGTCTGTCTGGTTTCAAAACAGTACAGAGAAAGCGGTGCTTATCAGCCTGATTTTTTATCTGTTGACCTTGTTTACTTCAGTGTGGGGAGCGGTCTGGCTGTTTAAAAGCCCTATAAATGAAAAAGGGCCCAGTGATGAGCCCTTAATCTCTTGAACGGAGTTCTTCATACTTCTTTGAATCAGGCCTTTAAACAGGTATTGGCTAAAAAACGGGGAATTCCGCTATTTTATAGCAAACACAATGCCATTTCGTAAAAACACGATTGATTCAGGTAAAGTAAATGAAAAAACCCCGGAAAATTCCGGGGTTTTTTATAGAAAAATCAGATGAATCAGGCGTTCACTTTCCCTTTCACCTTCGCAATCACTTCTTCAGCGATATTGTTGGGGGCGGGAGAATAGTGCGAGAACTCCATGGTTGAAGAAGCACGGCCAGAACTCAGAGAACGCAGTTGGGTTACATAACCAAACATTTCGCTCAGGGGCACTTTGGCCTTGATTACCTCTGCTCCGGCACGGGTATCCATACCTTCCAGCATACCACGACGGCGGTTCAGGTCACCTGTCACATCTCCCATGTACTGGGCGGGTGTGATGACTTCCACTTTCATGATGGGCTCCAGCAGAACGGGTTTCGCTTTGCGGGCCGCTTCACGGAAACCTTGCTTGGCGCAAAGTTCGAAAGACATAGAGTCAGAGTCAACAGCGTGGAAGCTACCGTCGAATACTCGGATCTTCAGGTTGTCCACGGGATAGTTGGCCAGCACCCCATTGGTCATCGCCTGCTCAAAACCTTTCTGAATAGCCGGAACAAATTCACGGGGAATAGATCCACCAAACAGATCGTTTACAAACTGGTAATGCTTGTCAGGATTTTCGGTCTTCCATTCTGCATCCACCGGTCCGAGACTGAACTGGATATCGGCGAATTTACCACGACCACCAGTCTGCTTTTTAAGCGTCTCACGGTGTTCAATAGTGGCCTGGAAGGCTTCTTTATAAGCTACCTGGGGTGCACCCTGGTTTACTTCAACTTTAAACTCACGACGCATACGGTCAATGATGATCTCCAGGTGCAACTCACCCATTCCACGAAGGATGGTCTGACCGGTATCTTCATCGGTATTTACACGCAGTGTAGGATCTTCTTCCACGAGTTTGGCAATCGCCATACCCATTTTGTCCACGTCAGCCTGTGTTTTAGGTTCTACCGCAACAGCGATTACAGGCTCAGGGATAAACATATTCTCCAGGGTGATCGGATGGTTCTCATCGCAAAGGGTATCCCCGGTTTTGATCTCTTTGAAACCAACAGCGGCACCGATATCACCGGCTTCGATGAAGTCGATCGGGTTCTGCTTGTTGGCAAACATTTTCATGATCCGGCTGATCCGCTCTTTCTTACCACTTCTTACGTTCAGCACATAAGAACCAGCATCCAGGTGTCCGGAGTAGCAACGGAAGAAGGCCAGACGACCTACAAACGGGTCAGTCATGATTTTGAAAGCCAGGGCTGCAAACGGAGCTTTGGGATCCGCTTTACGTGTTTCAGGCTCACCACTATCCGGATTGGTACCCACGGTATCCGGGATATCGATCGGAGAAGGCAGGTAACGGCAAACAGCATCCAGTGCAGTCTGAACCCCTTTATTTTTGAAAGATGAACCACACATCATCGGAACAATGCTCAGGTCAACCGTGGCTTTGCGGATCGCTTCATGCATTTCATCTTCTGTAATGCTGTTGGGATCATCAAAGAATTTCTCCATCAGCTTGTCATCATATTCAGCAACGGCTTCCACCAGGCTGGCTCTCCATTCCTGGGCTTCTTCCAGCATATCAGCCGGTACTTCGATTTCATCGAAAGTCATACCTTCTGTTTCCATATGCCAGATAATTCCTTTCATTTTGATCAGGTCCACCACCCCTTTGAAATCATCTTCCGCACCAATCGGCAACTGCAGGGGAACGGCTTTGGAACCGAGCATTTCCTTTACCTGCTTAACCACCATCAGGAAGTCAGCACCGGCACGGTCCATTTTATTCACGAATCCGATACGGGGAACGCCATAACGGTTGGCCTGACGCCATACAGTTTCAGACTGGGGCTCTACGCCATCCACGGCAGAAAACAAGGCAATCAGTCCATCAAGTACACGCATGGAACGCTCTACCTCTACGGTAAAGTCCACGTGACCCGGAGTATCGATAATATTGAAAGAATATTTTTTAGTGTCTGGTGTGGCTTTTCCCAGCACGGTCGGGAAATTCCACTGGCAACTTACCGCAGCCGATGTAATCGTGATCCCTCTTTCCTTCTCTTGCTCCATCCAGTCGGTAGTGGCAGCTCCATCATGCACCTCACCAATACGGTGAATCATACCAGTGTAACGAAGGATACGCTCCGTTGTCGTGGTCTTACCCGCATCGATGTGAGCGGCAATACCAAAGTTTCGTTGAAATTTTAAATCGGCCATGACTATTTGATTTGTTGTTTTGTTTTTATGATTTTATCGGGTTATGCTT
>JAKQJH010000203.1 GCA_029561255.1 Bacteroidota bacterium | reverse complement strand
AGGAAACGAACTCAATGACTCAGGATTTGATCCCCAGTAATTTCCCGAACCGGAGCAGTTCGGCCAGTTCGGTCTGACTGAGTGATTCGTCATTATCAAACCTGGATTTAAAGAAAAGTACCCGTTTGTGTTCCGGAAATTTTTCCAGGATGGCACTGATTTTTTTTCCAACTTCTTCATCAGGCTTATAGTCAGGTGTGGCCCCGGGTAAGGCTGATTTATCCCGGGTTGGTCTTTTCAGGATAATCGCTTCAAGGGTGGCCAGTTTGCCTGGAGGTATCCCCGCAGTCTTAGCCGCTTTTCCGTATAAACCCTGCAATTGTTTTTTACTCAGTCCGCCCCTTTCCTGGTATTGAATATGCAGGCTTTTAATAAAGGCATCAGCTGGCCGGGCCTGAGCTACCGCTTCCAGCAGGTCCATTATTATATCAACATCCGGTCGGATCCTTTTCATTGCATAAATATAGACTATAAAACAAACAGGGATGATACACGGCGTGTACAATCCCTGTTAAAACGGGTTGGAGGATGATCTTTACTCTTTAATCGTTATTCTCCATCTGAAAATGCTGGTGCCAGGCACTCGCACCAATATGAAGGGCAAAAGCGGCAATGGCCGTGTCTTTTAATATATTGATGAGAGCCAGCTGACGCATTTCTGCATCTCCGGCATGCTGGTAATTCGGCAGGTGAATGGTCAGGATAAACACTACAAGTAAGATAAACAGCAGGTAGCTGGAAAATTTTACATACTGATTGGAAAAATAAGAGATGGCAACCAGAATAAAGGCGCCGCCTACAATATAGGCCCATTTAATTCCAAGCGGGAGAAAATCCGGCACATAAACCAACAGATCCCTTGGATACATAAAATGGAAGACTCCGAAAACAAACAAGATGATTGCCAGAATATAAATCGCAATCCTTGAAATAATGTGGTAGTGCTTCATAAATGATGGTTTTAGTTCAGTAAAAGGTACAACTATTACTCAACCTGAATTATGACTTTGATTAGGTATACCAGTGCAGCCCATCAGCTAAAGACATAACCTGCAACCAATTTCATCTGACAGGCAGCCTCTCGTTGACGTTTTACTGAGTCAGGAACTGATTATCAATTCCCGGGCTGAGCATTGTCATGTACCCGTAAAAAGCAGGAAGTTAAGTTGCAGTTACTTAACGATTGCCTGCTATGCTAACAGATATTGCCATTTCCCAATCGGCGCCTATCCGCCATATCAAAGACATTGCTGCTGCCACCGGCATCAATAATAATGATCTTGAGTACTATGGAAAACACAAAGCCAAACTACCACTCAAACTGATCGATGAAGAAAAAATCCGACAGCACCACCTCGTACTGGTAACAGCGATCACGCCTACTCCGGCCGGAGAAGGGAAGACCACCATCTCTGTTGGATTAACGGATGGTTTAAACGCCATTGGGAAAAAAGCGATCGCGGTTTTACGGGAACCTTCCCTTGGACCGGTTTTCGGACTAAAAGGAGGTGCCACCGGAGGTGGTTATTCACAGATCATTCCGATGGAAGATATCAACCTGCATTTCACCGGTGATTTTTCTGCTATAGAAAAAGCCAATAACCTGTTGTCTGCACTCATTGACCATAACCTGCAGAATAAAAAAAGAAGTTTACAGATCGATCCCCGCACCATTGTCTGGAAAAGGGTTATGGATATGAATGACCGGGCACTCCGGCATATCGTCATCGGCCTGGGTGGCACAGCCAATGGCATTACCCGGGAAGACGGATTTAATATCACTCCGGCCTCTGAGATCATGGCCATCCTCTGTATGTGTACCGGTATGGAAGACCTGAAAAAAAGGCTGGGCAATATTTATATCGGCAGCACTTTCGCGGGAGAACCGGTATATGCCCGTGATCTGAATGCGGTGGGTGCCATGGCCATTCTTTTGAAAGATGCCATAAAACCCAACCTGGTTCAAACCCTGGAAGGCAATCCTGCCTTACTACATGGAGGTCCCTTTGCCAGTATTGCACAGGGTACCAATTCTATTTTGGCCACAAAAATGGGATTATCCCTTTGCGAATATGTGGTTACGGAAGCGGGATTTGCTGCTGACCTTGGCGCAGAAAAGTTCTTTGATATCAAATGTGTAAACGCGAATCTCCGGCCTAAAGCCGTGGTAGTGGTGGCTACTGTAAGAGCCCTGCGTCACCATGGTGGGGCAAAGAAAGATGAACTCGGCACGCCTTCAGTAACCCGGGTGGAAAAAGGCCTCGGCAACCTGGGAAAGCACCTGGAAAACATGAAACTCTTTGGCATGAAAGCCGTAGTGGCCATCAACCTGTTTCCGGGCGATACCGAAGAAGAGATCACAGTGATCAAACACTTTTGCAACCGATATGAAACCGAAGCCATCAGTTGCACCGGATTCACCGATGGAGGAAAGGGTATGACGGAACTGGCTTGTGCGGTAGACGAACTGATCCAGAAAGATGAAAGTGATTTCAGGCCTTTATATGAACGGACGCTACCTATTGAAGAGAAAATTTATCTCATTGCCACAAAAGTTTACGGAGCCGACGGGGTGGAATATGCCGTGAAAGCCAAATCGCAACTCAAACACTTAAAGGAACTGGGCTTTGACCAGATGCCGGTCTGTATGGCCAAAACACCCAAGAGTTTATCAGATGATGAACGCAAGACGGGAAGACCGGAAAACTTTATGGTTACTGTCCGTGAATTTGAATTTGCCGCCGGTGCCGGATTTGTTATCCCGATTTTGGGAGAAATGATGCGGATGCCAGGTCTTCCGGTGATCCCGGCAGCTGAAGGCATTGACATCGACGAAAACGGTATCATCACCGGTTTAAGCTGAACTAACCAAACTTCACGGATGTCATATTGAGTGATCCGGCCACCAGCTGATCATTAAAAAATACAGGCGCTTCGTTTTTCTCCTGCAGCCCGAGAATATACATCAGCGGAAAATAGTGATCCGGTGTGGGGATCGCAAGACGGGCCGACTTACTCAGGCTTTCATAATTGATAAGCGCGGTATGATCACCGGCCGTTATTTTCTGTTTGAACAGTTCATGCATTTCAATGGCCCAGTCAAAACCAAAATTGGGGACTTCCATTTTATCCCAGGCAATCATCCGGAGATTGTGCACCATATTTCCGCTGCCGATAATCAACACCCCCTTTTTACGCAGGGCAGCCAACTCTTTAGCGAGCTCGTAGTGGTAGGCGGCGGGTTTACTATAATCAATACTTAATTGTAAGACCGGGATTGAAGCATCAGGATACATTCTCCGTACCACCGTCCAGGCCCCGTGATCCAGTCCCCAGTCATGATTCAGTCCCACGTTGGTCGATTGAATCAGGTCCCGTGTTTCCTGCGCCAATATCGGATCACCCGGCGCCGGATATTGCACGGCAAACAATTCATCCGGGAATCCACCGAAATCATGAATGGTCTTCGGATTGTCCATGGCCGTAACAAATGTGCCATTGGTGAGCCAGTGAGCCGAAATCACGAGAATCGCTTTGGGCTTCATTATTTCATTAGCGGTCTTCGCCCATTGCTGACTGAATATATTGTTTTCGATTCCATTCATGGGCGAACCATGCCCGATAAATAATACGGGCATCAGGGTATCATCGGATGGTAATTCATCTGTAAAACGCTTTAAACCGGATAAGGCGGTCATGGTAATCAGTCCTCCTGTGACTGTATATAAAAAATCCTTTCTTTTCATTTACTTGTTAAAGATAGGAAATTTTATTTATTTCAATGTTTAAACATTGATAAGAAAGGGTTAAAAAATAAACTGCTTTTTTTTCTGACTCACCCTTCGGCAAGCTCAGGTGACAACCGATGTCATGGTGAGCTTGTCGAACCAACCCTTCGGCAAGCTCAGGGTGACAACATCTGTCATGCTGAGCCTGCCTGCCGGACAGGCAGGCCTGCCGAAGCAGGGTAAATCAAGATGCTAAAGCAGTTTACACTATTTATTACTTCACCGCCTGACTACGAATCACATTCAACGCCCCACCCGCTTTGAACCACTCGATCTGTTGAGCATTGTAGGAGTGATTCGCGGTGATCGTATCCGTACTGCCATCTTTATGATTCAATACCACCTGTAAAGGAGTGCCGGGTGTAAAACTGGTCAGTCCCACGATATCAATGGAATCATCTTCCTG
>JAKQJH010000200.1 GCA_029561255.1 Bacteroidota bacterium | reverse complement strand
TTGCGTGGTGGTTAACACATTGCCGGCTCCAATCTTATCCACAAATGCCTGGTAAATGGTTTTGCTGTCAGCCGGATACCAACGGTCATCATTCCCCTGCCAGGTATAGCTCCAGCAGCCATTCAGGGCACTGATGCTCTGAGCAGCAGGACCGGCCACCAATACTTTTTTATTTTTGGCCAGGGGCAATATGTTATCACTGTTTTTCAGCAGGGTCATGGCTTCGCGGGCAGCCTCCAGGGCATATTGTTGAAACTCGGGTTTACCGAAATTGCCAAAGCTGGCCGGTTCCGGATAAGGATTTTCAAACAATCCGGTTTTGTATTTCATTACCAGGATACGCTTCACGGCATCATCAATCCGGCTCATCGGCACTTCCCCTTTCTTCACCGCTTCGATCAGCAGATCATAAAAGGAATAATCAGAAGGCACCATACTCATATCAATTCCTGCATTGATGGCCATGACTACCGCTTCACGGGGTGTAGCCGCTACATTATGCCGGTCGTGCAGTCGCTTGATATCTTCCCAGTCCGTGACAATCACGCCTTCAAAGCCAAGCTCTTTCCTCAACACATCAATCAGCAGATAACGGTTAGCATGTACCGGAATTCCATTGATCTCACTGGAGTTCACCATTACAGAAGCAGAACCGGTACGTACCGCTTCACGGAATTGCGGAAGATAATATTCACGTAATTCGATTTCGGGCAGATAGATCGGTGTACGATCCTTTCCATTGCGGGAAGCTGAATAACCAAGGTAATGTTTCAGACTGGTGGCTACCGCGGTCGGATTTTTCAATCCATCTTCTTCGTAGGCTTTGATTCCGGCAACACCGAGTGTTTTCACCAGGTATACATCTTCACCATAGGTTTCCGGGAATCGGCTCCACAGGGGCTGACGACCAATATCAAGTACGGGGGCAAAATTCCAGCGCACCCCGGATGATCGAAGTTCCATAGCGGTTACTTTGGCTGCCTGTCTGACCAACTCCGGGTTGCGGGCTGCTGCTATAGCGAGGTTCTGCGGAAACAAAGTGGAGTTCAATGTATAGGTCTGTCCATGGATCGCATCCAGTCCATATATAACAGGGATCCGTAACCGCGTGTTTTTTACCTCATCCTGTATCTGGGTCATGATGCTCCGCCATTTTTCTACCGGCAACGCATGAGCCGTTGTATTGAGCATGGATCCTACTTTATAATCAACAATCGCTTTTTTTAATGCCACCGGATCCAGTTCTCCGTCTTCATTGGCCCAGGCACCTTTGGCAAATACGGCCATGGTTACCTGTGTCATCTGTCCCACTTTTTCTTCCAGTGTCATTTTCTTAACTAATGCTGCAGCTTGTGCTTCTGCAGGGGGTACCTGTTTCTGTGCCTTGGCTACAAAGGCAAAAAAACTGCCAATGACCAGTAATATATTCGCTTTCATATAACCTGTTTTACAAATTGATTAATCCATTTTAATTTGCCTCAATTTCCAGCTGTGCCACCGGCAATCCCGCTGCACTGGCCCTGAGTATTATCCTGCCTTGCTGGCCGGTCGATTGCACAAGCACCTGTGCATATCCGTTGAACAGCTTACGTTGCCATTTACCGGCAGGTGTATACAACTGTATCATACCCGGATCCTTATTTACTTCATCCCAGGGAAATACTTTAAGAAAAGGCATGGCCACGATCACAAAGCTGTTCTTCCCTGGTCGTATCAATGACCGGCTTAGCCGGATGACGCTATCTGCATTAAGTGCTGCAGCTATTCTTACTCCGTTAATATACACCGATTGGGCTTTACCGATATTCCGGCTGAAATAGGTGAATACCGTTGTGCTGTCGGTTTCCGGTAATACAAAATGACCACGGCTGATTACCTGTTTTGCCTGGCGGCCAAATAGACTATCCCTGTCCGCCTTAAATGCAGGCTCCCAGATAGCATCATCAAAGTCAGGCTCCAGCATGGCTTTACTATCAGGAAATTCCATCAGTGATTTTTCTTTATCCAGGTATGGCTGTACCGCATGAACAGATGGAATAAAACGTTCCGGTTCCAGTGAAACCGGATTGCCATTCCCCACACCAATTATCCGTCCGGGACACCTTCGAGCTCAAAGGTAAAACCATTCGCAGCTGTCGGAAGTACTTTTCCACCTGCATCCGCAACAGCAACAGTTATAACGGACAGGTCCATTCCGTCTGCGCGGATCAGATTCCGGTCGGCCGATAAAACAGCCTTACTGGCTTCGCCAGCAGTTTCCCGTTTCGTCTCTCGTATCTTTTTGCCATTGATATATCCAATTGCCTGCAGCGTGCCGGGCTTATATGGTACTTTCCACTCCAGGTGTCCTAATGGTTCCATTTTTTTCTTCCCGAGACTTTTCCCGTTCAGCAATAACTCCACTTCTGTACAATTACTGTACACCCATACATCCTTTACTTTTCCTTCCTCTCCTTTCCAGTTCCAGTGTGGCAGCAAATGCAGCACGGTATCTTTTGTCCACCAGCTCCGGAGATAGCCGGTCACATCCTTAGGAAATCCGCAAAGGTCCAGCATGCCATGATAAGAAATAACGGTAGGCCATCCATAAGGAGTGGGTTCTCCCCGGTAATCAAATCCGGTCCAGATAAACATGCCGCCCAGGTAATCCCGGGCCATATAATATTTCCAGCCTTCTTCTATTGATTTAAAATGCGGGTAAGGCCTGGCATCATAGGCGGGTAGTAAATGGCCTGCATCATCTTTTACATAAACACCTCTTGTTGCCCTTGTACTTCCTTCTTCGGTGCCCCACATTGGTTGCTTTGGAAATTCCTGGTGATGCTGATCGGTATTGATCTGTCCCACATAATTAACCCCCATCACATCAATCACATTGGATATGCCCCGTTGCCAGCCCCCGCTGATCGCTGCTGTTATAGCCCTGGTTGTATCAATCGTTTTTACATAGGCCTGCATGCTCTGTGCAATTTTAGCGCCCAGTTCATTGCCTTCAATCCCCCATTCTTCATTGCCGATACTCCAGCTGATCACAGATGGATGATTCCGGTCACGCAAGATCAGTCTTTTCAAATAATCAAAATGATGATCCGTCACACCCATCAGCCTGTTTTCGTCGATCACCAGTATTCCAAGACGGTCGCAGCTATCCAGTAATTCCGGTGCAGGCGGATGATGGGAAGTACGATAGGCGTTTGCCCCCATTTTCATCAGCTGACGTAAACGGTATCCCATCAATGCATCCGGGACGGCCGTGCCTACACCCGCATGATCCTGGTGATTGTTGGTGCCTTTAATTTTTATGGGCTTGTCGTTCAGAAAGAAGCCTTTATCCGGATCAAACCGAAGCGAACGGATACCAAACACTGTCTGGATCCGGTCCTTTATTGTTTCACCATTTCGTATCTCTGTAACGAGTGTATACAGGTAAGGTGTATCTAACGACCAGCGATGGGCTCCGGCCAGTTTTAATTCGGATTGTATGTCTTTTTGTTGCCAGGGTGCCAGGTTAAAATCACGGATGGCGGCCTCCGACACGTTATTGCCCGTTGCATCGATCACTCTGTACCGCACAGTACATCCTGCTTCCTTGAGCTGTTCATTGATCAACGATGTACTCACCCTGATCCTGGCATCGTTCCCTTCCGGAATCGGATTAACAAAACTGCCATGGGTGATCACATGCAACGGATCTGTCTTCTGCAACCAGACATGTCGATAGATCCCGGCCCCTTCATAATACCATCCTTCTTCCATAGTGGCATCCACCCGGACAGCGATTATATTCTCTCCTCCGTAATTCAGGTATTCGGAAAGATTGTATTCCATCCCTGTAAATCCGCTGGGCTCTGTCCCCAGGTAAAATCCATTGACCCAAACACTGCATTGCCGGAAAACTCCGTCAAACTGTATTGCTATCCGCTTTCCTTCATCCGCTTTTGGGATATAAAAATGTTTACGATACCAACCGACACTGTTTTCCGGGAAATTGCGACCAAGGGCTTTAAAGCCATGGCTGAGACTTCCTTTGCTGTCAAAAGGGAGCTCAACGGCCCAGTCGTGCGGCAGGTCAAGCATCCGCCATGCCCGGTCATCAAAACGGGTACCCGCAGCACCGTCTCCATAGGATGCTTTTGCCAGGTAGGAGAAATAACTTGTAGCGTGATTAAAGTCTTTGGCTGCATCCCAGGGATGCCCGAATGCAAAACGCCAGCCGGTATCCATCAGTATCCTCGTCCTTGGGACCAAGGTCTGTTGCTGTGCTATTAATCCTGTAAAACCTGCCAGCCATAAGCAGCCAATGAGCAACCATCCTTTCATAATAGTTTATGTTTGAGTAACAGGCAACAGCACAGGCTATAACCTGATCACTATTTTCTTTCCTTTGTATTCGATCTTACGGCCAGTTTCCTTCCCGTCAAAGGCGAAAGGCATTGCTTGCACCGCACTGACCACTTTAATATAGATCGTCCTTGAATTCAGCATACCGGCAAAGCTTCCGGTACGATCCCCGATCGTTAGCGTATTTGCTGACTGGCAATATGTAATGGGGATCTCGGAATACTTCCCTTTTTCGTAATTATAATTCACTCCTTCATCTTCATATAAGGTAAAAGAAGCATCCTTTCCGGTGTAAATATTTAAGGTCAGCGGATCAGCGGCTTTCTCACTTGTATATTGCAAGGCAGGACCTGTGGGGATGACCGATCCCGCTTTCACAAATACCGGAGTTCTTTCATACGCTGCTTCTGATGTAATGGTTTGTCCGCCTTTATAGAACTTACCAGAATAAAGATCATACCAACCCTGACCTGCCGGCAAATACACCGTTCTTGTTCTTGCTTTATACGTATATACCGGTGCCACCAGCAATGAAGGGCCAAACATGAACTGATCCCCGATATTCCATGTTTTCTTATCTGCGGCAAAGTCCATCACCAGGCCGCGCAATAAAGTATAATCATGATGATAGGCATGACCAGCCAGGGAATAATTATACGGCAGGAGGCGATACCGCAATTGATTATAAAACAACATGCTCTTGTAGGCAGGATGGTCTTCCGGGGCTATATTAAAAACCTCGCGGACCGGAAACTGACCATGTGAACGGAACAATGGCAGAAAGGCACCCCACTGGTACCAGCGGGTTTGCAACTCACGCCATTCTTCTTCATCCGCTGGCGCCATAGGTACTTTATTGTACCGGACTTCAGTCGCGAATCCACCGATATCCAGAGTCCAGTATGGCAAACCTGAAATAGAATAATTCAATCCGGCACTGATCTGCGTCCGCATATCTTCCCAACGGGCACCAATATCCCCACTCCAGATGCTGGCAGCATACCGTTGAGAACCGGCAAAAGCAGAACGGGTAAGCAGGAAAACACGCTTCGTGCTGTCTGCACCCCGCTGACCTTCATAAATACCTTTCGCGTTCAACAACGGGTAGGCATTCATAAATTCAGCAGCCGTGCCCATGGCCAGCGGCTGCATCTGTTGTTTTCGTTTCTCCGGGGATACATTGGATTGAATATCCGGCTCACTGGCATCCATCCACCACGCATCAATCTTTTTACTGTAGAGCTTTTTATTCAACAGCTCCCAGAACGCTTTACGGGCCTTCTCATTGAACACATCATAAAAAGTAGATACATAACCCGGACCCACCCAGTCTTTCTGACGATCAGCGATATTCCTTGTGTACAACCACCCGTTTTTATTGAACTCATTATAAACTGGAATATTTTCGTAGACCTTGGGCCATACGGAGATCATCAGTTGTGCATTATACTTTTTATGCAGCACTTCGATCATACTGTCTGCATTGGGAAAACGGCTACGGTCAAAATCCTGGCTGCCCCAGTCATTCTCTTTCCAGTAAAACCAGTCTTGCACGATATTGTCCATCGGAATCTTTCTTTTCCTGAATTCAGCGACCGTATTCAGGATATCCTCCTGCGATTTGTAGCGTTCACGGCTTTGCCAGAAGCCCATAGCCCAACGGGGTACGATTGGAGCTTTACCTGTCAGTTCCCGGTAGCCTTTCACCACCTCATCCGGCGAATTCCCCTTTACAAAATAATAGTCGATCTGTGATCCGGCAGAGGAAATAAAACTAAATGTATGTTCATCTTCCAAAGGGGCCGGAGGAAGGAATGATGCCGAGACATAGGATTCCCCGCCATCGGGTATCCATTCAATTTTTACTTCACTTCGTTTCGATTTTTCAATGAAAATATCAGCGAGTACCGTCCCTGGGTTCCAGGACTGACGCCATTTGTCGAAAACAACTTTCCCATTAACGCTGAGTTTGAGATAGCCTCCATAAGTAAAACGAAAGGCATAGTAACCGGACTGATCTGCTGACAAACTACCTTCCCAGACAATTTTACCTGTAGCAGGCTTAAATTCTTTGGGTGCCCGCTGCAGCAAATCATTCATATATGGATACCAGATCTCTGATTCTGCTTTTTCAAACACCAGATCACCGGGTTTATCCTTGTCATTGTAATACGAAGTAGTCAGCCATCCGGGCTGTCCTTTTTTATCATAGAGTGCTAAAGCGGAGAGTTGCTGCATTGGACGCACATCACCCGCTTCACTGTAGGAGTAGTTGTCCCAGAGGATGCCGTAATTTTTAACAGAGACTAAATAAGGAACCGCTACTTCCGTATTATTCTGAAAGAAAATCACCTTTTTGCCTTTATAATTCCAGCTGTCATCCTGGTGTTGTCCAAGTCCGTAGTAGGCTTCCTCCTTATCCGATTCAAACACCTGCCGGAGACTATACAATTTTTTACCCTCCTCCATTACGGGCTGAAGGCTTTTCCCATTTATATCCCGTTCACGCAGGAGCGTTTTTCCGGACTGGTCAAAAAATGAAACAGCCCCCGAACTCAGCTTTATTTTTGCCACCAGTTCTTTTGTCTTCAACAGTACATATCCATTCTGTTCCTCCATCTCCCAGCCCGTTTTTTCCGGTTGCTTAATTACGGTCAGGCTTTCTTTGTCATTAAAGGAAAGTTCCGGAGCTGAGGTAACCCGAATGATTCCGTCTGCGAATACTTTCAAACGTACCGCTTTTACACTCCCCTCCCGGGGTTGATAGGGATAAACAATCACCCCTTCCCCTGTTTTGATAATGACCGGTTTCTGTGCAAAGACAGTAAGGCTGGAAATAAAAAGAAGAAAGGCCGCAATAAATATTTTTTTCATGATCATTTATTGTTTTGATACAACCATAAACACCGCAGCTCTTCCGGGCACTACCACCCGTATTCCATTAGTTGTTGACCCCGAATAAGGGCTCAGTTCCTTATAAGTGGAGGGGCCACCGGCCGCAGATGCGGAAGTTATCCCATTCACCAGTGTTTTTCTTGAAAACTCACCATTATCTGTGCCGCCGGTCAGTGTGTACCAGTAAAAACGGCTGCCCTTCTTAAAATTCTTTATATCCACCTGCACCGACTTGGGATCAGCGGCTTTATTTATAATGGCCACCCCTGTCTCCCCCGAAGTAAATGAAGAACCATAGCTAATCACATCCGCATTAGTTGAATTGGCAGCGACTAACCGGTCGCCCAGGTATTGCTGAAAGAAATACATGTGATAGAAAGCCGGCCTTGGATTCCACTTTGGCACCCCATCCGGCTCATCTCCCTGGTTAAACATACCATGATCATCGCCATTACTCCAGCCATTGGCCAGGTCCCAGCGGGCGGTCATCCCTATTTTATTCTTCAGCGATTCCCCGAGAACCATCACGGCATGCAGACCATTTACATGAGACACCTGCTGTTTTGAACCGGAAGAAGTAATATTCCACTCTCCAAGGATTACCGGCTTCTGTGTAAGTCCTGCACCCGATATAGTCTGCCTTACATAATCCATCATCTTTTGTGTTTCCTCAACCGGTGTATTCAGGATCACTTCCGCAGTGGCATTGGTCTGGAAGGGTGTGTAATAATTATGGACGATATAAAAATCAGGATAATTACCGGCCGCTGCAAATAATCCGCTGTTCCAGGTAGTGGCTGTTGGTGTCCACCAGGACAAGGGGGCTGATTCAGACATAACCGCTCCGATGTATATAGTCTTTCCTATTTCCTGGGCGGCTTTACGCATGGAATCGGCATATACTTTGAAATGTTGTCCATACAATTGTCCGGTCACAAATTCCGGTTGCCCGTCCTGATTAGTAGCTGTATTGATACGGTAGCCTGCTTCCCAGTTGCCAAAATTTTCATTGCCGATTTCCCAGTATTGTGTCCGGCCATTATCGTAGCGCACCCAGTCAGCCGCCAGGTGTGCAGCACGGGCAACTGGGTTGGCTCCGGTACCATAACGCGCATATCCATAGTTGATGGTGATCATGCCTTTGTTACCGGTCTGCTGCAACATGCTGTAATAATTGTCAACAGAAAAAGTCCGGTTATCGGTATTCTTGCCATACCAGAATCCGGCTGCCACCGCTGTTCCGTTATCCTGTATCAGTTGTGCAGGTGCATCGGCAGGCGGCGTATTTGGCTGAGCGTTCCAGAAGAATACATCGCTGATACTGCCCCCGGGGAAACGGATCAGGTGCGGGTGCAGATTGGTAATATTTGTCATCAGGCTGGTCTCCGTGACCATTTGTCCCATCCATAGATTGGCATTAGCGGAAGCATATGAACGTGGCACTTTGGTAAGCACATTACTGCGGTCAATGGTGACGGTTACTCCTGCCGCAGCCGGAACAGTTGTATTGGTAAAGGTTGTAGGTACCGTGAATGTCCGCGGCTGCCAGTCATCCATAAAAAAGCCGATGGTATTGGCCAGGGGCGGATCGACCTGCGGGTTCACCGTAGTCGTATCACCAACGGGTGGCGGTGTTGTGCCGCCTTTCTTCTTGCAGGACAATATAAAGAACGGCAGGCTGATCAGAACACTCAGATACAGGAAACGGGATGTGATTGTCATACAAAAAATTTATTCGTTAATACGTTTCATCAGCTCAAGCATAGCCCTTGAGTTATGGTAAGGGCATTTCCAGAACCCGGCCTTATCTTCATTCATAATAGAATAGTCCTCATAGATACCCCAAAACCATTCCCCTTTTTCATGATCCCTGATATACTGGCGTATAAACGCCCAGGTGTCAAGGCAATGCTGGTAATACTTTTTCTCACCCGTAAGCTGCCAGGCGTTATAAAAACCTACCAGGGCTTCTGCCTGCGGCCAGGAATGTTTCTCCCGGATCAGTTTATTTTCTGCTGGTTCAAATTCGTACCAAAGCCCCCCATCCTTATCCTGCCCCTCAGCCGCTGCATTGGTAATAGGTATGGCAAGTTTTCTGAATAATTCAGTCAAGGCTTTATCTTCAATGATTTCTGCGCATTGTTGTAATAACCAGGCTGCTTCTATATCATGACCAAATGATCGCCGTGCAGATTTTGAATGCCAGTCATCGTCAAAAAACAAACGGAGGTGATAATGAAAATGATCAACAAAGTACTGTTCAAATAGTCCGAGCAGATTCGTGATCCGTTCTTTTAATGAAGGATCCGGCCACACGGAGTAAAGACTGGCATAGGCTTCGATAACATGCAGGTGCGTATTCATGGTCTTACGCTCATTGTTATCCTTGGCACTCAGACGCAGATCACCGATGGCAGACCAGTCACGGGCAAAAGCTTCGATATAACCGTTTTTTTCATTGTCGAAACCATATTGCTCTATGCATCGATACAATTCAATAGCTGTTTGCAGCGCCGCTTCATGGCCGGTCAGTTGGTAATAGGCCGATAAGCCATAGATACAGAAAGCCTGTCCATACAATTGCTTTTTGGTATCGAGTGCTTCACCACCGGGTTTCAATGACCAATAAACACCCCCGTACTGCCGGTCAATAAAAAAATCATTGATATAGGCATATACCCGGTCGGCCATTTCCTGATGTGCCGGATTTCCGGTGATGGCTGTACCGGCAGAAAATGCCCAAAGGATGCGGCTGCACATCACGGAACCAACCGCTGCCGTTTTGTCTGGTATATTGTCATTATCCACCTTACCATAGAACCCACCCTGCTGGTTGTCGGGTACATACTTTATCCAATAATTAAGGATGGCTTCCAGTTCGGATCTCAGTTCCTGGAGGAAATAATTCCGGGCACCGGGGTTTATATGTTCCATCGTGTATGTCATCCTGCAAATGCTGCATTAGCAGTCCCTTCTTCTTTTTCAACGGGCAAAGACAAATTACGATCGATCAGTTCTGTCAGGGTTTTCACTGATTCAGCTGAAGTAAATTCATCAGGGGACGTATTCATTACATAATCAAGTAATTTATCTACTGTGCTGGTGGCCACATGTATCCGTGTATCAGATGATGCGTAATAGATAAGTACCCGGCCATCTTCCTCCACAATCCATCCGTTACTGAAAACCACATTGGACACATCACCGATCCTTTCCTCTCCTTCCGGAGCCATAAAATAACCAGCAGGCTTATAGATCACTTTGGAGATATCGTGCAGATCGGTCATGAACATATACAGTACATAGCGGAGACCAGCTGCCGTATTGCGTACACCATGTGCCAGGTGCAGCCAACCCTGTGCCGTTTTTATCGGCGCTGGTCCAAGGCCGTTTTTCATTTCGTACACAGTATGATACACTTTAGGGTCAATCACTTGTTCTTCATCGATCACCGCTCCTTCCATACAGTCGCAAACGCCAAATCCGATACCACCTCCTTTTCCGGCTTCAATAAATTTATCCTGCGGACGGGTATAAAATGCATAGCGGCCATTGTAAAATTCAGGATGCAATACCACATTCCGCTGCTGGGGAGATTGGGTTTTCAGATCGGGCAATCGTTCCCAGTTCTTCATGTCTTTGGTACGGGCAAGTCCGCATTGAGCAATTGCGGCTGATTGATCTGTGGCAGGTGCGGAAGGGTCCCTGCGTTCGGTGCAGAATACACCGTAAATCCATCCATCTTCATGTGCGATGAGTCGCATATCGTAGATATTGGTATCCGGCTCATCGGTTTCAGGCATTTGCAGCGGGTAGTCCCAGAATTTAAACTGGTCTATACCATTCGGACTTTCCGCCACCGCAAAAAAAGATTTACGGTCGGCTCCTTCCACACGGGCTACGAGCAGATATTTATCATTCCATTTGATAGCGCCAGGATTTAATACAGCATTGATTCCAAAACGTTGTAACAGGTATGGATTAGAGTCCGGATTCAGGTCGTACCGCCAAAAAACCGGGGTGTGTGCCGCTGTGAGTACCGGGTATTTATACCGGTCGACAATCCCGTTTCCATTTTCCGCTGCTTCTCTTTCATTTTGTCTGGCGACCAGTTCCTCATGTGTTTTTTCCAGTCTGGCGAGTCGACTGTAGAAATTGTTACGCATATTGCTCGAATTATAGTGATCAATCTTCCAGCTTATCCCACCATGTTTTTTTCAGGATGAGTATAATCAGGGTTAAAATTAAAATTGTAATCAGTAATGGCAGGTGCATGGATAACACCACGTACATAGGTAATACCGTCATACATAACTGCGCGATGATGCCCAGCACGACATTAAACATATCCAGTTTAAAACGACGGTTGGGTTCAAAACCGGGTTCCTCCTTCACCACCAGTTCGTGTACCGGTTTCCAGAATCCCCAGGGGCGAACGGTCCGGTAAAATTTTTTAAGTGTTTCTGCCTCTGTTGGAGGTGCGGTAAACGTTCCGATCAGGCTGCCGGCTACCGAGAGCAGGAAGAGTACGGGAAAATAATAGAGAAATTCAATACCGGTAAATAACCTTGAAAAGACCAGGGCACCCGTTACACCAGTAAGCATACCAATGTAAAATCCGTTGGCATTAAACCGCCACCAGTACCATTTCAATACATTAGAGGCAATATATCCGCCATAAAGTCCGGATACGATCCACTGAAGAATGCTGTTTACATCCTTGGCAAAAAATCCAAGGATCACCCCCAGGGCTACTACCAGTACTCCTACCAGGTAATTCATGCGGATGATCTTTTTGTTAGAAGCATCCTTGTTCACGTACTTGAGGTAAATATCATTCACGATATAGGCCTGGGCGGCATTGAGGGTTCCGGAGAAGGTGCCCATAAAGGCGCCCAGCAATCCGGTTAGTACAAGTCCCAGGATACCAACCGGCAGAAAACTATTGATTGCACCGGGCAGTATGCGCTCGAAATCCACACCCCCGTTACCATTACTCAGGTTAAGCTGATTATAATAAAGCAATCCCAGAACTGTGAGCCCGATTACCATGGCATACCGTACCGGCAGCAGGATGATGGATACAAAGCCGGTCATCTTGGACGCTTCTTTAGGTGATTTGGTAGAAAGGATTTTTTGCATGTCATAATTAGGTGCCGGGCCGGCTGCAGCAGCAAATACGCCTTTAAAGAGCATCATCATAAACAGCAATCCGAATAACCCATATCCATCCTCCTTTATTTTTTCATTGGCTTCATTGACAATACCCGACCAGTCCATATTCAGGTTCCAGCCAAAAAAAGGATCACTCCATCCGGCTGGTACATTCAATGTATTACCCCGAAGATGAATCATGGCGATTGCGGCGATCGCAATACAACCAATGGTCATGATCGCATATTTGATCAGGTCACCCAGCACAATACTGTGCATCCCACCCAATATGGAGTAGAACATGGCAAAGAGTGTAAAGATGATCCCGTAAAAATGGGCTACATATTGTGGGGCGATATCAAACGGGATATAATCCTGAACAAGTTCCCAGGGAACAAATATTTCAATGAATTTACCCAGACCGATAAAGCCATAGGCGAGAAAACCAAGGCAACCGATAAGGGCAAAAGCCACTACGATCGCGTGAGATCCTTTTACACCAGCCCCTTTAAGTCCGAAACGGGTAGCCAGCCATTCTGCCCCGGTATTGGCATTGGAACGGCGTAACCATTTACTCAGGTACATCATATTAAATACCTGGTTGAATACCGGCCATAACCAGGGGATCCAGATACTTTTAATCCCATAAACAAAACAAAGGGCGACCATCCACATGGTACCACTGATATCAAACATATCGGATGCATCGCTCATTCCCAGCATGTACCAGGGCAGTTTTTTACCCCCCATCAGGTAGCTCTCTTTATTCACCCTCGCTTTCTTCCGCAGGAACCAGCCCAGCATCAGCATGGTGATCAGGTAGGAGACAATAATACTGATATCGATCAGGGTGAGCTTCATCCGTTTTAATTTATATCTTTTTTCTGGCTTATTTAAAACAGGCAGCCGGCTGAGGAATCAGCCCGCCTTTCCTGTTTTACGATTGCTTTGTTGCTTGCTTTGCTTATGAAATAGTTATTGATACAATTGTTCATTGAATGCTTCTTTTTCAAACATTACGCGCTCCAATGCGGCAAACTTCCGGAAGTCCGCTTCCGACACCTGCCCTTTATAGGGGGCATAGTAATGCATTTTTTTTGTTTCCGCCTGATAGCCGTGATTCCGCCAGACCATTACATAACTAATTTTGTTATCACCGATCGCATTCAGTAATGTCTGCGTCCACCACGCTGCGTAAGGAACGGCTTCATACCCGGTTTCCGCCAGTGCAAATGGTTTTCCTTTTTCGGCGGCCAGTTCACCCACCATTTTCAAACGCCGGTTGGTGTTCTCTTCAAACCATTTCTCTTTTTCCGGATCACCATACTGATACGTATCGAAACTCAGCAGATCCACTTTATCATCACCGGGATAACGCTCCAGGAATTCTTCTTTTGTATTAAAATCACCTCCAGTATTATATACCCAGAGCAGATTATGTAATTTCTTTTCCGTTTGCAGATAATAATAAGTAAACCGCCAGAGGGTCTGGTATTCAAATACAGTACAGGCATTCCGGCACCACCAGAACCAGTTACCGCTGTGTTCATGAAAGGGTCGGAATAAAACCGGAATCGCTTCCCCTTTACTTCCTTTCAATGAACCAATAAAGGCCGCGACTTTATCGAGCCACTCTTTATACATTGCATGGTTGGCCCCACCCGGATTAATGGAAGACACGGAACCATGCGTGGTATCCCAGGCTCCTTTGCCCCCACCCAACGGACTGTCTGCATGCCAGCTCAATGTAATAACGCCGCCCCGTTCATATCCCTGGCGGATAAACTGTTTCATCTTTTTAAAAAGCACTCCGTCAATATTCTTATCATTGCCCGGCCGTTCAATACCCCCCAGTTCCCATCCGTATACAGCCGGATAATCGCCTGCGGCTTCTTTTACATCACTTCTTCCTTCTTTATATCTCCATTCCACCCCATAGGCCAGGTCATCCTGGTGGCCAAAGAGGAATCCTTTATCCTGTAGTGTCAGCAGGTTTTTATAAAGACCAATTGTTTCTTTTGTTGCGGACGGATCAACCGGGCCGGTTTGTGCCCAAACAGTATAAACAGCCAGCAGGCAAAATACCGTTATCACCAAAAGCCGTACTGTTTTCATTTGAATTGGTTTAATTGCTTAATACAGGAAGTTATAACATTCCACGTACTCTTGTCCGCATCGAAAACAGAATTTAATCCCTGTTCTTCCACGGGTGGATCGCCCAGCACATCATCTCCTTCTACCCAGAGTAACTGGCGATGCGAGGGACGGCCTTTCCCGGCGAAGGCCCAGAAATTAGCGCCACAAATCACTCCGGCATTTTTCTCAGCATCCAGGAGGTAATCAAAGACAAATGCATAATAAAGATCGCGGTAGATCGTACTGCTTTGCAGTGAAAACGAATGTTGATCCCGGGGTAATCCAAACTCTTCTATGACCAACGGTTTTTTTAATGCAACGGCCACTTCTTTATGTCGGTTGATATAGGCACCCGTCTTTTCCAGCACCTGATCAAAACTCCGGCCAATGGCGGTATCACTGAACCAACCCCAGTTCTTGGGCCAGATATGAATCGTGAGATAATCAATGTTTTTGTCTTCGTGTGTGGAACGAAAAACGTCCATATTCTCCGAACCAATATCACCCTCCGCACCGGTAGTCACGAGGTGATTCGGGTCAAGGGACCGGATGAACGCAGCTGTTTCTCGAATAAACTTTTTATACGCATCAATGGCTGCCGGCCGCATGGGGCGAGGCTCATTGGCGATTTCCCAGGACATGATTGCCGGATCATCCCTGTATTTTTTCTTTGTAATGCTGTTCGTGCGTTCCACCAATAGTTTTAACTGGGTTGTATACTGGCTGACACAATCGGCACAATCATAGAATCCGCTGGCCAGGTCCCGCATTTCATCCCAACTGAGTTTTCGTTTGAGCACACTGTCTGCTATTTTTCCATTCCAGTTGAGGTATTGCAGAAATCCCCCACTCCATTCCCAGTTATTACTGAAATAAATAATCGCTTTCATTTTTTTCTTAGCCAGTTCGGCCAGTAAAAAATCAAGTCCTTCCAGTAATTGTATATTGAAAACACCAGGAGCTGTTTGCAATGCGGGCTCCACCCGTGGCACCCCATTGATCGGTCCGGCCCCTTCGGCCCCGGCCAGCACGCGTACATTCCGGACACCTTTTGCCGCCAGAAAAGCGACTTCCTCTTTAATTCGCTGTTTCCCTTTTGTTGTTCGTGCTTCCAGCCCGCCGTACCAATAATTTACACCGATATACCTGTACGTTTTTTGCCCGAGCATAAACCGGCCGTTCTGTACGGTAACAAAAGGGTCTCCTGCCATTGCCTGTAAGAAGGCGGTCAGGGCTACGGTTAATACTAAAAGCCTCATTTGAAATGTTGTGTTCAACGGTTGAAAAAAAAGCCGTCTCTGATCACAGTTACCCGAACCAGAAACGGCTTAAACGATGACTGCTTATTCTCAAAAAGAATCCGGGATTGCCGGCCCGGGTTCAATGATTTATTTAAAGAACATAATATTATCAAACAACAGGGTCTTTCCGGCTTCCTGAATCTGGAATGTAACATTATTCACATCGTTGCTCAGTCCCGGATAAGCGGTAGTCAGGTCATAGCGGAAATAAGTCCATTTATTAGCCGGGATGGTGACTACTTTCTGATTTCCCCAGTTAATCCGGAATTGCACGTTTTTATCAACATCGGCCCCTTTTGCCCAGAAAGAGAAATAACGATAGCCTGCAATATTGATGGAACCGCCATTACCCAGTTGCATACCACCCCAGCTACCGGCCGGATCATAGGCTGCTTTCAGGCATTTGGCACCGGTGATTTTATCATCTGTGGAAGCATTATAATCGCCGCCCCAGCCCCAGTTTTCAAACCCATTATTGAGCTGTTCGGTGAATACGGTTAACGCCTGGCCCACGTTTACAAATTCCATATCGGTAATACGAATACCGGAAGCATTGGTGAGTTTCAGTTTCGCCCGGTTCGCTGTACTGGCAGGCATAGTGACAACGATTTGTTTCCGGGTTTGAGAAACGATCGTGCAGGCATCCGTAGTTCCTTCTAATACAACAGCGGATACATCATCGAGGTTATTGCCGGTGATGGTCACCTGTGTCCCTGCTTCGAAATCGGTCGGAAACGCAGCGGTTACATTGGGCAGTGCAATCACACTGAACGGAACGGTCAGGGTTTTACCATCTGCATTGGTGAAGATGACATTCTGTGGTCCGCCAAATGCGGTATCCGGTACACGGAAAACCAGGTCGGTTGTTGTATTGAGTGTTGACAGGAAGGGGGCAGGCACATTATTTTTATCAAACACGATAGAACGGACCTGGCCGATTCCGCTTCCCTTAAGGGTAATCACTTCACCTCCGGCTGCAGAACCGGGGTTCAGTTCACCTGAACTCATTCCACCGGTACTGACTTCCGGATTTCCATCACTGTCCTTCTGACAACCGGTGATAAACAGGGCACCCAGTCCCAGCATCAGGAGGAAGATGCTTAGTTGATTTTTAATGAATTGTTTCATATAAAGCTTCTTTAAAATTACTGAATGAATGACGATTAATAATAAGCAACAGGCGGTTGAGCCAGCGCAGGATCCTGTAATACTTCTCCGGCAGGAATCGGCAGGTGCATTGAATTCTGCGTGAAGGTTACATACATCGGACTATCAAAAGTGCCCCGGTTTTGTGCTTCGATGATCTGCTTGGCTTTAGCAAAACCCTGGCGCTGGATATCAAACCAGTAATCTCCTTCAAAAGCAAATTCGACTCTGCGTTCTTTCAGGATATCATCCGGAGTAAGTGAAGTTTTCTGCAAAAGACCTGCTCTTGCACGTACTTTATTGAAAGCGGCTAATGCACTGGCATCAGTAGTTGAGGCATTGGTACCCAGCACGGCTTCTGCATAAATAAGCAATATATCTGCATAACGCAGCATCATCGTATTAATACCCGTATTCGTACCGAGTACGGCTTCACCACCGAAAGCTGATCCGGGTCCAACCACATATTTCGCAATATTTGCCCGAACCTGATTCTTCTGGCCACCATCACCAACCGGTTGCAGGGTATCATATTTATAACCACCCGCCATAAATGCATTATACGTCGCGTTGGCATTCTTGGGTTTCCATTGCGGATTAGTCCAGCCATGTTCCATCATCGAGCCTTTCCGACGGATATCGCCTGACTCGTATGCATTGATCATATCACGACTTGGTGTATACAGTTCCCACATACTGGCTTCGGAAGTCTGCAGGTTACCGGGACCACGATCCGGATTTTTCTGATTACCTGAACCCCAGGGATTTCCGGTCAGCTGATGCTGAATAGAGAACAGGGATTCAATATTGTTATTATTGGCACTGGAATTAAACATCGCGCCATAATCATTAAACAGGTCATACTTGCCGGAGTTGATTACTTCTAATGCTTTCAT
The DNA here is from genome assembly GCA_029561255.1 of Bacteroidota bacterium. GTDB lineage: Bacteria > Bacteroidota > Bacteroidia > Chitinophagales > Chitinophagaceae > JJ008. The sequence continues at coordinate 13,374 of JAKQJH010000200.1, read as the reverse complement.
TTTAGCACTGTCATAATCTTTACGATAGAGATACAGTTTCGCCATCATTCCTTTGGCGGAATACTTTGTAACCCGGCCCGGAACATCTGTTTCAGGCAAACCGGCTTCTGCTTTTTTCAGTTCTTCGAGCGCGAAACGCAGCACATCGGCTTTGAAATAACGGGGGATATTGAAATCACCGGAAAGAATGGTAGCACCGGGATTGTTTACGATCGGCGCATCACCCCAGATACGGGCGATATAAAAATAAACAGTGCCTTTAAAGAAATTACATTCGGCAATAGCCGGATCCAGGAAACTGGCATCGCCCCCTTTTGATTTTTTAAGTTCCAGTGCATTCATGTATTCACTGGTCCAGCCGCCTATTTTATAAAATACTTTCCAGGCGTCCGCGATCCTGACGGAGGTAGAGGCGAAGGAAAAATTAATAAAGGGAGGATCGTCGCCACCACCGGTATATTCATTACCGGCCATCACATCCCCGATGGCATCCATAGCACGATTCTCGTAACCGGCCCAGGGTAATCCGTAAAGCGTACTGGTCAGACCGCGGGCTTCTTCCGCGGTATTATAATAGTTATCCAGTGTGGTGCTGTCCAGGGCCGGCTTGTCCAGGAATTCCTTTTTACAGGAGAACAGCGCAACCACCGGCAGCAGAACAATAGCTGTATATCGGAGTATATTTTTCATATTAATAATGTTTAAACAGTTTGCTTATTATAATTCAAGGTTGATACCCGCAGTGAAAGAACGTGGATTCGGGTAGTGACCGGCATCCACATTGGTCAGCCGGATATTATTGTTAAACACGCCCACTTCCGGATCATACCCGCTATAATTGGTAAACGTATGCAGGTTTTGTACGGTAATATACACACGGGCGGTGCTGATCTTTGCTTTGGACAGATACTTCGCCGGTATACGGTAACCAATAGCAATATTCTGGATACGCAGGTAAGAACCATCCTCCACATAACGGTCGGACATATACACGTTATTTACGTTTGTATTGGTAAAGCGGGGCAGCTTACCATTTGTATTCGCATCGGTATAACGATCCATGACGGAACGAAGCTGGTTATAATAAGGGTTGTCCATTTTTTCCAGCTGCCAGCGAAGGAAGTTGAAAATCTTCGCACCATGGCTTCCCTGGATAAATACAGAGAAATCAAAATTCTTATAATTCACCGTGTTGGTAAACCCGTAAGTAAACTTCGGCAAAGGGCTGCCGATAAACGTAATATCCTTTTCATCAATCACTCCATCCGGCTTGCCATCCGCACCACCTACATCTTTATAACGTACATCGCCCAGCCAGGTATGGGTCTGATCAACAGAATATCCAAACTGGGGCAAACTGTTATTCAGGTCGTCCTGTGTCCGGTAGAGTCCATCGGTTTTAAGACCGAAGAAAGAACCGACTGCAAAACCAGGAATGGTACGGGAGATCAGATAGTTGTCATAATAAATACGTCCATACAATGCGGCAAGATCTCCGGCTACTTTTTCCAGTTTATTTTTAAACTGGGAGAAAATAATATTTGTTTTCCAGGTTAAATCCTTGTTCCGGATATTAGTGGAGGTCAGGCTGAAATCAATACCAGTGTTGGACATCCGTCCTGTATTGATGACGGGTCCTTTCAGGTCATCCCACCGATCACCTACTCCGATCAGGCGGGGACCGGTGCCGATAAGCAGCATCTGGCTGGTTACTTTTTTATACACATCAATAGCGGTTTCAATACGCCCATTGAGGAAGGAGATATCCACCCCGGCATTCTTGGTGATCACAGATTCCCAGGTCAGGTCAGGATTGGCCACCCCATAGAGGTAGTTGGAACTTCCAAAACCAACGGGGCCAGGCCAGAAGGAAACCACTGAAGTATAGGGAGGATTCGGGGCACCATTTGGCATATTCGTATTACCTACTTCACCGTACCCGATTCTTACTTTGAGTGAATTGATCGTCTTCTTCATATTTTCCGCAAACTTCTCATTGGTCACTGTCCAGGCAAAAGAAGCACCTGGGAAATTACCCCATTTGTTTTTTCCAAAAAACCTGGAAGAACCATCTCTGCGTATACTCAGGTTCAGGGCATAGCGGTTATCGTAGGTGTAAGTACCGCGGGCAAAATAAGATTCAATTGTACCATCATTCTTTCCACCACCCAATTCCCAGGTATCACGATCACTGCTGCCGGCATTGAGGTCAAGAATATTGTTCTGGAGATCCACCTTCTTACCATTCAGGCTTTCCCAGTAATTATACTGCGCTTCATGACCGGCAGTGGCACTGATGGCGTGTTTACCGATATTCTTATAGTAATTCAGGTAATTCCGGGCGGCATAATAATATCCGTTACCCCGGTATTCAAATAACTGACTGCGTAAGCTGGTATTACCAAAATTACCAGTACGCTGAAAGGCCATATTATTATAGAGACTCAGTGAGTAAGCGAATTCATTCCGCAGTGATAGCCCTTTCATGAATTCAATTTCCGCATAGAGCTGACCGAATACCTGTGAACTGGTTGATTTATTACCACGGTAGAAACTGCGGGCAATCGGATTGTCCTGTGCGTATTGGAAGCCTCCGATTGTTTGTCCGCCACCACCCCAGGTTCCATCCAGGTTTTTCACCGGGATCAGCGGGCTTTGCAGGGTACCCCACCAAATGGTTCCTTCTGCGGCATCAGCCAGCGTTACATTCTGGATACTGCGGGAAGCGTTGGCGCTTACCCCTACTTTGATCCAGTTTTTCAACTGATGATCCAGGCTGAAGCGGGTGGAATAACGTTTGAAATCTGAGCCAATCAGGATCCCCTTCTGGGTAAAGTAGTTGGCAGAGAGATAATAGTTTGTTTTGTCTTTACCACCAGAGAAACTCAGCTGGTGATTTTGTACGGTACCGGTACGGAACATGGCATCCTGCCAGTCGGTACCACGACCAAGAATACTTGGGTCGGCGAACTCCGCGCTGGGTGTGAAGCCAAGCAAAGGAGAAACTTCATTCTGGTATTGTGCAAATTCACGCAGGTTCATCAGGTCCAGTTTTTTCTGAACGATCTGGTTACCCGCATACATTTCATAATTGATCTTGCCTTCACCGGATTTACCTTTTTTGGTAGTAATCAGGATCACGCCATTCGCGGCCTGCGATCCATAGATCGCCTGGGCAGAGGCATCTTTCAGGATATCGATGGACTCAATATCATTCGGGTTGATAGTAGCAAGGAAACTGTTTCCGGTTTGTCCGTCAGACCCGCCCAGTCCGGCATAACCCGCACTGAATTTTGTATTACTGGCAAAGATCACTCCATCCACCACGATCAGGGGGTCATTGGCATTGATGGTAGTCACCCCACGAATGCGGAGTGATACGCCACCACCGGGCTGTCCACTGTTATTCACTACGGTTACACCCGCAACCTTTCCTTGCAGGGCCTGGTCGATACCCGCTACCGGAAGATCCTTCAGGTCCTTTGTTTTTACTGAAGAAATCGCTGAAGATACATCGGAACGTTTTGCAGTACCATAACCAATCACCACCACTTCACTCAGTTTGGTGTCGGTTACATCCAGGCTGACCAGGATATTGGTCTTGCCTTCCAATGAAACTTCTTTGGGTTTTGCTCCCACATAAGAAACCACCAGGGCGGTGGCATTCGGGGGAACGGTAATTTTAAACGCACCGTAATTGTCGGTGATCACCGTGGTCTTACTTCCTTTCACGGAGACAGTGGCATTCACCAGGGGAACCCCGCTCTGATCGGAGACCACACCTGAAATAACTCTGTTTTGTGAAAATACGGTAAGGGAATAAAGTACAAGCACAATGATCATTGTGATTGCACGGGGGAATCGTGTCTTTCTCATACAGCAAGAAAATTTAGACTCAAAAGTAGGCATATATACTTATGCCAGAATAATACTATTTTATCTGATTATTGTATTTATTAACCCTGATTTAAGCCCAATATTCCGGATTTTTCCTTTTTAGCAGGAAGAAAATAAAAGATAATAAAAAATAAACAGATGTCAATATGCTACTTTTTTATCTATTAGCTAGTAACTTTATCTCAAAGGCCTGCCATGCATAAGAATATTCTCCGGGAAATTACCCCGCTGACTCCCAGTGATTGTTTTACCATCTTCACCCGGGTAAAGACGGACTTTGATTTTCCCTTGCATTACCATGAAGAACTGGAACTGAACTTTATACACAATGCCAAAGGAGCCCGGCGGGTGGTGGGCGATCATATTGCTGAAATAGATGACCTGGAGTTGGTGCTGGTGGGATCAAATCTGCCGCATGTATGGCAGACCCATAAATGCAAAGGACGGAAGATCACTGAAGTCACGATTCAGTTTCACAAAGATCTCTTTGATGAAAAATTTCTCCGCCGCAACCAGATGAGTTTTATCCGCAACCTGCTCGAGCGTTCGGCCAAGGGCATTCTGTTCTCCCGTACCACAGCAGAACAACTGAAATCACGGCTGCTGGCTCTCGAACAAAAACAGGGCTTTGACTCCGTTCTAGAACTGGTATCGATTCTGCATGATCTCTCTGTATCCCGAAATATGCACACGTTATCTGATGCGACTTTCAGCAATGCGGAACTCTCTTATAACAGCCGCCGGATAGAAAGAGCCTTTGAATACATGAATGAAAATTTTCACAAGAACATTACACTGACTGAAGTCTCCAAACTGGTGAATATGACGGATGTCTCCTTCAGTCGTTTCTTTAAAGCCAAAACAGGAATTACGTTTATTGACAGTTTACTGGAATTACGTTTAGGCCATGCCTCCCGCTTACTGATTGATACCACTGAATCGGTTTCAGAGATCGCTTACGACTGCGGCTTTAATAATATCTCCAACTTTAACCGCCTCTTTAAGAAGAAGAAGAACTGCACCCCAAAAGAATTCAGGGAGAGCTACAGCACAGACAACCGGGTGTTTATCTGATGGCCATCCGGCCTATGCTCACTTCCTGATCCACTCCTGTAAAAGGGTTAGATATCAATAATTTTACATTTTTTTACATACTTATTCGGAAATTTTCCGAATAAAATGATATATTTTGTCATATAATTGTTTTATTTTTGGTACTAAATCGGAAATATTCCGAATTAAAGCCAATATTATGTACTTCCAGGAAGCCATCGCCCCATATGCCGGTCAGCCGCTGACCCAGCAATTGCTACTGGATATCCTGAGGGAGTACAAAAGGCCTTATGATAAAATTACTGAGCTGGTAAAACAGGAACAGCTGATCCAGGTAAAAAGGGGTCTGTATATTCCCGGCGCTAAACTGAAACTGCCGCCACCGGTATCCTTTCTGCTGGCCAATCATTTATACGGACCCAGTTATGTTTCCCTGGATTCAGCCCTGTCCTTCCATGGATTGATTCCGGAACGGGTTTTTGAAATCAGTTCAATGACACTCAGAGCGGCAAAGACCTATGATACAAATGCGGGCCGGTTCAGTTACACCAAAATGCCCCAGCCCTATTATAGTTATGGCATTCAGTCTGCCGAACTGGCCACTAATCAGGTGGCCCTGGTTGCTACTCCGGAGAAAGCGCTCTGTGATCGTATCATCAACACTTCCCAGCTTCAGCTGCGTAGCGTTAAGCAGACCATTGACTTCCTGACGGAAGATCTCCGGATAGAAAAAAGCAGTCTGCGGCAACTGGATGCCGGAGCTATCAGCCGTTGGATCAAAATAGCTCCAAAAAAAACAAGTTTAGCGATGTTGGTCAAAACACTGAATAGTTTATGATAAAGGAATGGCTGGAAACCTATAAGCCCGCGCATACGGAGGACGCTTTGCAGGCCCTGCGGGAGATCATGCAGGAAATAGCCCTGGCCGGATTACAACGCAGTGGCTTTTTTGAAGTGGCCGCATTTTACGGAGGCACGGCCCTCCGTATTTTTCATGGGCTGCCCCGCTTTTCAGAAGATCTGGACTTTTCATTACTGGAAAAAAACAACGACTTTTCCCTCGCCCCTTACCTGGATGGAATGGAAAATGAATTTGCGGCCCTCGGTATAAAAGTCAGTGTGCGGGAAAAAAGTAAAACAACTATTACAGCCTTTGATTCCGCTTTTCTGAAACCCGATACCACCTGGAAGGAACTTATCATAAAAGCAGTACTCCCGGATGAACGGATCAAACTGACCCCGGAGATAAAAATCAAACTGGAAGTGGATACGATGCCCCCTCCCGGTTTTGATACAGAAGAAAAACTCGCTTTAAAGCCATTCTCTTTTTACACCAAATGTTTTACCCTGCCGGATCTGTTTGCCGGTAAGATGCATGCCTTACTATTCCGCAAATGGAAAGGACGTGTAAAGGGAAGAGATTGGTTTGACCTGGAATGGTACATTCAGAAAGGAGTTCCTTTGCACCTGGATCATTTCCGTCAACGGGCCATTGACAGTGGTGACTGGACAAAAAAAACGATGACTGAAAAACAATTTAACCAGCTGCTGACCGATAAAATAAAAGCCATATCGTTTAAAGCGGTAAAGGAAGACATTATTCGCTTTATACCGGATGCGAAAGTGCTTGAGATCTGGTCAGCGGAGTATTTTAATGATTTATCTGAAAAAATTAAATTCGGGTAACCGCATTTTTATCTGAGCAGCCCTGAGACTAAAACAGTATCAGCAAAATCTTTCAGGCTGGCATAGATTTCTTTTCTTTCCTCGGCAGGTATAAATAATTTATACTGGCTGGTGTCCATACGCGGAATCCTGACCTGCCATTTAATACTGTCTGTTACCACATTAGTCTTCGTTGTACGGCTGAATACCCGCACATTCAGGTGATTGTATGGATGTTGCATAAACCGTTTTGTCCATTCCTCCTTTTCCGCTTCATTCATCAATCTGTTGTTTTCTTTGAGGAAATCCGTCTGCTCCTTTAAGTATTTCTGAAAATGTTCACTTAGTAATGCTTTTCGCTCCGTAGTATCCAGCACTACCCACTTTTTCATTGTAAAACAGATTCGTAAAAAATCCTGCAGCGAATCAGCCGGAACCGGTGGCTGATAAAAAATGATAACAGGCCGGTTATTAGCTGTTCTGCCATATGGCTTCACTATAAACGCCATTAAACAGAAAACAACACTTGTAAAAAAAACCACTCTAATCATGTCACTAGTTACTGAAAATTTCAAATACGCACAATACTACTTTCGGGTTATAAAAAAAGAACCCGCTTCTCAGCGGGTTCTGCTTTAATGGGTACCATCTTTATTTGGTTTTCCGTCCTAGACTAATCTGTTGGGGAGATCAACCACAACCTCCCTGGTTGCCGCAGTTCAGGCATTTGTAGCAGGCGCCGCTACGCATCATGATATTACCGCACACGTTACAGGCGGGTGCATCACTCTGCATATTTTTCGCTACCGCGTTCATGGCATCCATGCTGCTTTCACTCTTCACTGGTTGTGCGGCCCGTTGCTGGGCTTTCGCCGGCTGGGGGGCTACTGAACCGGAAGAAGGTGTTACACGTACACTGGAAAGCTCAGGCTCTTTTACATATTCCAGGGGGTTCGAAGGGACTTCATCCCAATCGTCACCACCGGTATTCATCACTTCGGGTTTATCCAGCACATGTACGAGGTCGGTACGTCCGAGGTACTCATAACCCAATACACGGAAGATAAAGTCAACAATAGAAGTGGTTGTTTTGATATTCGGGTGTTCTACAAATCCGGATGGATCGAAACGTGTGAAGGCGAATTTATCCACGAACTCTTCCAGGGGTACTCCATACTGGAGACCAATAGAAACAGAGATCGCGAAGCAGTTCATCATGCTGCGCATGGTAGCACCCTCCTTCGCCATGTCCACGAAGATTTCTCCCAGTGTACCATCGGCATATTCTCCTGTGCGGAGGAATACGGCCTGTCCGCTGATTTTGGCTTTCTGTGTGAAACCACGACGTTTGGCCGGAAGCGTACGACGCTCCACGATGCTGGCGAGTTTACGTTTCAGCTTGGTATCAGGAGAAGCCTGTACACGTTTCTGTACTTCTTCCAGCAGTTCTTCCACGGTCAGTTTACCGAGGTCAACAATGTTGGATTCAGCAACAGGCGCCTGTTCAACCACGGCTGCCTTTGTTTCTTCCACTGCAGTGTCTTTTTTCTTTTTGTCCGACTTGTTACTGAGCGGCTGAGACAGTTTGGAACCGTCGCGGTAGAGTGCGTTAGCTTTCAGTCCGAGCTTCCAGCTCAGGTGATAAGCATCCGCAATCTCTTCCACTTTGGCTTCATGTGGCAGGTTAATGGTTTTGGAGATGGCACCACTGATAAAAGGCTGGGTGGCACCCATCATGCGGATATGTCCGTGTGCGTGAATATAACGCTCACCTTTTTGTCCGCATTTATTGGCACAGTCAAAAACGGGCAGATGTTCATCTTTCAGTCCGGGCGCACCTTCGAGCATCATCGTACCGCATACATAGTCGTTGGCGGCTTCGATCTGTTCGTCGGTATAGCCGAGGGCTTCCAGCAGACTCCATTCAAAATTATTATACTGTTCGGGAGTAAAGCCCAGGCGTTGCAGGCACTCTTCACCCAGTGTATACTTATTGAAAACGAATCCGATTTCAAAAGCAGTGGCGGCAGCAGCATCGAGACGCTTGATCTCGTCGGCGATGAAACCTTTTTCGCTCAGGCTCTGATGGTTTACAAAAGGTGCACCGGCAAAGCTGGCGGCACCCACTGCATACTTAATGATATTATCTGTTTCTTTTTCAGAGTACCCTAAATTTCTCAGGGCAGTAGGTACAGACTGGTTGATGATTTTGAAATAACCACCACCGGACAGTTTTTTAAATTTCACCAGGGCGAAATCAGGCTCCACACCGGTGGTATCGCAATCCATCACCAGACCAATGGTACCGGTAGGTGCGATTACTGTTGCCTGTGCATTGCGGTAACCGTATTTCTCTCCCATTTCCACGGCATCATCCCAGGCAGAACAAGCGGCTTTCAGCAGGTAATCCGGGCAGTATTTTACTTTGATACCTTGTGGCTTCAGGCTCAGTTGTTCATACTCATCTGCATCATAGGCAGCCAGGCGGTGATTACGCATCACCTTCATCATATGTGCCTTATTTTCTTCATAGCGGGGGAAGGCACCCAGTGCGCGGGCCATTTCCGCAGAAGTTTTATAAGAAGTTCCGGTCATGATCGCGGTGATGGCTCCGGCAATCGCGCGGGCTTCTTCACTATCATATGGAATTCCGCTTACCATCAGCATGGTTCCGAGATTCGCATAACCGAGTCCGAGCGTACGGTATTCGTAGCTTAACTGCGCCACTTCCTTTGAAGGGAACTGGGCCATCAGCACAGACACTTCCAGTACCACGGTCCAGAGACGGCAGTTGTATTCGTACCCTTCCACATCAAACTGATTGTTGTCTGCGTCGTAGAACTTCATCAGGTTGGCAGAAGCCAGGTTACAGGCTGTGTTATCGAGGAACATGTACTCAGAGCAGGGGTTGGAAGCCCTGATCTCTCCACCTTCCGGACAGGTATGCCACTCGTTGATGGTCGTATTATATTGAGTACCGGGATCCGCACAACGCCAGGCGGCATAAGCGATCTGGTTCCAGAGTTCACGTGAAGGCACTTTCTTCATCACGCGGCCATCCATACGGCCGGTGAGTTCCCAATCCTCTCCTTTCTCCAGTTTTTCGAAGAATGAATTCGGGATACGGATGGAGTTATTGGAGTTTTGTCCACTTACTGTTTTGTAGGCTTCATCTTCATAACCGGAAGGATAACCGGCATTGATCAGGGCTCCTACTTTCTTCTCTTCTTCCACTTTCCAGTTGATGAACTCCACGATCTCCGGGTGATCCAGATCCAGGCATACCATTTTAGCAGCACGGCGGGTCGTACCACCGGACTTTATGGCACCCGCAGCACGGTCACCGATTTTAAGAAAACTCATCAGTCCTGAGGAACTACCACCACCGCTCAGCTTCTCGCCTTCGCCACGGAGATTGGAATAGTTGGTTCCTACGCCGGAACCGTATTTGAAGATACGGGCCTCACGCACCCAAAGGTCCATGATGCCGCCTTCATTCACCAGGTCATCATCAACACTCAGGATAAAGCAGGCATGCGGCTGAGGACGCTCGTAAGCGTTCTGGGACTTCTTCAGCACGCCATCCACTGCGTCTACATAATAGTGACCTTGCGGTTTACCAGCAATACCATAGCTTTCATACAAACCGGTATTGAACCATTGCGGGCTGTTGGGCACACACATCTGGTTCAGGATGGAATAGACTAACTCTTCATAGAATACCTGCGCATCCTTCTCTGTAGCGAAATATCCATAGCGTTCGCCCCATACGCGCCAGCAATTGGCCATACGGTGAGCAACCTGTTTGGCGGAGGTTTCACGACCTAATGTACCATCGGGTTGGGGTACACCGGCTTTACGAAAATACTTCTGGGCTAAAATGTCTGTGGCGATCTGGCTCCACTGTTTGGGAACTTCCACATTGGTCATTTCAAAAACCACTTCACCAGAAGGGTTGCGGATAATGGATGTCCGGTAATCGTACTCGAACATATCATACACACTTACATCTTCTCTTGTGAAGCGACGACTGAACTGCAAACCGCTTTTGGCGGATGCCTGCTTCTTATTTGCCATAACTCGAAAGAATTTATTGGGTTTTGGTCCTGATTACAAACTCAACATCCCTGGCGGGAGGTTGATTACGAAAGTATTTTTATTACGAGGAAGTACAAACTTACAGATATCCCCAACCTGTGGAAAATAGGATCGTAAAATCCCGAAAGGCTTGCCAGTCCTGCATTTCCTGATTTTTTCACAAACCGTCATTTTTATATGGCTAAGTTTTTTTGGTAAATTCGGTTCCTTCTATTAATAATTTTTTAACATTGTTTCTGACCTCATTTTGGGCTCCAAAAATGTTCTCTTTTTGCCTATGAAAGCAGGTAAAAACACCCCTAATTCTGAAGATTTAAATAACGTATGTCGGCGCCAGAAAGTAAAGAAGTTAGCAAATGATGATTATTGAAAACTTCAGCGTAACAGTTGAAAAAAGCATATTAGAAGTCCAAATGTTTAGTTTTCAACTGCTTGCATTGTTTAGATCAACAGAAAGTTAATCATTTTATTCATATGCATTATCCCCAATTAAGCTCAATTTGCTGTTCCACTGGTTTAGATTTTTGACCATGGTTATGTTTGTCAATTTTGTCTGTGTTAAAGTTACAAACCAATGCCTCCACAACTGTCCGTCTGTTTTCTATACTTCCCCCATTATGGTAAAAATGATCCTTAGTGATAATGTTGAATTTGTTCCAAAACTTTTTTATCATATCATTCTCTCTCCAATCGTTATGGTGCCATGTGGATAGTATAAACTTAGCTTTTGTTTCAGAAAGGAGGTTGAACAACAATTCTTCGTCTTTTTCAGTCCATCCGTTGTAATAATCAACATGTCTGCCATAATAAGGTGGGTCACAATAAATAATATCGTCTTTAGTAGCCAACGGTATGATGTCAGCAAATGATTTGTTATAAAAAGTCCAATTGGGTTCAGGTTGAATTATTTGTGAGACAGCTGCGACTTGATTGGTAATCTTTGTTATGTATGCTTGTGCGAAACGGTCAGGTTTTTTACAAAATGGAATATTCCAATTTCCCTTACTTCCAAATCGCATCATTCCGTTAAATCCTGCTCTTGATAGAAAGATAAAATCATAAGGAGAAAATTCCCCACTATTGAAACGAGAACGAACTTTCAAATAATGCTCATATCCATTATTCTCCGCTTCGCTCAAAAGCTTGCCTTCTTCATCTAAATATTGCTTCATCAAAGGCGCTGAAATATTTTTGTCTTGAATGCCTTTGTAAAAACCAATGATGTGTGGATTAGTATCATTTAGTAAAGCTTTTTTATACCCTGAGTTAAAAGCAACAACGCCAGTTCCTAAAAATGGCTCTACCCATATTCCTTTCTGATTCGCAACAAATGCCAAATCTTTTATCCAAGGAACAAGTTTGGTTTTAATACCCTGACTTTTAATAGGAGGAACAATAATTTTCATAGGATTAATCTTTTGAATTTCTTTTCACGATTTTATTCCATAGATCCGTTCTGCCTTTAAACTCTAAGAAGTCTTTAAGATTTGTAATTTTTATAGTTTTACCACCCTTAACCATTGTAGTTGAACCAAAGTTTATCCAATACTCATCAAACCACTTTTCGCCCAGTTGACTAAATACACCATTCTCATTTCGCAAATCATCAGTACTTAAAGTAGAACCAATATTTGCGGTATTGCCAGAACCTTGTTTATCACTTGCAATTTTCCATTTTTCAGCAGCAAAGAAATCAAAATCCTTTATAACGGATGTTATTGACTTTAAATTCTTAACAGTAGTAACTTTTCTTTCACCTACTTTTTTATTTGCCGTTTCATACTCTTCTTCAAGTTCTTCTACTTGATAGATTTCAGTATCAGAAGCGTCGTCTGCATTTATGTCTGTACGGGTATAGATAACCCCCAAGCAATAATGTCCTAGATATTGATTATAAGGGAACTGAATGTTTTTTTTCTTATCTCTTTCCTTGAAATAACCTCCATGACTTCCTAACGTAAAACTAGAAATACCATTTTTCTTACGATAAGTAGTTTTAAGGTCAACTGCAAACTTTACTGCTTCATTCTCTTTATTTATAAAAGTTAAGTCAGGGTAATAATTTTGATGCTCAGTAAGTAAGATTTTGTATCCTATCTCGTCTGCAAACTGAAGTATTTGAGGGAAAATATGTATCTCAAGAATTTTTGAAACAATTTTTGTATCAGATGAAATTGTGTAGATATTTTTATATACGTCTATAAAGCCTTTAACAGACCAATCGCCATTTTCAGTAGATACGTATCTTTCTAACTTGTTCGTAAATTTGTCAAGCGCTTTCTTAAAATCTGCTTTATATTTCTCTTTCTTCCTTTTTGTCATTTGTCAAATTTACTAAATTTTTTGGGTAACTTTCAATAGAACTAAGTAAACATAACTGTTAGAAAACTATTCCCACCCTCACTTAAAAATCTGTCACAATATACTCACCTTAAAAATCCGGGTCTATTTTTCGGTTTAATTCCTATTTCCGAGTTGTCCCGACCACCTATTCGTTAAAATTTGCTTGTGCTACCTGCTTCAAACCCAACTATTTTTCGCATTTTTGCCTAAATCAACCGGTTCCGGATGAAAATGCCGATTTATCATACACTGGCCGAAAAAAAGAAGCAGGGGAAGAAGTCTTTTGCGGTGCTGATCGACCCCGATAAGGTCAATCCG
>JAKQJH010000194.1 GCA_029561255.1 Bacteroidota bacterium | reverse complement strand
ATCCACCAGGAAGGTCTTGTCAGCTACATTCTTTTCTGCTCTTCCAAAACCAGTCATTGATTTAAGCATGGAACGGGATTTTTGATTCGGGTAAAGGTATTTTTTATTATTGATTAATCAGCCGGGTAAAAAACGGTGAGCAGAGATAATGATTGAACCGGAAAAGTATAAGAAGTCTGTTTTTTATTGATACAAAGCTAAAAAAAATCCCTCCGTAGTAAGCGGAGGGATAATATATGGATGGGTTAGTAAGTACAGGGAACTTTCATTCCCTATGCAATATTAAAAATAATTTTATGTAACAAAAAAATATTTCCAAACTATTTTATTAACATTTTAAAATCAGCTGTGGATAAACCGAACAATTTTTCATCAATAACCGATCTGTTTGTTTGCTGCATTTCAATAGTGCCGATAAAATTTTTATCAGTGAATAAAAAACCGGATCGCCTGAAACATGCATGAACAGCGGGTTTCAGGCGTATTGTTTTTTTTATGCAACAACAACGGATCATAAATGCAACAACAATGATTGAATAAATGCAACTGAATAATGCGGCGAAAACAGTAGCGTAAAGACACGTGAATGCGGAAACCGGTATCCACTGCCCCCGGTTGCAAAAAGGGTCATTTCGCCAATGATTCCCTTATTACCTTTGGCAAAACGAATGATATGCGATTTGAACAACCGGTTCCTCTTACTACGATTGCCACGATGATTGGTGCCACCCTCATTGGCAATAAAGAGGGAATGGCCACCGGGATCAATGAGATACACAAAGTCGAAACTGGTGACCTGGTCTTTGTCGATCACCCCAAGTATTATGCCACCTGTATAAACTCTGCCGCCAGTTTTATTATTATCAATACTGAAACGGATATACCGGAAGGGAAGGCCCTGCTGGTCGTTAGTGATCCGTTTGAAGCGTACCTGAAGATCGTACAGTTCTACCGGCCCTTCACGCCATCCGGGAAGGCCATCAGTGATTCAGCCACTATCGGCGAAGGAAGCGTGGTGATGCCCGGAGCATTTATTGGTAATCACGTACAAATCGGCAGGAACTGCATCATTCATCCCAATGTAAGTATCCTCGATCATTGCATCCTCGGTGATGAGGTGATCATACAGGCTGGTACCGTGATTGGCAGTGACGCCTTTTATTACAATAAAAAAACCAACCGGGATATCCACTACAAACGGATGGCCAGTTGCGGCAGGGTGATCCTGGAAAATGCCGTGGAGATTGGCGCTAATTGCACGATTGACCGCGGGGTAACGCATGATACCATTCTTGGTGCAGGTACCAAACTGGATAACCTGGTCCATGTAGGACATGATACCACGGTGGGTAAGAATTGCCTGATTGCTGCCGGGGTGGGTATTGCCGGTGCGGTTATTATTGAAGACAATGTCATTCTTTGGGGACAGGTGGGCGTCAATAAAACACTGACGATCGGACAAGGGGCCATTGTGTTGGGACAGACAGGTGTGACCAACAGCATCGAAGGTGGCAAGACTTATTTCGGCACACCGATGGAGGATGCCCGTATTAAACGCAGGGAACTGGTATGGGTGAAACGGATTCCAGAGCTATGGGAAAAAGTGATGGGCCAGAAAGACAAAGACTGATCTTAAGAATAAATTAATCAGGCATATAATCGTAGGGCAACAGGTCGGCCAGGTTCTTCCAGCTCCAGTAGCCCTGGTTGATCCAGTCCTTCTGGTCATAGTAATACCCGTTTTCTGTAATCACAATCGCATCCTTAATATCAATATAAGAAGTCGCGTAGGCCACACTCTTCGGCAGGTTCATTTTCTTCAGGTACTCCGGCTCCGTTTTTTTCTTTGTATACATCACACTGATCTTGCGCGGATACCAGATCTCAATCTGGTTGGTGCTGTCGAGTCCGCCATAATACAATGTGTCATAAGGGTCATTGATCTTATTGAACTTCTTGTTATTGGTGGAATCCAGTAAGGATAATACAAAACCATCTTCCAGCAGGGTGCTGTCATAATAACTGTGCATGAAGTGAAGTCTGGAGCCATAATAGGCATTCTTCCTTGCTTTCGACCACTGCTGCTTCAGACTGTCACTGCCCTCCATTTCCATAAACAGGCAATACCCCCGGTAAGAATTGATACTGTTATTGTAGTAATAAACAAATGAATCCAGCTGGTAGCGCAGCTCATACCCCAGTGCCGGGTTACTGATCTGCAGGGCATCGGTGGTCATCACTTTCAGCCGGTTGGTTTTTTTATAAAAGAAAAACTTCAGCACTTCGGGGTTGTTGAGTACACATTGTTCCGCATTGGGTGTGCTGCCAATGAAATGTTCCATAAAGAAGTCGCCGTATTTCTCCCAGCCATCGGCCACTTCAAAACTGCTCTTCAGTACCACTTCTTCCATACTGTTATCTTTCTTTACCAGCAATACTTCCAGTTTTTGCTGCTCACTCACCCGGATCGTCTGTGTGTGATAGCCGGTATAACTGAAGACCAGGTCGTATCCGCCTGATTTGAGACTCAGATTGAAAGCCCCTTCTTTATTGGTTAATGTGCCGAGTGTCGTATTCTGGCAAAATACTGACGCCTTCGATAGCGGTTCCCTGGAAGCAGAATCCAGGATTACGCCACTGATATCAAACTGGGCCTGCAGGAATAGTGTATAAAGAGAAAAAAAGAGTACCAGTACGGTCCGTCGTTTTTGCATGGGAAGAAGATTAGGGACTAAAGATAGTTTTCCATTCACTGTGGTTGCACGGCAGGAATAGTGCCAAGGTAGTTTTCACAGGCTTTTTTTATGGTTTCTTCCAGGGGGGTAAAGGAAAAACCCGGAAGGGCCCTGAGGAGTTTATCGTTTTCAAACAGGGTCTGGCTGATGGCCACCCGGGCACTCTCTTTGGTAAGCAGGGGCCGTTTGCCGGTGAAAAGGGATTTCAGTTTCTCCAGGCGCCAGGCAATACCCAGCAATCCGGGAGTGGCTTCTTTGTAGGGTGGCTTCTTTCCAAAACCGGCCGCAATGGTTTCCTGCAAACGCCGGAAAGGCCAGTTGTCACCCGTGACCACATACCGTTGTTCACTGATACCCGCTCCCATCAACAGCACCGTGGCACGGGCTACATCCTGTACATCCACAAACCCATTGATGCCTGCCGTATACCATTTAAACCCCTCGTATACCTGTTTGAAAATAGCACAACTACTCTGGTGCCAGTCTCCATATCCCAGTATTGTGCCGGGATTGAGGATTACCGCATCCAGTCCTTCACTGATCCCTCTCCAGACATGCAGTTCGGACTTGAACTTGCTTTTAGCATAATGGGTATTGATCTTATTGTCTTCCCATTTCTTTTCTTCATTCACCTGCCCACCCGTGGCATTTCGTCCCAGGGCTGCCACCGAACTGATATAAACGAGCTGCTGAATATTTTTTTCCAGGGCAATATTCACCACATTCGCCGTACCCTCCACATTCACCTGGTACATCCTGTTCCTTTCTTTTTTTACAAAGGAAACCACCGCTGCGGAATGAATCACGGTATCGATCCCGTCCATCGCATCCTCCAGCGAAACCACATCCAGGATATCGCCTTCCACCCATTCCACCTGTTGCAGCACGGATGCAGGGATCCAGCCGGGTATTTTATTGCCCCGCCGGATTGCCCGGACCGTATAGTTCTTTTCCACCAGTTCTTTAATGATATAAGAACCTAGAAATCCAGTGCCGCCGGTTACTAAAACTTTTTTAGACAAATGCGTTATTTATCAGGTGAATGAAGGAGCGAAGATAATCCTTGTCCGGTTTCTGTTTATTCGTATTTATAAAAGCCTTCCCCGGTTTTCTTGCCCAGTTTCCCCTGCTTTACTTTTTCTTCCTGCAGCGGGGAGGGTTTCAGCCGTTCCGGTTTGCCCAATTGTTCCCAAACCGAACAACTCACGGCATAATTGATATCATGTCC
>JAKQJH010000181.1 GCA_029561255.1 Bacteroidota bacterium | reverse complement strand
CCGCATCCCAGGTGGAGATTACCACGGGACGGCCTTTTACGGATGAGGGAGTGCCGGCACCTGCCGCGATTTTACTGAACAATACCCCCAATGAACCCAGCGCGGAGGACTGAATGAACTTTCTTCTATGGACCATTGTTTTTACTTTAATGCCTTCGAAATTAATTGTTTCCAGCACAATACCCATAAAAAACAGGTTTAACATACTACTAAGAATAAAATATTTGATGTTTAAACATTGATTATGTACCTTTGACTTATAAACTAAGAAAAATGAAAATAGTCATTCTCTCCGGCAGCCCGAGAATAAACAGTGTAACCGTACGTGTGGCGCTGCACCTGAATAACTGGTTTAAAAAAAATACCACACATGAAATTGACCTGATTGAATTAAAGGACTGGAACCTGCCCCCGGTACAATCCGTTTGGACAGCTCCTGAAAAAGCTCCGACGGAATTTCAGTCTCTCGCTCAGCGGATCTTTGCTGCCGAAGCGTTTATACTGGTCAGCCCGGAATATAACGGCGGTTATTCACCGGCCTTAAAAAACTTGCTGGATCATTTTCCCAAACAGTTACACAAACCTTTTGGTATTGTAACTGCCTCACCCGGTGCGATGGGTGGAATGAGGGCCTCCCAGCAATTATTACAACTGGTGCCTGCCCTGTTCGGTATTGCCTCGCCCAATATGCTGATCACCCCGGCCGTGGATAAAAAATTCAGTCCGGACGGCGACCTGCTGGACGAAAGTTTCCAGGGCATGGTCCATAACTTTGTCACGGAGTTTTTATGGCTGGCCGAAAAACTGGTTATACAAAAAGTGGTGACTGAAAATAAATAAAACGAAAATCATGAAAACCATCTTACATAAAGCAGCCACCCGCGGACAGGCAAACCATGGCTGGCTGAACAGTTATCATACGTTTAGTTTTGCCGGCTATCAGGACGCAGACCGTATCCACTTCGGAGCGCTCCGTGTACTCAATGACGATACCGTTGCCGGGGGTATGGGTTTTGGCGCCCATCCGCACGATAATATGGAAATCATCTCCATTCCCACGAGTGGCGATCTTGAACACCAGGATAATATGGGCAATAAACAGGTGATTCGCCAGGGCGACGTACAGGTAATGAGTGCAGGCACCGGTATCCAACACTCCGAAAAAAATAAGAATAAAGATAAGACCGTGGAATTTTTCCAGATCTGGGTATTCCCCAATCAGCGGAATGTAACTCCCCGGTATGATCAGCAAAGTTTTACCGATGCGGACAAGCATAATAAACTGCTCACAGTGGTCTCTCCCATGGGCACCACCGACGGCAAGGTCCATATCCACCAGGATGCCTGGTTCAGCCTGGGCAAACTGGACAAAGATTTTTTAACGGAATACAAGCTGTTTAAAAAAGACAATGGCGTTTATGCTTTCGTCATTGAAGGAAATGTAACCATCAATGGCATCTCCCTTAACCGCCGAGATGGGCTCGGCATCACGGAAGCGGAAGTATTGTCCATCAAAGCAGATTCAGATGCGGAAGTGTTGCTGATGGAAGTACCAATGCTGAAGTAAGGTTGGTGAGTGGTGAGTGGTGAGTAGTGAGTGGGGAGTGGTGAGGAAAACCGTAAAACAAGTAACAGCTGTTTGCTAAGCCACAACCTCCTTTGTATGGGCTGTCGGCTGTTGACTACTAACTACCGACTACTAACTACTAACTGAAATCAAAAATTCTATATAAATAATATTCAACATGAACACCAAAAATATCGAACATATCCTCCCTCCTCCGGCTCCTCACATGGTCGGCGATGGATTCCGCGTACATTCTTTCTTTCCGGGTGGAAGGCTGATTGATAAGAAAAGAATGAGCCCTTTTTTCCTGATGGACTATGGGGCGAAGATTGAATTTAATCCATCCGAAGAGCCACGTGGCGTTGGTGTACATCCGCATGCCGGTTTTGAAACGGTGACGATAGCTTATCATGGACGGATTGCGCATCATGACAGTGCCGGCAACAGCGGGATCATTGGTGAAGGCGATGTACAATGGATGACCGCCGGATCCGGTCTTTTGCATAAAGAATATCACGAAAAGGAATACAGCAAAACCGGCGGCCCTTTCCAGATGGTACAACTTTGGGTGAACCTGCCGGCAAAGGATAAAAAAACCACGCCGAAATATCAGGAACTGACGAACCAAAAAATGGGACGACATTCCCTGACAGACGGGAAAAGCTATATAGAGGTTATTGCCGGTACCTACCAGGGCACAAAGGGTCCGGCTTTCACCTTCACCCCGATGGAAGTGTATAATGCCCGTTTACAGGCTTCCGGACGGGCTACGTTAACCTTGCCAGCGCATTATAACACCGGTCTGCTCATAATACAGGGATCTGCCGTTATCAACGGACAGGACGTAGCAGCTGACCATTTCGTATTGTTTAAAAACGATGGGGAAGAAATTACGCTTGAAGCCAAAGAAGACAGCATCATACTGGTTTTATCCGGCGAACCCATTGACGAACCCATCGCCGCCTATGGTCCCTTCCTGATGAATACCTGGCCGGAAGTGGAACAAGCGATACAGGATGTGAATGCGGGGAAGTTTGGTTACTTAGAGGATTAGTTGGATATTATTTTCTTAGAATATTGATCAGTCGGCAGGCGGCAGTTGGCAGTCGGCAGTCAGGAGCATCACATTTAATTTTATTTACTTTCAATGAAAGCTACCAGGTTCTTCCTGGCTTTTTTCTGAATCGCCCTTTTCATCCAGCCCATCCAGCCAAAGAGTTCACCCTTCCAGCCCAGGGCCTGTGCCGCCCATTTGCTGAGGGGGAAAGCGTCACTGTGTTCAATGATTTTTCCGTCTTTGAGTCTCATAAAGGCCTTGATCCGGTTCACCACTTTACGGCCCGTCTGGGAAAAAGTATAGCTGGCGGTCCATTTACAGGTAGCATATTCTTCGTCCAGCAACTCAATGTCTGAGAAAGTCAGTGAAAAATCCTTTGCGTTTTTACATAGCATTTCCCACATATATTTTGCCTCTTCTCCCCGCAATAAGCCAAATGCGGGATCGCTGAAAACGATATCGTCACTGTAGCAGGCATTCATGCCCTGGTAGTCCTTTTGCTGAAACGCGGTATAAAACCGGTTAATAACTTCCGCATTGGTTTGCATAACGTAAGTTGTTGGGTATTCTGTAAATTTAAAGCATCAAAATAACTTACATGCGAAAAATAGCGATTGGCCTGTTCTTGGGATTTTTTACCCTCTCCGCCAGCACCCAGACGGTGCATATTATTCCCCAGCCCGCTTCCGTCAAACAACCCAAAATAAATGCCCGGTTTAGCATCAGTCCGGCAACGGTATTGGTACTGGAAGGAAGCAACCTGGATAAAACGGCAAAATATATCAATGAATACCTGGAACAGTTTTATCAGTTTAAGTTGAATATACTATCCAATACGATCAGTAAGAATGCGATCCGTTTGAATTTTGAACGGATGGATAATGCACTACCGGGTGCCTATCGTTTATCCGTAAATGGTAACGGGGTATATATTGCCGGTGACAATGAAGAAGGGGTGTTTTATGGCATTCAGACCCTGATCCAGCTCCTGCCGGTTCCGGATGCCCGGTTAAAATTGGCGGGCACCCGGTTGGATATCCCCCATGTAAGTGTGGAAGATGCACCCCGATTTGAATACCGGGGTATGCACTTGGATGTAGGCCGTCATTTTCTGCCCGTTTCCTTTGTTAAAAAGTATATTGATTATCTCGCCCTGCATAAACTCAATACCTTTCACTGGCACCTGACTGAAGATCAGGGCTGGCGGATTGAAATAAAGAAGTACCCGGAACTGACAAAGATGGGTGCCTGGCGCAATGGTACAATCATCGGTCGCTACCCGGGCAAAGGCAATGATAATATTCCGCATGGAGGCTTTTATACCCAGCAGGAGATTAAAGAGGTGGTACAGTATGCCCGTGAGCGTTATGTAGAAGTAATCCCGGAGATTGAAATGCCCGGTCACAGCAGTGCGGCCATTGCCGCCTATCCCTGGCTGAGTTGTTTTCCGGAGAAGCCTACCGCAATTCCGGCAAACATGATCTCGGGTAAAACTGAAGACGGACTGGAAAGAGGAGGAATCAAATATGTGCAGGAAACCTGGGGTGTATTTGATGATGTATTCTGCGCCGGCAAGGAATCCACATTTGAATTTCTGCAAAATGTAATCGATGAGGTTAACACTTTATTCCCCTCCAGCTATTTTCATCTCGGCGCCGATGAATGTCCCAAGACCCATTGGAAAAAATGTGAGGCCTGCCAGAAAAGGATGAAAGAAAATAACCTGAAAGATGAACACGAACTGCAGAGTTATTTTGTCCAGCGGATTGAGAAATACCTGAACAGCAAAGGCAAAAAACTGATCGGCTGGGACGAGATCCTCGAAGGCGGACTGGCCCCGAATGCGGTGGTGATGAGCTGGAGAGGAGAAGCCGGCGGAATCGAAGCGGCCAAACAAAAACACGGCGTGATTATGACACCCGGCAACCCGGTCTATTTTGATCATTCACAAAGTGAAAATGAAGACAGTATTACCATTGGCGGCTATAATCCGATTGAAAAAGTATATGCCTGGGATCCGGTTCCTGCGGAATTAAATGCGGAAGAAGGAAAATATATACTTGGGGCGCAGGCCAATGTATGGACGGAGTACATGGACAATCCCCGTAAAGTCGAGTACATGATCTTCCCGCGTATGGCGGCCCTGAGTGAAGTGTTGTGGAGTAAAAAGGAAAACAAGAACTGGACGGCCTTTGAGAAGAAACTGGTGCCGGCTTTCAAAAGATATGATCTGTGGAAAGCCAATTACAGTAAGGCTTTTTATGATATAAAATCCAAAGTGATACCCGCTTCTTCCGGCAATGGAGTACTGTGGGAATTAACCGGCCGGTTAGCTGAAAAAATAATCGTAGAACGTAAAGGGCCCTACCCTTCATTTGTATACACAAAGCCACACCCGGTAACCAGCAGCACCACTTTTTCGGCAAGAAATACCAAACTGATCCTCTGGCAAACTTTTATCTTCAATAAAGCCACCGGGAAAAAAATCACCTTAACCACCCCTCCATCCAAATCCTATCCTGGCGACGGCGCATTTACATTGGTAAATGGAGTGCAGAATGTAAAAGGACTGGCAAAAAGCAAAGAGTTCCTGGGTTTCAGTGGAGCGGATTGTGAAGCGGTGATTGATCTGGGTAAGGAGGAGATGGTCAGTAAGGCAGTGGTACATACCCTTCGTCAGACCGGCAGCTGGATCTGGCAGCCATTGGTAACCGAAGTATTTGTATCATCCGACGGCAGCAATTATGAATCAGCCGGACTCTCCGATGATTTCAAAATCACCATCAAAGGCCTGGAGAAAGGGACGATGAAAGTGGAATTCCAACCCCGTAAAGCCCGGTATATCAAACTGCTGGTTAAAAACTGGGGGGAAATTCCGGCCGGAGAACCTGGCGCGGGGAATAAAGCATGGTTGTTTGTGGATGAAATAGAACTGGAATGAATTGTTCAGGCCACTCAAAGTGGCCAGAACAATTCATTCCACGGTTAATCTTTGATTTGCAAAATGCCCTATTTTCCCGGAAACCTTTTCTATGCAATTCAAAAAAAATCATGTGTACCATGTTTATAACAGGGGTAACAACAAAGAGCGTACTTTTTTTACAGTGGAAAACTATGACTATTTCTTGCGAAAGATAAAAAAGGAATGGTCATCCCAGTGCGACATTATTGCTTATTGTCTTATGCCTAACCATTTTCATTTTATGCTTATTCCCAACGAAGAGGGTTGTAAATATGTGAACTTAGGTGGTCGGGAAAGTCAGTTACAGCAATTATCTAGGACAATTGGCAAGACACTGAGTTCATATACAAGAGCAATTAATAAACAAAGAGGAAACACCGGCAATTTATTTCAGCAAAAAACAAAATCAAAGAATATCACAGATACAAGTTTAGAAAATCCAGCATATCATCTGTATGATTACCTCCGGACCTGTTTTCATTATATTCACAATAATCCGGTTGCAGCAGGTATGACTGACAAGCCTGGTGATTGGCCTTTTTCATCCATGAATGAGTATTTATATCTGGATGAAAATCTCATTTGTAACACAATTCAGTCATTTAATATTTTAGGAATGAAACAGGTTGACGTGAAAAATCAATTAGTTGAGATAAATGATGAACTGGTGGCAATTGTTCAGGCCACTTAGAGAAGTAGCGTAGAGCAATTGTTCAGGCCACTCAAAGTGGCCAGAACAATTGCTCTACGCTACCCGCAAAAAACCGCAATATCCCGCAAAAACCTTCAATAAAAGTATTATCTTTACGTCTCAAACCACCTCTACATGTCAAAAAAAGCAGCTCCCCGCAATTTTGCTGATAGTTTTGAAAAAATCCCGGTTCATGTATTTCCTAATCAAAAAGACGGCTCTGTTTATGTGGCCCGTTTGATCGCGGATTATATCCGGGAGAAACAAAAGAAAAAAGAAAAATGTGTATTGGGACTGGCCACCGGTTCAACGCCAAAGACATTGTATGCGGAACTGGTAAAAATTCACCGCGAAGAGAAGCTGAGTTTTAAAAACGTGGTGACCTTTAATCTCGACGAATATTACCCGATTGCCAATAATGCCCTGCAGAGTTATAACCGGTTTATGAAGACCCACTTGTTTGACCTGGTGGACATCAACCCGAAAAATATTCATATCCCCAATGGGGAAATCAAGAAAGAGGATATCAAGGAACATTGCCGTCATTACGAAAAGATGATTGAGGATGCCGGTGGTATCGATCTGCAGATACTGGGGATTGGTAATAACGGGCATATCGGTTTCAACGAACCCGGTTCCGGTATTTATTCAAGAACGCGGCTGATTACCCTTGATAACTCCACGCGGATCGCCAACTCCTATGAGTTTGCCAATATCTCCGAAGTGCCGCGTCTTGCTATTACGATGGGCATCAGCACCATCCTGAAATCGAAAAAGATCATCCTGATGGCCTGGGGCAGTGCCAAAGCACCTGCTATCCAGAAGGCGGTGGAAGATGATGACAGCGAACAGATGCCGGCGTCTTTATTACAAAATCATGATGACGTATCCTTTGTGGTGGATGATGCAGCCGCCGCTGAACTTACCCGGATTAAATCACCCTGGCTGACCGGTGACTGTGAGTGGACACCGATGATGATCAAGAAAGCCGTGGTGAATATGGCCCTCAAATTGAAGAAGCCGGTGCTGAGTCTGACCAACAGTGATTATAATGAATACGGCTTAAGCGACCTCCTCGTGGATCAGGGTGATGCTTATGAAATCAATCTGCAGGTGTATTATATGTTGCGGGATTCTATAACAGGATGGCCTGGTGGTAAACCGAATGTAAACCTGCCGGTACACCCCGAACGCTCTTCCCCTTATCCCAAACGGGTGATTATCTTCTCCCCTCACCCGGATGATGATATTATCAGTATGGGCGGTACTTTTCAGCGGTTGCATGACCAGGGACATGACGTACATATCGGTTATCAGACCAGCGGCAATATTGCAGTGACCGATGAATTTGTTACACGCTTTCTGGATTTTGCCGTCGGCTTTGAAGAGATTGCCGGTATTGATACAAAAAAATCGGGTAAGATACTGGAAGATGCCCGGAAATTCATCAACCGGAAAAAGTCAAACCAGATGGATACACCCACGATAAGGGCCATTAAGGGACTGATCCGCCGTGGAGAAGCCAAAGCCACTTGTCGGTATGTAGGGATAAAAGATGAAAATATTCATTTTCAGAACCTGCCCTTCTATGAGACCGGGGCGATCGAGAAGAAACCCATGAGCGAAAAGGATGTGAAGATTACCATTGAATTATTACGTCAGATAAAACCCCACCAGGTTTATTGTGCCGGCGACTTTGCCGATCCGCACGGTACCCATATTGTTTGTTTTAACGTGGTACTCGAAGCCCTGAAGCGCATCAAGGCGGCCGGTGATGAATGGATTGGAGATTGCTGGCTCTGGTTATACAAAGGCGCCTGGCAGGAATGGAATATAGAAGAAATTGAAATGGCGATCCCCATGAGTCCGGACCAGGTGCTCAAAAAACGTTTCGGCATTTTTATTCATCAGTCACAGAAAGACATGGTTCCCTTCCAGGGAAGTGATTCGCGCGAGTTCTGGCAACGTGCGGAAGAACGGAATTCAGCAACGGCCAATCTCTATGCAGACTTAGGACTCACCCACTACGCTGCCATGGAAGCCTTTGTCCGCTGGCATTATTAACTATATTCATAAAATTGACCTTTAAAAAGACCGGCCTGTATTTTGTGGCCGGTCTTTTAACTTTCTGCGAGGTCACCATTTGTTTTCAATACTTGAACTAAGTGTATTTACGTAGATGCGACTAAGTACCCATACCACAAAAGGGGTATTTTTTTTAAAATACTGAAGCCGGAAATTTGTGTTCCGGTTGATCTCGTCAAACCCTCAACTCTATCGCTGATCGAATTGGCCCGTTACCCGGATTAAATTACCATTAGTAAAATGAAAAAGCCCATCCGGGTGATGATCACCGATGATCATCCGATATACCGGCAAGCTGCGGCTGCCGCCCTTCAATGCCAGGAAAACATTGTTGTCGTAGGTTTTTGCAGTTCCGGACCCGAAGCCATCGAAAAAGTTCCGGAATACCTGCCGGATGTGGTGCTGATGGATATCCGGATGCAGCCTATGGATGGTATTGAAACAACCACACGGATCAAAGAACTTTATCCTGAACTGAAAGTCATCGGTTTCTCACTCGAAACAAGACCCGAGATAGCCGCAAAAATGCTGAATGCCGGTGCCAGTGGTTATGTGACCAAATCCTCACCCAGGATAGAAATTTGTGAGGCGATTTCCCATGTATTGAATGGTAAAAGATATGTGTGCCGGGAGGTAAAAGAAGGAAGGGGGTAAATAAAAAACAACCGCCATTTTCATAGCGGTTGCTTAATTCAAATACTCAGCATCAGAATCGGGCAGTTAGTCCGATTTGTGCCAGGGAGCCACCAACATAACCTACCTCGATATAAGCACCCAGGCTTGATGAAAAATAATATTTTGCACCCAGCTGTCCGGAAAAGCCGAATGAGGTCGGAACAATAACAGAACCTCCGTCAGTATTTCCATCCGCATCTTTATATTTGTATTTAAAATTATAATACCCTGCGCCAATACCGATATAAGGGTCAAATTTATCAGACTGTCCGAAATGATAATTCGCTCTGGCCAGTGCTGATATATTAGTTAATGATTCATCATAATTACTACCAGAATAATCCGGATCAGTATACTTTCCTTTTACCTGGGAATAACCAAAAGCAACACCTACACTGATCTTTTCCGAGGCGCCGTATTCATACGTCAACGCAACAGGACCGGTAGAAGACACATCATAGGATCCTCCGGAAAAGGCACCACTTAATTTAAACAACGACTTCCAGATATTGCCGAATCCATACCCTACGGAAAAGGTAGAACTGCCCTGGGCATAGGCCATATCATACTGAGCAAAGGCAGAGGTAGATGAAGCCATTAAGAAAATGGCAGTGATAAGGGTTAATTTCTTCATGTAAATATGTTTTAAGGTTTAGAATGCCGTAAACGTATTTAACAAATCCGAAATAACAAATGATTTTACTTTCCCCTAAAAAATATTAATCCTGATTAATTGACAATTATCAGTCGGACTAAATAACATGTATACACGCAACTGGAAAATTGTTAAATTACCTGATCATTCAATCTGTTTAAAAAAGACATTGGGGTATTTTATAAATTATTTTAATCACAAAATTGGCAAAAATATGCAGCTTGAAGTAAGCAAGCGTTCACTAATTATGCCTCACTTCTTTTAATATGAAACCAGCGCAAACTCATCTACTACTACTTCTATTTTTACTCGTTGCATGTAATGGGCTCAAAAAAGATACCTCCGCGACTACAGATTCATTTTTAGCAATTAAAATAGTCTCCGAAATGCCATTTGACATTCTAAATGATTCAATTCTTACGATAAAGGATATAGGAATTATTTACAATATTGGAAAATACTCTGTTTATGAAGAAATAATTAATCCTACAACAAACATATTCAATGAAGGGAAAATTATTGACTCGATTAAGGTTATTGCCGGTGAACAAAAAGTCAGGTACTATGTTTCAAAAGACAGCCTGCGTCATGGAGTATATGTAGACCCTTTAACAAATCGGGTATCCGAAAAAATACCCGTTGATTCTTTTAAACAAAGGAATACGCTCCTGTACTCGTTCGAATCATTTCAAAATAATTTTATGGTAAAATACAAATTCCTGAAAAGGACAATTAATAAAGAAGAGGAGATTGTGAATTATTTTATTCCTCATAAATCTGGAGAGCGCACGATGGCTGATACCATATGTTACTACTATACAAAGGAGAAATCATTTACAAAAGCCAATTATCATTTGGCCGCCAATTCAGACACGATAAAAAATTATAAACTGTATAAATTTACAGGCATTTTTAGCCAACTAGATTACCCTGATTCGAGGTCTTTTAAAATCCGGAATGAAATAAACTTATTTTTCACCCCCTTTCTAACAGATAAAGCCAACGAGATTAAATCAGTAATAAAGCAATCCGGACTGTAAGAAATACAAAACCTTTTGTTTTACCCTCAGAAACAAAAAACCCCGTAAATCAATGATTTACAGGGCAATTGTATTGTAGTTTGTGACCCCGTCTGGATTCAAACCAGAAACCTTTTGATCCGTAGTCAAATGCTCTATTCAATTGAGCTACGGGGCCATTTGTTTTCCCAACTTCCCTACTGACCAGAAACCTTCCCGACGCTGCTGTCGGGATGCTCTATTCAATTGAGCTACGGGGCCATTTGTT
>JAKQJH010000127.1 GCA_029561255.1 Bacteroidota bacterium | reverse complement strand
GGCCAGTCCTTCTGAACTGACCTGCTTTCCTCTTTCCTCCAGCGCCACCAGGTAGTCTTCCTTGCTCAGCCCCTGCAGGATGATTTCCCCCTCTTTCTTTTTTAATTCCGTCTCACTCATCGCCGCCGCATTCTTTGGAGCCGGAATAAAGAGCCAGTCCACCTTATAGTACCGCGAGATACGTTTGGTGAAGTCGTCCACGCCGGGTTTTACGTAGGGCTCGTGGGGTTTACCAACGGAGAGAAAACTAAGTTTCAAAGGTTTAAGAGGTTTGAAAGGTTTAAGAGGTTTAAGAGGTTTGAAAGGTTTAAGAGGTTCAAGAAGTTTGAAAGGTTAGCCATTGCGTAAGCCACGGTTTAATACAATTTAGAAAGATTTCTTCACTTCCTCCTTCATCTCCACTTCTTTTACCTTGCCATACTTTTCGGCGATCTTGCGGATGTCGGCGGCTTTGCCGACCAGGACAAACTGAAGCTTGTCTTTGGGGAAATATTTCGCAATGATTTCTTTAGCTTTCTCCACGGTCAGACCATCTACATTCTTTTCAAAATTATTGATAAAGGACTCGTCAAAATTGTACCAGAACATCTGCGTCATCAGTCCGGCCAGCTGACTGGCCGTTTCAAAACGGGGCGGAAACTGTCCTTTTACATAGTTCTTGGCAGAGGTCAGTGATTTTTCATCTATACCATTGCTATGCAGTTTGTTTATTACTTCAAGTGTTTTATCAATCGCCGGTTCCGTGGTCTTGCCCGCGGTAAATGTACTGATGATAAAACTGCCCCCATTTTTCAACGCACTAAAGCGGCTGCCGGCACCATATGTCAATCCGCTGTTGACCCGCAGCTCATCGTTGAGCATGGAAGTAAACCGTCCGCCGAAGAGGGTATTGACCACATCAATGGCAACATAGTCCGGGTTATTACGGGCAATGCCTGGCGCACCAATAAAGAAAGTGGTTTCTTTGGCATCCTCCTTATTGACCAGCAGAACACGGTTCTCTGAAGGCTTATTGATGGCCAATGAAGCGGGATTGGCACCTGCGGCTTTCGGTCCTTTTTTCCAACCGGCAAATAAGGCGGTTAATGTCGCCTTCATTTCCTTCGCGTTAAAATCACCCACCACGCTGATGGCTGAGCCATCCGGACGGTAATTGGCTGTATAGAATTTCTTCAGGTCTTCTGCAGTCAGTGGGGTGACCGTGGAGATTTTTCCCTGTACGATATTGCCGTATACATGCTCGCCATACAGGAACTTATCAAAATAGGCGCCGATTACAGAGCGGGGACTTTCCTTTTGTTGCTCCAGGCTAACCAGCAGGCGTTTCTTTTCTTTGCTGAATTCGGTACTGTCAAAAACCGGATTAAGCAGGATCTCTTTTATAAGCGACAGTATTTTGTCCTTGTCTTTGGCAGAAAATTTTGCGGAGAGACCGGAAGATTCTTTCGAAGCGAATGTATTGACACTGGCACCCAGGAAATCCAGTTCCTCATCCAGCTGAGCCTTGGTCATGGATTTTGTACCATGTTTAAGTCCCGCGGCGGTCAAAGAAGCCAGTCCTGATTGCTCGCCGTCATAAATGGCCCCCGCAGGAAGGATGGCTGATACACTGATCAGGGGCACTTCATGTTGTTCCATCAGGTAAATTACCAGCCCATTGGGTAGTTTAAATTTTTCATAGGCCGGCAGTTTATACCCCTGCGCTGTAATCTGGAAAGTGGTGGCCAGTAAAATGCCGGCCAGTATATAATGTTTGAAATTTTTCATGGTATTATTCCTCTGTATTTGATTTTAACACCCCCACCGTACGGTTGGATTTGGTGAAATATTTTTTAGCCACCCGTTGTACATCAGCGGCGGTGACTTTATTAAAGGCCGCGGGCGCATCAAACATTTTACGGTAATCGCCGAAAAACACTTCATAGGTCCCGATATTATTGGACTTGCCGTTGATGGTCTCCACCTGGTCGTAAAACTCCATCAGTTTCTGGTTCTTGATCTTCTGCAGTTCCGTTTCGGTAATGCCTTCGTTCTTTATTTTCTCCAATACCTCATAAATGCCCTTTTCGAGTGCGGCCTCGTTTACACCTTTAGCCGTGATTCCGTAGATCTGAAAAAGAGTGGGATCAAAACTTTCCCCAAAGCCGGAAAAGACCGAAGTCGCCAGTTGTTGCTGATCCACCAATGTGGTATAAAGACGGGAGGATTTTCCACTGGAAAGAATGGAATTCAGAATATTCAATGCATAATAGTCCTCATGTTTTGCTTCCGGTACATGGTAGGCAATCATGAGATAGGGGGTGGCGGCTTCTTTCTGCACCAGTACCCGCCGTTCGCCGGTTTGTTCCGGTTCCACGATATTCACGTTGGGAGGTGCCGGTTGGGCGGGAATAGGCTCCAGGTATTTCTCCGCCAGTCTTTTTACTTCTTCCACTTTTATGCCACCCGTCACAACCACTACGCAGTTATTGGGGGCATAATAGGTTTTAAAATAGCGTTCCAGGTCTTCCTGTTTCCAGTTCTTCATATCATCTTCATACCCGATCACCGGCCAGTGGTAAGGGTGTTCAAGGAAGGCTACACCGCCCAGGGTTTGTGATAATTGCTCCCAGGGTGAATTTTCAAGACCGGTACTTCTTTCACTGAGAACCACACCCCGCTCACTTTCCACCATTTTGGGGTCGATGCTGAGACTGGAAATACGATCGCCTTCGAGATCAAAGATCACTTCCGTGGCTGATGCAGGGAACCAATTGGTATAGACGGTGACATTTTCAGTGGTATAGGCATTATTGGCCCCACCGTTAAATTCCATGGTCTGGTCAAAAAGTTTTGGCCCGTATTTTTTTGCCCCATTGAACATCATATGCTCAAAAAAATGGGAGAGACCGGTGATGCCCTGGTGTTCATTCCGGCTGCCCACTTTATAAAAAAGATACATATTGGCATTGGGTATGGAAAAGTCTTCCACCACCAGGAACTTCATCCCGTTTTTCAGGGTAAAAGTCTTTACGTCATCGGCCTTCATTTGTGCCTGAGTGATAAATCCCAGGAGCAGGAGGGCCGGAAAGAATAGTTTTTTCATGCAAGTAAATTAGGGGATAAAGCTACGGAATGCCGGATAAAGTACGAGGTTAGAAGTACGAAGTACGAATGAGATGCCGTAAAAGGAGTAACTGTACGGTATATTAGATTCAACCTCCTTTGGAGGGGCTGTTGACTACTAACTACCGACTACTAACTACGAACTAGCTACTTTACCTCGTAGTCTTTCTTAAACGACATCAGCGTCGACCGATACAGCACATTCGTAGGGTCCAGTTTGGCGGCCTGTGCGTAATAGTCGAGTGCTTCAGCCAGATAATGGGCATCTTCCAGCATAAAGCCGAGCCGGTAGGCCTGTTCAGCGGGGGCTTCAAACTGGGCACCCTGAGTTTTTAAGGTTTCGAGCAGGGCGGCAAAGCTTTCCTTGCTGACAAAATTCAACACTTTACGTTCGTCATTCTCTTCGCCTTTGATAGCGGATACCCAATGGTAACTGGTACCGGGTTTGAGTTTGCTGACAAAAGCAGTTAAGGGAATTTTCAGTTTGGTAACGGTTGTACTATACACTGCTGTTGTGGAATTATCAGCTGTATAGAGGCTAAAATTAAATTCTTTGGCTTCTGCATAGGATTTCCAGGACAGGGGGAACGTACCGGCTACACCTGAATAATTCACGGTGTCCAGGCGCGGATCGATCCAGATATTGTTGATGCTGCGGCTCACGGCACCTACTGTATTCATAAAGGCCTTGCGGTTACTACCGGGAGAACCGTTGATCTTTGTCATCTGATTCCACACGTATTTGATATAGTTGGATGTAAATGAACTGTGGTTCACTTTGCAGGAGTCTCCAAATTTGCTGAGTGGATAACTGCCGGGTTTGTTGATGGTAAACATCGTGGCTTCATTACATACAATAGTGGCCACCCCGCCGGCCGGGATTTTAATAGTAGCCGAACTGTTCATCGTCTTGCCGACTTTCACTTTATTCTCCGTGGCGTTTTCAATGAGTGTTACATTGCCCTTGAAACTATAGATCATAAAATTGTTCTGGGCGGTTACGATTATGCCAGCGCAAAGCAGGGTGATTAATAAACTGATCTTTTTCATTTGTCTTTTTTATTTCGGTTGAGTTTGTTATTGATGGTCTGTTGTTGGAGGGGTGGCCGGCTCTGGCAGCACCTGCTCTTTATGATGTGCCGGTTCCGGTCCATGGCCATGATGCCCGAATACGGTGTGGTAACGGAATTTCTTATGCATCCAGGTAGCCCAGGCTTCATAGAAGTAAATCACATCCACCGCCATGATGATTACATAAAGTGTGTATTTCATATCCAGTTTGATCCTATAGTTTTCAAAAAGCCAGATTCCCGCATACACAAAAAGAAAAGCAGAGAGTACCTGGGCGATTTTAGCCACCAGGTGAAACCAGATATGATGATCCAGGTAATATTTTATGAAAAGGGCCATGTGGATCCAGCCAATCAGCACGGCAAATAACCAGTTGAACCACCCGGGTAATTTCCGGATATAATTATTTTCCAGCGCCATGCTGAGGATATTGGCATGTACCACAATCCCATTCATGTCCGGGATGGTTTTGCCATAAAACCGTTTATTCATCGGGGTGAACTTTTTATCCTCAATATCGTCCGGATGATCGTTGACATATCCGAACAAAACCAGTTTTCCCCTGATCCAATCAGCTTCCACTTCCCCATTAAGCAGATTCTCGGGCTGAATAACCCTGTATTGATTATTACGCCGCGTATAGTTGATGATCTCATCCGTTTTTTTTCTCTTTACTTGCCGTTGATAGGCCGTATCGTTATACTTTTTCAGGATCGCCAGATCAAAACTGGAATAGGGGTCCGCCTGAAGATTTTGCTCATTTTCAAAAAAAGGAGACCATAAACGAACCGTGGCATAATCCTCGGCCAGCATATTTACATACCCCTCTGCATTGGTATTGGTTTTAAAAAAATTCTCTTTGTAAGGGTCATTGTCGTCATTCCAGTCAAGCTTTGATGCCAGTATCAACTGTGGATGACGGGCGATCGTGGAGGCCAGTAATGAATCCTGGTAGGGGGCCCGCGGACCTTCAAACAAAACATCCAGTCCCATTACTTTTGGCGCTAAGGCGGCAGTTTTCTCAATCAGCATGGACAGGCCTTCCCGGTCTGCTTTGCCGATGTTAATGATCGTAATTTGCCGGTCAAGGGTGTCTTTATGAACATCCAGCTTGGAATAAGCCATATCATGAAAGTCAAAATCCTTCAGACCCAGTTTTAGTGGATTCAGTGCATAGAAGTTAATCGGGATGGAACCGAGGACAACTATAAAAACAAAGACCCAGATGGTGGCAAACAAAGTATCCCGCTTATACAGGTACTTGGTGACATGCTTTCTGACCCTCCGGGCATGGTGTCCGATATGCTTATGCAGCGGCTTCTTCATGAATGGTGCAGTTCCTGGTTTTGGTGCTGATATGATACAAAAATCCGTCCCGGGGTTGCAAACCCCTAAACGCGGTCTTCACAGGTAGTCTTTTAAGTGGGATACCCGTTGGCGGGTATTTATTACAAGTAAGCGTTGGTTCTTCGCTAAATCCGTAATTTGGAAGTTCGAATTTATGCGAAATTTCCTTTCCACCCTTCTTCTGTGCGGGGTT
>JAKQJH010000120.1 GCA_029561255.1 Bacteroidota bacterium | reverse complement strand
CGCCCAGTTACGGGAGAAAATGGCTTTTTTCTGGCATGGCCATTTTGCCTGCCGCAATCTGAATGTGTTTTACCAGCAAGGACTACTGGATACGATCCGTCGTAATGCGTTGGGAAGTTTCCGGACCTTGTTAAAGGAAGTGTCCCGGTCAGCCGCTATGCTGAACTTTCTGAATAACCAGCAGAACAAAAAGGATCACCCCAATGAAAACTTTGCCCGTGAAGTAATGGAACTCTTCACCCTAGGAAGGGGACATTATACCGAAAATGATGTGAAAGAAGCCGCCCGTGCCTTTACCGGTTGGTCGGCCAATATCAAAGGCGAGTTTCAGTTCCGTCGTTTCCAGCATGATTTCGGTCCCAAGACCGTACTCGGCAAGACCGGCAATTTTGATGGCGAAGAAGTGCTGGATATCTTACTCGCCCAGAAACAGACTGCGCTCTATATCACCCAGAAAATCTATAAGTTTTTCGTCAATGAAAAGCCAGATGCGGAAAAGATCAGTTGGCTGGCCGACCGGTTTTATAGCAGCGACTATTCAATCAGTTCGCTGATGGAGGATATATTTACCAGTGACTGGTTTTATGATGAAAAAAATATTGGTGCACAGATCAAATCACCGGTGGAATTATTGGTCGGTATCCAGCGGATGCTGCCCATGAAACTGGAAAATGAAGAAGCGCTGATGCTCCTGCAACGGGTATTGGGTCAGCTCCTGTTTTATCCGCCCAATGTGGCCGGCTGGCCCGGGGGTAAGAACTGGATCGACAGTTCATCGCTGATGATGCGCATGCGGATTCCCCAGCTGATCAATGATGTGGATGAAATGAATGTGAAAGCCAAAGATGATGATGATACCATGATGGGTATAAAGAATGTCCCGAAAATGCCGGGCATGAAAAAGCAGCAGATCAATGCCAATGTGGACTGGTCGCCTTATGTAAAGCATTATGAGAGTATTCCGCGGGAAAAACTGGCTTCAGCGGTCAGCAGTTTTTTACTGCAGACAAAATCATCAGTGAGTGAAGAATTGATCACCCGTTTTTCGGATCAGACCGGAAGGGAGAATTTTATTAAAACGGCTACGATACAGGTG
>JAKQJH010000109.1 GCA_029561255.1 Bacteroidota bacterium | reverse complement strand
ACCTGTTGCAACTGCAATTCACTCAATTCTTTTCCTTCGTAAACGATGTCTTGTTCCTGTGAAGACGTGAGTGTGCCGGTCTTATCAAATACGATATGCGTAGCTTTTCCCAGGTCTTCAATGGTCTGGGCATTCCGCAGGTATAAATGATTACGTCCCAGGATCCGGAGGATGTTTCCATTGGTAAATGTGTTGGAGAGAAACAGGGCACAGGGACAGGCAATGATAAAAATGGAAGTCATAGCCGGCCATACCCTGGACGGATCGTTGAACTGCCAGTAAATAACCGTAGCAGCGGCAATCGCCAGCACGATATAGGTAAAATACCGGCTGAGCAGGTGTACAAATGATTTGGTATTGATCTCCTCCTGCTCTTTGAATTCATCCCGGTTCCAGAGTTTGGTCAGGTAACTCTGCGTCACTTCTTTCACCACCAGGATCTCGATGTTTCCTTCGGTCTGTTTACCTCCGGCATATACGATTTCCCCTATCTCTTTTTGTACAGGCAGCGATTCGCCGGTTACAAAACTATAATCAATAAAAGCCTTACCCCTTGTCAGCAAGCCATCAGCGGGAATCAGCTCTTCATTATGGATCAGCAGGGTGTCACCGGGTTTGATATCCGGTAAGGCAGTTGGCGTCTCTTTCCCCTCTTTTAATACAGAGATTGCGATCGGGAAATAAGAAGTATAATCTCGTTCAAAGGATAACTGGCGGTAGGTTTTGTCCTGCAGGATCCGGCCGGCCAACATAAAGAAAACGATGCCCGTCATGGAATCAAAATAACCACCACCGGTCCCGCTGATGACCTCATAGGCGCTCCGGATAAAGGTGATGATTACCGCCAGGGCAATGGGGGCATCTATATTGAGAAACTTATGCTTCAGGCTTTTCCAGGAAGAAATATAAAAGGGTAAGGCCGAATACAATAATACAGGGATCGCCAGTCCGAAATTGGCCCAGCGGAAAATGGTGAGCAATCCTTTTTCGCTGGCATCAATACCCAGGTACTCCGGGAAGCTCATCAGCATAATATTACCAAAGGCAAAGCCGGCCACCCCGATCTGGTAAACCATACTTCTGTCGATAGCCGGCCTTTTTTCTTTGAGGTCATTCAGGCTGATATAAGGTTCATAACCGATATTGGTCAGGGTTTCTGCCACGCTCCGCAGACTGGTTTTATCCTTGAGGAAGACGATATCGGCTTCTTTTCGTGTAAAATTGACTTTACTGGACACAACCCCCGGGTTTAGCCGGTGCAGGTTTTCGAGCAGGTAAAGACAGGAACTGCAGTGCATCTGGGGCAGGTAAAAAGTGATATGGACCTGCTTTTCATCTTCAAAACTGATCAGTTGTAATTGTATTTTCTCATCATCCAGAAAGGCGAACTTGTCATGCCGTACCCGCACCCGCTGATTGATTCCCGGATTGTCGTTAAGGTTGTAATACTCACAGAGTTCGCTCTGGTTAAGGATCTGGTAAACCATTTTGCAACCATCACAACAAAACACTTTTTCAGCCATCCTGATCTTTGTATTCAGGCAGGTTTCCCCACAGTGGTAGCAATGAATTTCCTGTTCAGTTATAACGGAGGAGGACATAATAGGTGAAAAAATGTTGAAGTTGCTAAAATAGCCGCAGACCCCGGAGCAGGGCCTGAGAAAGTTCACCCGGCAAACTGATTTTTATCAAAACGTTGGTTTTGCCTATTTTGCACCAGTTTTAGCAACAAAAAAACCAACCGCACTATGCCGCAAAGAACGATTCTGATTATCGATGACAATGAAGATATCCGGGAGAATACTGCTGAAATCCTCTCCCTTGGGGGGTACAAGACCCTGACGGCCGAAAACGGGAAAAGAGGGGTGGAAGCTGCTTTACTGGAAAAGCCAGACCTGATTGTCTGTGATATTATGATGCCGGAACTGGATGGTTATGGGGTACTTCACCTGCTTCGGAAGAATCCGGAAACCGAAAATATTCCCCTGATCTTCCTGACAGCCAAAGCAGAACGCAGTGATCTCCGCAAGGGAATGGAGATGGGTGCTGATGATTATATCACGAAGCCCTTTGAAGAGATTGAGCTGATGAATGCCATCGAATCCCGGCTTAAGAAATATGAAGTACTCCAGAAAAATTACAATGCAAGCGGAAAAGGCCTGAGCGAACTGGCCAATGATCTCCGGGAATCCGGGATGCTCCAGTTCAACCCCGACAATTATAATTCTGAATTATATACCAAAAAGCAGGTGATATATGCCGAGGGCAAACGCCCCCGTTTCCTGTATTTTCTGGTAAAAGGAAAAGTAAAGGGCTTCAAAACACATGAAGACGGGAAGGAATATATCACCGATCTGTACAGTGATGGTGATTTTATCGGATACCCCGCCCTGATTGAAGAGAAGAATTATGATGATTCGGCAGTAGCCCTCGAGGATACGGAGATTGTTCAGGTGCCCCGCGAAGATTTCCAGCAAATGATTGACGGAAATATTTCAGTGGCATCCAAGTTTATCCGCATCATCACCCAGAATGTAAAGGAAAAAGAAGAGCGTCTGCTGAGCCTGGCCTATAGTTCACTTCGTAAAAGGGTAGCAAAGGCCCTGGTGGATATCCATGGAAAGTTCAATTCCGCGGGCGAAAACAAACCCATCGAGATTTCCAGGGAGGATATCGCTCACTATGTAGGAACGGCCACTGAATCGCTGATCCGAACCCTGAGTGATTTCAAATCGGAAAAACTGATTGAGATAAAGGATGGTAAAATCAGTATCAGCAATATAGAGAAACTGAAGAACCTGTTATATTAATTACAGGGATAAAAGCATTTATAAAAATGAGGCTGTCCGGATCAGGGCAGCCTCTCCTTTTCAGACACATCCTGTCAATTTACAGAGATGCTCTTCACTTTTTTGGGTTGATTGATTTCCAGTTTGGGAATCAATATTTTCAGTTCCCCGTTGTTGTATTCGGCCGCAATTTTCGCGGTATCGCAGTTTTCAGGAAGGGTAAAACTTCTGGACCAGCTGCTGTAGTTGTATTCCCTGCGGTTGAAACGTCCGTTCTTTTCTTCTTTCTCTTCTTTTTCTTTTTCAGCGCTGATGGTCAGCATTTCATCAAAGGCTTCCACCTTAAAATCTTTTTTCTCCATGCCGGGAGCAGCTACACAAAGCCTGAATTCCTTATCGGTTTCGGAAACATTCACAGCCGGTACATTCATGACCTTACCCATGTTGAAAAATTCATCAATCGGGGCGTTGAAGAATTTGTCCATCCAGCCACTGTCAAACAAAGTGGGCCAGGAAGACCTGGGCTTGTCAAGTGCTTTGCTTTCCATATTGATTTTTTAGGGTGAATAATATTGTTGACACCCCAATATCAAGTTCAGCGATCAGGAAAAACAATGATGAATATGAATTTGATCAATGACTTTAATCATTGGTTGCTGCTGGTTAAATGAGTATATTATATGTTTGTGTACGAAGGACGATTACATGTCTTTCCGCTTAAAACTCCGCAATGCCAGCCAAAGGGGCACAATACCCCAGAGAGCCATAATGCCGGCGGTAAAAAGCACCCCGCTGCCACTGCCAAAAAAGTCCTTGTACAAAGCGCCTGTATAGCCCATCAGTGCACTGATATCCATTTTCAGCATGATATAGATCCGGCCCAGGTCAATGGGATTGAGGGCGGATAAGAGTAAAGTAAATTTTTCCATCGGATAATCACTGAAAGCAAAGAGGGTCAGCAGTACCAGCCCGTCATAAATCAGAGCAAAATAAAACCATAACAAAAGTGCGAAGCCAATTCCCCGGGCTTTATCCCGGGAACGTACAGCTGCCAGAAAGGCAATGCTGGTGAATACAACCGTTAAGGAAGTGCCGGTAAATAACAGCGCAAAACCAGTGGCATCGGGTGCATAAAGTATTACGGGTACTCCCACGCCGATCCAGAATGAAGATAAGAGGGAAACACAAACGCCCGCATATTCACTCAGCAGGATACGGGTCCGGCTCAGGGGTTGTGAAAGCATCAGCTCAATAAATTCATACGAATTATAATAGTGGATAGTGGTGAATACCAGGCTCACCAGGGGCAAAACGATCAATACAATATTGAGTAAACTGAGCATGGCCTTGCTGCCATTTTCTTCCATGCGGAACATACTTAAAGAGACCAGCAACAGAAACAGGGTATAAGCGATGATAATTTTATTCCGTAGAATATCATATAATACGTATCTGGATAACTTCAGCATAATATTCAGTTTATTGAGGGTTCTCTTTATTCTGTTCAACAGCAAACAACTGGTCGATCCAGGCACTGCTCGTTTCCTGGCCACGCATCAGTTTGGCAATGGCCTTGCTTAATTTAATCTCCCCGGTTTCTTCCTGCAGCGTTTCCAGGTCTTTGATAAACTGCAGTTTTCCTTCCTGCAGGTACATGATATGGCTGGTGAGTTCTTCCAGGTCACTTAGTACGTGCGAAGTAATCAGAATGAGTTTGTTTTTCTTTTTTTCCTGAATGATTTTTTCTTTCAGGATTTCGGAAGAAAGCGGGTCAAGACCGGCCGTGGGTTCATCCAGGATCAGGATGGGGGGATCAAAGAGAAAGGCCAGTGCCGCACTCACTTTCTGGCGGGTGCCCCCACTGAGGGTGCGCATGGGTTTTTCATAGATCTTTTCGATCTCAAAGCGGGTGAGCAGATCGATATCCACGGATTCTATACCGCGGATTTTTTTCATCATTTCAAAGAGCTGACCCACTTTCATATTGTCCGGGTAGCGGCCTATCTGAGGCATATATCCGATAAACTGACGATAATCCGGATTGCCCGTTACCAAATGGTCTTTTACCCGAATGGTTCCTTTATCGGGCCGCACCATACCCAGGATGGATTTAATCAGGGTGGTCTTACCCGAACCGTTGGGTCCGATCAGGGCGATCACCTGTCCGGCTGTAAAACGAGCCGATATATTTTCCAATACCTGCAGCCGGCGGAATTTTTTGTATACAGCTTCAATGTGGATCATAAGGAAAGCATTTTCATCATTGGTTGATTGTCGTATAAATTTTCAGGGGTCAGGCTGGGAATGGCTTTTTCGGCTTTGTCAAGAAGGCTGACCATAAAACTGCGAAACAGTATTAGTGTGGTGGGATTTTCTTCGACGATCATGGAATACATACTTACCGGGTGATAGGGAATATCACCAATTCCGTCCTTATTCATATCATATCCTTCATACTTGTCCCAGTAATTTTTTTCAAATTTGTTGAGCACCAGCGTTCCGTTGGTGCCTATGTCAAAACTGTTACCCGTAAAATTATTGTGGTGAAAAAAATTATCATCACAACTGGCCTGCACTTTAAGGGCCCATCCGTTATTTTTAAACTGATTTTCCCGGATCTCGATCCGGCTGCTGCCTTCCATATGGATGCCCACGGTGTTTTTTACAAACTGGTTCTGCCGGATATAACTGTCGGTGATATCTTTCAACAGGATGCCATAAGCGGAAGCGCCCCAGTTTTCTTCAAAATGATTTTTCTCCATCCGTACTTTTTTGGAATACATCACGGCCACCCCGGCACCATTATTCCGAAAGGTATTGTTCCGGTAAGTGTCATCATTGGAAAACATAAAATGCAGTCCGTAGCGAATATTTTTCTGGCTCAGGTTATTGCTGATAGTGGAGGCGGTTACAAATTCAAAGTAAATGCCATCCCGATGTCCTTCCACCTGATTGTTTTCAATTACTGCATGGTTTGATTTCCAGAGATGGATGCCATTACCCGTTAATTGTTCAGAAGCCGGGATGCCAAAAATCCGGTTATACCGAACGATGGCATTTACACTATTGGAAATATGGATCGCGAAATAGGCATTGAGGATGGTATTTTTTTCCAGTGTTATATTGGTACAATCCACCAGTTTTATGGAAGCGAAATCGTTCATAGCAGAATACCCGGAATTCCGGAATGTAATACCCCGTACGGTTATGTCCCTGCCACTGATCAGCAGAATCTCATATTTGCTTTCTCCGTCCAGGACAGGATTGTTTTCGCCGAGCAGGGTAAGGGGCTTGGAAATCACCAGACTACCTTCTTTATACAGGCCTGCCTGTAACCGGATGGTATCTCCGGGTCGGGCCATCTCTATGGCTTTCCGAAGGGATTTAACCGGAGCAGCCGTCCCCACGACGATCTGCCCGGCAAACAATCCCAGGGAAATAATCAAACAAAAAAAGGTCAGTATTTTTTTCATTATTGGTCCAGTTTACCAGCCAGTTCTTTCCAGCTCAGTAGTTCACCAGTAAATGTTGCATTCATTTTTTCCGCTTTTTCCCGGCTGGCAAAAGCGGCGACATGACTACCCATCGGACTTTTAACCGAAGGACTCAGGATAAATACGGCCTCCTCCAGGGAAAGAAAATCGTTTTCTTTTTCAAAGTTAATCACCAGTTGCTGGCTGATTTCTTTTGGTTCAAGGGTATTGGATTTCAGAAAATATTGCATACAGGATACATCATCAAATTTGTAGATCTTTCCTTTGGTAGTAATCAGTTCAGTGCCAAATTTCGGATCCATAATTCCCATTTTACAGGTATGGCAATTGTCTTTTCCATAGGCAAAAGGCTCGGGCTTTGTGCTGCAGCTGGTTAATAGCAGAAAGAACAGGCCGTACAGTGTTATGCTAATTGGTTTCATACGATTTGTTTTTTACGGTGACGATACCATTCTGTAAACCAAACAGAGAAAGCGAGCGCAGATGCACCGATCACTACCCAGCCACCTACATCCGGAAAGGAATAAGCATCGAAGTTGAGCAAACGTTTATGGCCGAATAATGGTGGCTGATAGGAGAGTCCCGGAACCTGGATGGCCGCTTTGGGATCCAGGTTATGTCCGTAATCGTAACCCCATTGGTAAAAGTCCCAGACGGCTAATGCACCGCCAATAACAGTCAATATCAGATAATACAACAGGAATTTACGTTTACCTGTAATAGCCACGATCATTCCGAGCAGCATAAAGAAACCTACTACCCACGGGAGATATTTAAATTCAGGAAACATATCCACACTGATATGTTTCATGCCAATATAGTGATTCAGTCCGTTGATGATCTCCACATCGCCGGAAAGCCCGTTGATCCAGATATTCATCATCAACCCTTCCGGGTATTGCGGTGCAAAAAGATCGATCCGCCAGGCGGGAAGGAAAAAGACAGCAATAAGAGCACCAGAAGCAAAGGCAACCAGGATCCGGGACGTGATACTGAGATTATTTTTCATACTGTTTAATTAAAAGACTTCCGGGCACTTGTCCCGGAAGCCATCAGGGAATCATTGAAACGCAAAAGCTGAATTATTTTTTAGCAGGAGGAAGTAATACGCCATCGATCACATGCACCCATCCGTTGGAGCCCCTTACTGAACCAATGATCGTAGCAGAACCGTTGAGTATTGTTTTGCCATCTTTTACAGTAATAGTCAGGTTATCTCCATTCACCATACCTAACGTCATGCCATCGGTGAGGAATTTTAAATCCAGTGCTGAAGTGGTAACATGGTATTGCAGGATATTCTGCAGGTCCGCTTTTTTATCGTCTTTCATTAATCCATCCACCGTACCGGCGGGGAGTTTTTCAAAGGCCGCATTGGTAGGTGCAAAAACAGTGAAAGGACCTGCATTCGCCAGGGAAGTAACCAGTTCCGCCTGCTTCAGGGCAGCGACCAGTGTAGTATGATCAGGAGAGCCCACCGCTACTTTTACCACATCTTTTTGTGATACATCATCCTGAACCGCTTCCTGTCCGCCAGCAGCGGGGGCATCTGCAGTGGAAGATGCAGTTTCTGTGGATGTATTATTATTGCAGCTTATCATCAGTAATATACTGCTGAAGAGCATCAGGTTAAATATCTTTTTCATAAAAACAGTTTGGGTTGATGAATCAGCGGTCCGGTTTTAAGCCAGACCGCTGATGATGATTATTTGGTGGACGGCGCTCCGGTTGCTGCCGGAGTAGTGGCAGG
Organism: Bacteroidota bacterium; assembly: GCA_029561255.1. Lineage (GTDB taxonomy): Bacteria > Bacteroidota > Bacteroidia > Chitinophagales > Chitinophagaceae > JJ008. The sequence continues at coordinate 2,506 of JAKQJH010000109.1, read as the reverse complement.
CAGGTTAGTTCCTGTACTGAAAGTCAACGGTACATTAGAACCGGCCGGACTGACCCGGATATAACCCTGCATTTCCTGATGGAGAGCTGAACAGAAGTCTGTACAGTACATCGGATAAACACCTGCTTTCTCCGGTTTCCAGGCCAGGGTCTGTGTTTCGCCGGGCATGATCAGTAATTCTGCATTGGCGATTCCTTTTACGGCAAAACCATGAGGGACATCCCAATCCTGCTCCAGGTTGGTTACGTGGAAATAAACAATATCACCCAGCTTCACGCCTTCAATATTATCCGGCGTAAAGTGCGAACGGATGGAAGTCATGTACACGTGGATCTCATTTCCTTTACGCACCACTTTGGCATTATCATCACCCAAAGCAGCGTAAGGGTGTTTGTTGTCTTCCAGTTTATAAATCTTCTGGCTGTTCTTCATGATCATGGAAGCCGGAATCGCTTCGGCATAGTGTGGTTCCCCGATTGTCGGGAAATCCAGGATCAGTTTCATTTTCTCACCGCTGATGTCATAAATCTGGGCACTTTGGGTCAGCTCAGGTCCAGTGGGGAGGTAACGGTCTTTCGTGATTTTATTATAAGCGATTACATACTTGCCATGCGGTTTTGAAGTCGGTCCACCGGGAACTGATAAGTGCCCAATAGAATAGTATGTAGGTACACGATCCAGTACTTTCAGGTCCTTCACACTCCATTTCACGATTTCTGAAGATACAAAGAATGAAGTATAAGCATTGCCCTTACCATCGAATTCAGTGTGTAAAGGCCCGAGTCCGGGTTTCTGGACTTCTCCATGTAACACGGCTTCATATTTCAAAACAGGAATGCCATCATAACTGCCATCAAAATTTTTAGCGGCAATAGCGGCTTCAATTTTGGCGAAAGAAAATACAGGGATTACGGCAGCCAGTTTGCCACTACCAACAATATATTCACCGGTAGGATCGGTATCACAGCCGTGCGGGGATTTGGGGCAGGGCATAAAGTAGACCATATCCGGGCAATCCTTGGGATCCAGCATCAGCACTTCATTTTTGATTTCGGAAGTGGCAGTATGGGTGGATTCGTTGTATTTATTATGGGCATAACGGACTTGCTTTTTCACGCCCTTACCGGCTTTCGCATACTCTTCCGCTTTTTTCCAGTTAACGGCCATGATGAAGTCCTTGTCTTTCTGAGAAGCATTTACTTCCAGAAGGGTATTAGCTTTTTCAGAATTATAACAGCTAAAGAAGAACCAGCCGGCTGATCTGCCTTTACCGGCACGGGCCAGGTCAAAGTTGATTCCGGGAGTGGCAATCTGGAAGGAGACATTCATTTCACCGGAAGTCTTGTCTATACCAATAAAGCTGACTGTTCCTTTGAAATTTTCTTTATAAGTATTTATCGGCACATCCTGGTTGTCACCCATGGGAACACTAAATCGTGTACCCGCTACAACATACTCAGAATTTTCAGTGATAAAGGGAGAGGAGTGGTTACCGGCACTATTGGGGATTTCGATGATTTCAGTGGTCCGGAATGTTTTCATATCGATCCGGGCAATACGCGGGGTGTTATTGGCATTTCCAAAAGCCCAGCGGCCATCATGTTCGCTTTTGGTAACGGAAAGAGCGATATGGTGCAGATCATCCCAGGGTACAAATCCATGGGAGGTATTCAGCATGGGCTTAGTTTCTTCATTATAGCCCCATCCTTTTTCAGGGTCCACAGAGAATACGGGTATTACCCGGAATAAACGACCGGAGGGAAGACCGTAGACAGACATTTGTCCACTGAAGCCACCGGAAACAAAACTGTAGAATTCATCATACTTACCGGGAGCTACATATGCTTTAGCCGCATCTCCACCGGCAGCCGATTGGGTACCTTTGGGTTTACAGCTGGTAAGTCCGGAAAAACCAACCGCCAATAAAAGGGTGGCCGTCAGTAATTTTAGAAAAGAGTGTTTCATGTTTAATATTTAGCAGTTAAGAAATTGAATGGGAATCCGGTGGTTTTGTTTCTAGTATTATTTATTTCTCGCCATCATTGCTGCGCATAAATTCGATAACCTGGCGGGCTTCGTCCTTGCTGATGTTCTGATTAGGCATGCGCACCAGGCAGAGTTCCAGGAGTTTTTGTGCTTCGGGGTCTTTTTCCAGCATCATGTCTACATTGGTGATCATATTCATGATCCAGACCGGTTGTCTTTTTTTAGTGACACCCATCCAGCCCGGGCCAACCAGTTTTTCTTCAGTGAGTTTGTGACAGCTCTGGCATTTCAGGCCATACGTGGCTTTTCCGGCATCGACCATGGCTTTGTCAAGCGGAGTACTAAGGGTAATATCTCCTTCTTTGATTTCGGAGCCATGGGTTTCGGGCTGGTCCTTGGTCAGTTCCTGCACATCAATGGGCTTCGGGTCTTCTTTTACCCCTTCGTTGCAGGAAGTGATTAAGCAGGCTGCACTTAGCAGCACGGTGGAGAGAATCAGATTGCGTTTCATGATTTGTTT